>JAQWBQ010000079.1 GCA_028706295.1 Bacteroidales bacterium
CTGCAGGTGACGGCCATCGATTATCCAGGTCATTCCGCAACCCGGAGCATTCCATTGTAGGTGACTGAGCACATACGGAAGGAGGTTTATTTTCCCGGGAATATCTTACGACCACATCGAATGCAACTCAGGAGCACTTTGTTTTCAGGATGAAGGTTAAAGGGTTCTTTATTCAAGCTTAAATACCCGGTCCTGAGTTTATTGGAGCATGGCAAGGGAGGAATATGAGGGGTTTGACATTCCCGGTCAGGGTGCTGTTTTTATTAAAACGATCTTTGATTTATCGGCTTTAGAGATCTGGCGAAGGTACTCTGCGAATGCACTGAATTCGGAAGCCGGGAACCGGCCCTTTTCCATCTCCACCCGGCGTATTACTTTTAAACTGTTGCCGTTACTTTCAGCTTTCATGCTGTATTTTCCGAACCGGGTCTCGAGGGAAACCGGCGAGGGCAAGCTTTCAACGGTATAACCTGCGGGATAGTCCATCAACAGTGTGTCGGCATCCATGTAGGCAAAGGTCCTGATAAAGTCAAACTTCCTGGAATCGGGTTTGGGATAAGTTCCGGGGCTGTCCATGAAAAGCCACAGTGGCAGAAACATGCGATTACCGGTGAAGGAGGCGAAGCGTGGCACTGTGGCCTCTGCCCGTTCAGTCACTCCCGGCAGGGGTTGGTCGATCGTATCGTAAGTAATGTTTTTGAAAACAATCCCGGGGATTTTGTACCGGTTTTTTGCTGACTCCTTTTGTTCAACAATATCCTGGTATTTCATTTCCCAAACCGGTTCCACCTGGAGGCCGCGGTATTCCGAGCAGAGTGATACGTTTGAATTCCCTTGCGAATCAACCGTTGCCCGGATCATTCTGGCGCAGGTGTTATGCGTTTTCGGGTAAACAGGGGTACGGGTAAGTTTTCCACCTTCAGGAGTAACCAAAAGAACAGCACGGTCGTCGGTGAAGTTCCCAAGGAATCCAAAGGGCTGTCGCATCGAAGTACATTCAAGCCAGATTGTGTCACTACCGGCCGGCACACATAAGATGATGTGGTTGAACTGGTCGCCCGGGAAGTCGGCCTGTACCGGTTCGGCATCCCTTCCTGCTCTTACCAGGGTGTAAAAAGAGGGAATACCAGCTACCCTGAGCAATGCCTGGGTATAATTGACCAGACCCTTGCAATCGCCATATCCCAGTCGGGCCACTGTCTCGGCCTTTTCAGGCTGGATCCCACTGATGCCCGTATTGACAGCCACATAACGACAGGTCGATTGCATGTAACGGTAAATCCTTTGAACCTTTTCGGTAATCCTGTCAACTCCATCCACCAGCGAACGCACCCGTGTAATGGTTTCGGGTGCCAGTTCCCCACGGCCTTCGTTAAGCGCCGCGTGCCATGCTCCAAGGCTTTTCCAGGAGCTGAAGTTACCGCTGTAGCCCTTCACGTCATATTCTGCAGGCTCAAACATCACCAGCGGCGAGAGATCAGTTACAGGCGGGCACAAGGGTTCTTCTGTCAGGGCAGGAATGTTTTTCACCTCCCAGGTGATCGTTGTTCTGCCGTCGCCGCCGGTAATTATATCCTGAGGCAGGTTCACCGGCCTGGATCTTGGCAGAAGTCCTTCAGCGGCATTGACTGTCAGGGTCGCTGACTCCACAGCCACACCAAAGGCGGGCTGAACGATCCAGGTGGGATAGGCAAGCATCTTACGGAAGGATTGCCTGATCTCGTACTCCACGGTATAGGGATAGGCCGGCACCAGCGGGCGAATCACCTGGGCACGTTCCTCGGAGTAGAGAATGCCGTTCTCAATAGCGCTTATGTCCTGAATATCCTTCCGCCCCAGTTTGCGGATTAACCGGCCTGAACCGTCATAGATCGCACCCTCGAAACGTTCCACATCCGACCAGTTGTTGTATATGACCATGGCATTGGCCATTTCTGCAACATCGCCCTTCAGGATGGTCACGGCTTTTCGGGTGGTTATCGTCTCAGAATGCAATGAATGGATCTCCAGTGAAAACTCATACTTTCTTACAACCGCCGCTGCATCCTTTTTCAGAGCGGGGTCAATCGTGAACAGGGGGTATTTTAATTCCTGAGCGTGGGTCGATGCAACGCAAAAGAGGAAGAGGATTAACATTCGGGTATGCATGACTCAACTCTTTTTCAGAACGATTTGCTGGACCTGCCTGGCGATCATCTGCGTGTAAAGGTCCCGCAGGTTCTTGTAATCGCCGGGCAGGAATTGAGTCCTGGTGATTGAAAACTGGCTGTTGACTTTTATTATATTCCCTTCGGCAGTGATGAAAAATCTGAATGAGCCGGCTTTTTCCGGCAATTCCAGTCTTGCATTTGCGGGTATTGATTCAACTTTATAACCCGGCGGTATGGTGAATGTGAACACATAGTTATCTTTTACCGGACAACCGAAATCGATCGGTGTGAACCTGTTTTCCTGTACAAATGGATTTTGAGTCATGCCCAATCCGGCCATGGCTGGCAGGTAGATCATATCGCCGCTTGCCATGGCGATGTCCTGACTGGTAATTTTTAACCCGGTTTTGAATGGCTCAGAAATGCTGTCGGAGTTCGTAATGGTGATCTCATCCACCTCCCAGTTCTTAAAACCCTTTTTCAGTGATTCACTGAACTTCTCCTTCCCTTCCTTTGCAAGCTGGTTCCGGTACATCCCCGCGTCGTAACCACTGAACCACGATTCCAGGGTCCCGGAGAGTGTTCCATCATCGCCTATCGTAAAATTGGCAAACATGATCCGGTTGTATTTCTCATTGTTCAGTAAAGGCACCCAGCGGATGCCCTCCTCCCCTATCACCAGGCCTTTCCCGTTAAGACACTGTAATGGCAGCATATCAAACGGCAGCCAGTGACGGGTGGCATCGAGCAGGTAGTCCTTGTTGCCGATCCTGACCAGAGCGATCACATTGTTCATGTGCAATATCGTCGGGCCGAACTCCGATACCAGGCCATGGCCGCGGGTACTGAGAAGAACCGGATTTGCCTCCAATCCCAGCTCTTTCATCAACATCAGCATCAGCAGGTTGATGTCGGCAGAGTTCCCTGATTTTTTCTCCATCGCTTTTTTCAGGTTTGTAGTCGGATAGATGGAGTACTTCTCGTTCCATTGCATCATGTCGCAAATCATTTCCCGGGCAAGGAGCATCCTGCGGAAAGGGTCATCAGTTTGTTCCAGGATAGTGCCGGCCATGTCTTTAACGATACCGCTCCGTTTCAACGTCCCTCCGAAATCCTTAGCCCGCATCAGGTCCTCGGTGATCTGCTCCCACGAGGTGTTGACTTTTACAAAGACCTGGTCGGGAAACTGGTAAGAGTGTAATGAAAACTCAACCCTCTGTGTATAGTTGTCAAGCGAGTTTACAAACGATTCCTCCCTGATGGCAGGAATATTCCTTGCAGCCAGGTGCAATATGTTGTCGTCGTAATGGATCGCATTTTTGCCACCCTGGATGTCCCGGATCGAGTTGGGCCGGCCGGTCACCTCGTTGATGACAAAAGGAAGGTAGCCATAGGTTTGCCGGCCATAATGAAAATATTGGGGGATCATCACCGTGTATTCACTCCACTGAACAGGAATATCCCACTGGAATTGCCAACCCCGAAAATGGTGAAAAAACTGTGTTTTAATTTTGTATTTCAGTTCGATAACCGAACCTTCCCTTACAGCCGGAAAGGTGAAACGGTAGTTGAGCTGGTAAAGGTCCTCTTCTTCCTTGAAGACCGACTCATCCTTGAGCTTTGTCTCGCTGATCTTGTCACCATCGAGGTTATAAGTCCTGGCCTTGAAATCCGTAATTCCCTCCTCCTTCTGGTCGGTGTGATAGATGGGTATTACCCAGTCGGCCTCCTGGTAACCATCCTTGGTGAAGATCTTGATCCGCACCATTCGTTCATAGATCATATAGAAGCCAATGTTGTCATCATAGACAAAATAGGTCGTACCGACATCACCGAGTACCATGGCCCCGGCGGTTGTATCGAACGGACAACACTTCATGGTCATCTCATTGAGCGTGACTTTTTCGAAAGAAAATTTTTTCTGGCAAAATGAAAACACCGGTAGGAAAGGCAACACCATCAAGATGAGGTGTGATAACGGCAGTGAGAGGCAGGATTTCATGATACAACAAAATTTTTCCAAATATATGAAAAAAATATATATCACTTGCCTGGCCTTCTCCCCTAAGCATGGAAAATGAACACACTCATGGCCCAGTAGGCAATGGAACCGGCTAAATAGCCGATCAGGGCCCAGAGAGAAATCTTTTTGAGGTACCAGATAAAATCGATCTTCTCCATGCCCATTACCGCTACGCCGGCAGCTGAACCTATTATGAGGATACTGCCTCCGGTTCCGGCGCAGTAAGCCAGCATTTCCCAGAAATAATGGTCGGGAACGAAGGTGTTCTGGTACATCCCCATGGCGCCTGCCACCAGTGGTACATTATCCACAACGGCTGAAAGAAGCCCGATAATGACGTTGATTACATACAAGTTGCCCACATGCTTGTCCAGTGTTTTAGCTAAAAGGTCCAGGTGACCGACAGTCTGAAGAGATGCCACCGCCAGCAGGATTCCTAAAAAGAACAACACACTGGGGGTGTCTATTCTGCGAAGCACATTTGCCACAGTCACTTTAGCCTTGAACTCTTCATTTTTCGATTTGTGCATGATCTCTGTCGCGATCCAGAGTACGCTAAGACCCAACAGGATGCCGATATACGGAGGCAGATGGGTGATGGTCTTAAAGACAGGAACAAATAACAGTGAACCGATGCCAAGGTAAAATACCAGGTTCCGTTCGAATTTTGTCGTAGGATCATGTCCGTGGTCGGTGGTTTTCTGCGGCACCTTTTCAATATTCCCTTTCATGGACAGGGAGATCAGGGCCAGTGGGATCACCATCGAAAGGACGCTCGGAACAAATGTTTTCAGGATGATGTTGACGGTGGTCACGTGTCCGCCGATCCACAACATGATGGTGGTAACGTCGCCGATGGGACTGAAAGCCCCTCCGCTGTTGGCGGCAATGATCACCATGCCGGCATAGAACCACCGTTCCTTTTTTTCGCCGATCAGTTTGCGAAGCAATGCCACCATGACAATGGCCGTGGTGAGGTTATCGAGCACTGCCGACAGGAAGAAGGTAATTATGCTGATCACCCAGAGGAGTTTAACCTTATTTCGGGTCGTTATTTTATCGGTAATGATCCTGAATCCTTCGTGGGAATCAACCAGTTCAACGATGGTCATAGCGCCCATCAGGAAGAAAAGGATCTCGGAAATCTCGCCAAGGTGTTCAAGCAGGGCATGGTGCGACAACCAGTCTAAAAAATTCCCGTCCGGGTTTTTCAGGAGGTACTCCTGGAATCCTGTATTGCTTACGAGAATTCCCTCTCCGCCAATTACGAACAGCACCCAGAGTACTACTGCCAGCAGCAATGCCGTGGCCGATTTATTAACTCTCAGCGGGTGCTCAAGCGCGATAGCCGCGTAGCCAATGATAAACACAAAAATCATTAAAGTAAACATAGACTTAAGTTATTGACTGAATGATTGATTGACTGAATGATTGATTTTTTCCCACTTCGCTAATATAGTTCCAACGTGCGAATGTGCGAATTTATATCTTTTCTTTTCCCTAATTCCCAATCCCTCATTTTGCATTTTGACATTTGCATTTTGAATTTTGAATTTTGAATTATTGTCTTTCCAAGGGATTTCCTATTTTTGCACAAAGACCTGACTGTGGCAGCTCAAAAACCTTCCATTCCCAAAGGAACCCGCGATTTCACTCCCGATGAGATGGTGCGCCGAAATTATATTTTCGACAACATCCGCAGGGTGTTCCGGCTCTTTGGCTATCAGCCGATCGAGACCCCGGCCATGGAAAACCTGTCGACGCTTTTAGGCAAGTATGGCGACGAAGGAGACAAGCTGCTTTTCAAGATTTTGAATTCGGGAAACTTTTTAGAAGAAATTCAGAACAGTGAATTCAAAGTTCAAAGTTCAAAGCTCAAAATTCAAAATACTGAGCAAATAGAATCCGGTTCTGCCGAAGTGATTCCTGGTTGCAACGACAGACTTCTGGATTTCCGGGCGATGACGCCGATGATCGCAGAGAAAGGGCTGCGGTATGATCTTACGGTCCCGTTCGCACGGTTCGTGGTGCAGCGGCAGAACGAACTCTATTTCCCTTTCAAACGCTACCAGATTCAGCCGGTATGGAGGGCCGACCGTCCGCAGAAGGGACGCTACCGTGAATTTTTCCAGTGCGATGTCGATGTAATCGGCAGCAATTCGCTTCTGAACGAAGTCGAGTTGGTTCAGATCATCGATGAAGTATTTACCTGCCTTGGAATCCGGGTAACCATCCACCTCAACAACCGCAAGATTCTGGCCGGCATTGCTGAGGCCATCGGACTGCCGGACAAGCTGACCGACATCACAGTGGCCATGGACAAACTCGACAAAATCGGGCTGGAGAAGGTTCAGGAAGAACTTGCCGGACGCGGCATCGGAAGGGAAGAGATCGAACGGCTTACCCCCATTCTGACACTCGAAGGTGAGAACGATGAAAAATTTGGAATTCTTACAAATTTCCTCTCAGGCTCCGAAACCGGTCTTAAAGGACTGGAAGAGATGCGTACGGTGCTGATGCACCTGAAAGAACTGGGGCTGAACAATCGGTTCAATTTCGACACCTCGCTGGCCCGCGGACTGAGCTATTACACCGGCACGATATTCGAAGTCAAGGCCGTCGGGGTGACCATGGGCAGCATCTGCGGCGGCGGGCGCTATGATAACCTGACCGGTATTTTTGGACTCCCGGGAATGTCGGGCGTGGGGATCTCCTTCGGCGCCGACCGGATTTATGATATCATGAACGAACTGAACCTCTTCCCCGAAACACTGAAAGCCGCAACCCGCGTACTGTTCATCAATTTTGGGAACGAAGAGGAAAAATATTGCCTGAAAGTATTGACCGTAATCAGGAAAGCCGGCATTCCGGCCGAACTCTATCCCGACCCGGTGAAGATCAAAAAACAGATGGAATATGCCAACCGGAAAAACATCCCGTTTGTCGTGCTGATCGGAAATGATGAAATGAAGTCGGGCCTGCTGACCCTCAAGGACATGCACAGCGGCGAGCAGGAAAAACTGACATTGGGAGAGATCATACGGAAAATTGACAATTGACAATGGACAATGGACAATGAACAATGGACAATTGACAATGGACAATGGACAATAGAAAACTTATTCAATCATTTATAAATTCCTCTGACGCATGAAAAAATCCCTCAAACGCACCTGGGCATCGGCGATCCTCTGTCCCCGAAGCATGATTATCGGGGCAGAATTCATGTAGAGACAACACATGCCTTGTCTCAAATACAATACCGGGCATGTCATAGAGACAAAGCAGGCCTTTGTCTCTGCAACAAATAAAATTAAACGATTACATTTCAACCCTTTAACAATAAAAAAATGACATTAATCATAAAAGGTTCCGGCCTCACGATCGAAGATGTAGTGAACGTCGCCCGCCACAACCAGAAAGTCGAATTACATCCTGAAGCCATTGAGCGCATCCACAAATGCCGCGCGATGCTCGAAAGAAAAATAGAAGCCCACGAGATCATGTACGGCGTCAATACCGGTATCGGTGAATTCTCCGAAGTTGTGCTGAACGATGAACAGGTCAAGGATTTCCAGAAATATCTCATTTACAATCATGCCGCAGGTATCGGTGACCCGATGCCCATCGAATGGGTGCGTGGTGCCATGCTGGGCCGCATCAACGTGCATGCCCATGGCAATTCAGGCTCCCGTCTGGAGATCACGCAAACCTTGGTCGACATGCTCAACAAGGGTGTTACCCCATACGTTTGCCAGAAAGGATCGGTGGGAGCATGCGGCGACCTGGCCCCGATGTCGCAGATCGCCCTCTTGATGATGGGCGAAGGGCATGCTTATTACCAGGGGAAACTCCTTACCGGCAAGGAAGCGCTCAGTGCTGCCGGCATCCCGGTCCCGGGACTGAAAGCCCGCGACGGGCTGGCCACCATCAACGGCTCCAACGTGCTCACGGCCATGAGCGCCCTGTTCCTGTATGATGCCAACAACTGGCTGAAACAGGCCGAGATCGCCGCCTCCATGTCGCTCGAAGCCATGAAGGCCAACATGCGTCCGTATAATCCAAAACTCCATGAGATCCGGGGCTTCAAGGGGGCCGTTCGCAGCGCCGCTGCCATCCGTAAGTGCGTGAATGGCGGCGACCTGGCCGAATTGAAGGTAAAATGCAAGGTGCAGGATGCCTACTCCATGCGGTCGACTCCGCAGGTGATCGGCGCCGCGCACGATGCGCTGGCATACGCCCGTTCGCAGGTGGAGATCGAACTCAACGGCGTGGGCGACAACCCCATCTTCTTCCCGGATGAAAACCTGCAACTCTCCGGAGCCAATTTCCAGGGATCGCCCGTGTCGGTTCCGATGGACATGGCCGGCTACTGCATCACTATGGTCAGCGTGATGAGCGAACGCCGCATGAACCGCCTCAACCACCCGGCCCTGAGCGTGGGTCTCCCCGCCTTCCTTACCAAAGGCGCCGGTATGTTCAGCGGACTGATGCTCAGCCAGTACACCGCCGATATGCAGATCGTAGAACAGCGCATCCTTTCGATGCCCGCCTCGATCCAATCGATCCCGGCAGCGGCCGACCAGGAAGATTTCGTTTCGATGGGAATGAACACCGCACTGAAGAACTTCCAGATACTCGACAACGCTTATGGTATCCTTGGTATCGAATTTATGGCCGCAGCCCAGGCATTGGACTTCCGCGAATATAAATTCGGAACCGGTACCACACGGGCCAAAGAGGTGATCCGGAAACATGTGGCATTCCTCGATATCGACCGCCCGCTCTACCCCGACCATAACACCATGAAGGAACTGGTAAAATCGTGTGAAATTCTTGATGAAGTGGAGAAAATCGTCGGTCCTCTTGCGTAACAATGCTTAATCATTCCGGGGGAGGAAATTCCTTCCCCGGTATTTATAAACCAAAAAGTGATAGCTATGGAAATTGTACATTCCTGTCCGATGTGGGCCGCGTTGGCCGCATTGATCATCCCCATTATTCTCTTCGGAATCATGGCAATAGTCGTTGAAATCGTTGGCGCATGGTTTATGTTTGAAAAGGCCGGGGAACCCGGATGGGCAGCCATTATCCCGATCTATAATTACCTGATCGGAATAAAAATCGCAGGCAAACCCTGGTGGTACATCCTGCTCATGCTCATCCCATTCGTCAACCTAATTATCTACATTATCATCCTCGACGGACTGGCTAAAAGCTTTGGCAAGAGCTCCGGATTCACCCTCGGATTATTCTTTTTCAGGTTTATCTTTATCCCGATCCTGGGTTTCGGGAATTCGGTTTATTCCGGCGATAAGACAAAATTCGGAGCCTGATCCCATGGATGAATACAACCAATTGCCTCTTCCGGAGACTGATCCCAAAAGGCCTACCCTGCTGACTGTCATCTGCATCCTTACCTTTATTGGAAGCGGCATGAATCTATT
This sequence comes from Bacteroidales bacterium, assembly GCA_028706295.1. Classification (GTDB taxonomy): domain Bacteria; phylum Bacteroidota; class Bacteroidia; order Bacteroidales; family FEN-979; genus CAIVAT01. Next base: position 9,621 of record JAQWBQ010000079.1, read on the forward strand.
CTCCAGCCTTGTCATTGCCGGATTCTACGAAACTTTTGTCCAGATGGCCCAGGAGTTTGCCGTCAAATTCAATATCCCGGGGATGGACATTCTGTCGGAAGCCTCACCCCTTTTCTTTCTGGTTTCAGCAATCCTTTATGCCGGCTCGCTCGCAGGCGCCATCCTGATGATGAACCTGAAAAAGACCGGGTTCCATATCTATACGATCTGCCAAATCCTGTTGATCATTGCTCCGATGTATTTTCTGCATCAGCGAAGCCCCGGCCTGGCCGACCTGATGTTCTCCGGAATCTTCATCCTGCTTTACGGAATCCATCTGAAAATAATGAAATAGTCAATGGAAGAAGGGATCAAACCGGTCAAATCAAGGGAATTAAAACGGGACGAACGGCCTTTGCTGCTTTCGCTCCTGTGTATTTTTTCCTGGATTTTTTTCGGAGTGCTCACCCTGTTTTTTCTTGCCGGAATTTTCGAGGCCGGATGGATCATGAAGGTAACAAACCAGTACCTTTCAGCAACTGCTTTCACTACTGCAGAGATCAGGATATTCATGGTCTCGGGATTGGCATTGCACCTGATCGCAGGATTTGGAATAACAGGAATTTGGCGGCTGAAAAAAAGCGGATACCTGATCCTTTCCGTTTCCTGCCTGATCATTGCATTGTACCAGTTGTTCAACCCCGCTTACACAGTAATCACGGTACTCCTCTACATCCTGTTGCCCATTCTTTTCGGGGTTTTTATCAGAAAGTACCATTGATAAAATCGGTCCTGACCGCCGGTGTTATGGCTTGTTCCTAACAGAGAAATTTATCGGGTAATTAATTTTTTTAATAAAAAACAAAATTTTATTCAATTCTGCTTGGTAAGGTGAAAAGTAATGCTTAAAATTGCATTGAGATATGGATCAAACTGCAATCTGTCTCCATATATATAAGATGCCGCAACTACGGCATCTTCAACGTATTATATTTATAATTTACTGATTATTAACACATTTACTAACAAAAATCAAATTGTATGAGAAAGTTTACAATTTTCCTCGCCCTTATGCTTTTCATAGGGTTGCAGGTTGCCCATGCCCAGCGAACCCTCACTGGCAAGGTCACAAGTGCTGATGACGGATCCGGCATTCCAGGGGCTACAATTCTCGTTAAAGGCACAGCAGTAGGAGCCATCACGGATGTTGACGGCAAGTACACGCTGAATGTGCCAAAGGACAAAAACACCATTCTTGTTTCCTATGTTGGTATGCAGACACAGGAAATCATTCTGGGAACAGAAGATGTCGTGAATGTGGTACTTCAGGCCAGCGTCAAGGAACTTGAAGGGATTGTGGTCACCGCACTGGGTGTAACCCGGGAGAAGAAAGCCCTCGGTTATGCCGTTCAGGATGTTAAAGGCGGTGAACTTCAGACCGACGGAACCGCAAACGTAATCAACCAACTTTCAGGACGTGTTGCCGGGGTGCAGGTTACTGCTGCTTCCGGAAATATGGGAGGATCATCCCGTATCCTGATCCGCGGTATCAACTCGATTTCCGGGAACAACCAGCCGTTGTTTGTTATCGACGGAACTATCATCGACAACAGCGACTTCAATACCACCAACACGGCCCGTGGCGCCGGTGGTTATGACTATGGTAACATGGCCCAGGACATCAATCCCGATGACATCGCTTCGATCTCCGTACTTAAAGGTGCAAATGCTGCCGCTCTTTACGGCTCGCGCGCTGCCAACGGCGTCATCCTGATCACCACCAAAAAAGGCGAACAGCAAAAAGGCAAAAAGATCGGTATTGAATTCAGCACTGGTCTCAGCTTTGAACAAGTCGCCTACCTGCCCGAATATCAAAATGATTACGGCGGAGGTAACGGCGGATTGGATGCAACCTGGGAAATCAAAACTTACGATGACGACCAGGGATATTATAAAGTTCCTGCTCCCGACGGTTCTTACCAGTCATTCGACCTCGGCATGGATTACGGAATTGACGAAAGTTTCGGTCCGGCCTACAACCTGACCGCAGGTAAATATCTGGAAGGTTATGACATCGACCTCACCGGTACCGCTTATGAAAACCAGCCCATTTATTATCGTCCCTATTACAGCTTTGATGCATGGGATACCGAACACTACGGAAAATCGATTGAATGGAAAGCTCCTAAAAATGATGTAAAATCCTTCTTCAACACGGGGATCGGCTGGACCAACAACGTTGCCTTCACCGGCGGCACCGATAAAGCCCAGGTACGTCTGGCTCTCGGTACCTTCAACTCATCAGGTTATATGCCCAAATCGACCCTCGACAAATACACGGTCAATCTGAGCGCCAGCCTGAACCTGACCAAAGATCTCAGGGCTTTTGCCGACATGAATTATATCAGCACCAAAACCAAAGGTCGTCCCGAGGTTGGATACGGCGATGTGAACCCCGTTGAACGTTTCAACCAGTGGGGACAGCGTCAGCTCGATATGATGGATCAGAAAAGCTACATCAATCCCGACGGAAGCCAGCGTTCATGGAACCGTACCTCCATGGATGATCCCACACCGGCTTATTCAAACAACCCTTACTGGGATCGTAACATGAATTACCAGAACGACAAACGTGACCGTTATTACGGAAACGTTGGTCTGTCGTGGCAGATCACCAGCTGGTTAAGGGCCCAGGGAAAAGTCAATCTTGATAACTATTCATTCCGTATCCAGGAACGCGTCGCCATCGGATCGGCTTCCCAGTCATCCTACCGCGAAACCGTTCGTCAGAACTCCGAGCTAAATGCCGAGTTCCTCTTCCTGGTCGACAAGACCTTTGCAAAAGACTTCCGTTTGAATGCCACTTTCGGAGGAAACATGATGGACCGCACCTACAAGATGAATGCAGGCGCAACCATCGGCGGACTGATCATTCCGGAACTTTATACCCTCAGCAATGCCCTTACCAACGTAGCAAGCGATTACAAATCATGGAAACGCATCAACAGCTTATACGGAAGCGTATCGTTGGGATGGAAAGGCATGTTGTATTTAGATATCACTGGTCGTAACGACTGGTCATCAACCCTGCCGGCCGACAAGAACAGCTATTTCTATCCCAGCTTCTCATTGGGCTGGGTTGTTTCGGAACTTCCCGCTCTGAAAGAAGCCAAATGGCTGAGTTTTGCAAAAATCAGAGGAGGTTGGGCAAAAGTAGGTAACGATACCGATCCTTACCGCACTCTGCTGACCTATTCGAACTTCACCGATGTTGACGGTAATCCTTACCATTTCCCGCCTTACGGGCTTTATACCCTCCCCACTACACTGAACAACCCCGAACTGAAACCCGAGTCCACCAAATCCTGGGAACTTGGCGCCGAATTAAGGGTTCTGCAGAACCGTTTGGGTGTTGATTTCACCTATTACAGCAAGATCTCGAACGACCAGATCATTCCGGTTGCCATTTCAGGCGCTTCGGGATACTCGTTCAAGGTGCTGAATGCCGGCGAAATCACCAACAAGGGATATGAAATCTTCCTGACCGCTGTTCCTGTAAAAGTGAAGCAAAATTTTGAGTGGACCTTCACTGCTAACTTTTCACGTAACCGCAACCAGGTTGTTGAACTGATCGAAGGTATCGATAACCTCCAGTTGGGTGTAGGTCCGTTTAACGTTACCGTCAATGCTGCTGTTGGACAAGAATACGGACAGCTCATGGGAACCGATTTCGTTTACGATTCCGACGGAAATAAAGTGGTTGGCTCCAACGGACGGTACCTTTCATCGGCCGTGAAACCGCTTGGAACCATACTGCCCGATTTCAACCTTGGTATCGGAAATGAATTTAAAATCTTCGGTTTCGATCTGCGCGTGTTGTTCGACATCCAGGTTGGCGGAAAATTCTTCTCCACCACCAAGATGTGGGGTACCTACACGGGTATTCTCAAGGAATCGGCTGAGAACGGAATCCGTGAAAACGGTGTCGTGATCGACGCCATGGTCGCAAAATATGGTGATGACGGAAAAGTCATTTACAATCCCGACGGAACCGCTCAGGTTACCGGCGTGAACCACGAGACCATTGATGCCTATACCTGGACAACCGATCATTACAACGGCCCTGCCGCGCAGAATGTGCTGGATGCTGATTACATCAAATTGCGTGAAGTGACCTTATCCTATACGATCCCGGCAAAACTTACCGGCCCGATCCACAACCTCAAAATCGGCCTCTTTGGCAGAAATCTGGCAACCTTCGGAACCGCCATGAAGGGAATCGATCCTGAACAGAACTCAAGCTCCGGAAACATCCAGGGAATTGAAGGTGCAGGGTTACCATCTCTCAGGACCTTTGGTTTCAATGTTGGCTTTAACTTTTAATCTTGAAAGGAACAAAATATGAAAACGATAATAAAACTTACACTTGGGTTGTTTTTGGCGGTTTTCGTGATGAGCTGTACCAAAAACTTCGACAAAATCGATGAGAATCCAAATCAGCCCGCTGAAGTTGGAACTCCGACCCTTTTAACCGGGGCTATGAAAGGCCTTTGCGACGACATCTATGATGAGTGGTGGGGCGGCCGTCAGAGCATGCTCTGGGCCCAGTACTGGTGCCAGCGAAACTATCCTTCCGAGGATCGTTTTGCAATTCGTCAGAATATCAATAATCAGTACTGGCGACTGATTTATCACGATGTGAAGAACCTCGTTGAGATCATCGACCTGAACACGAATCCCGAAACCAAGGCCAAGGCCGGCGCTTATGGGGATAACCAGAACCAGATCGCCGTTGCGACCATCCTGAAAGTATGGGCTATGCAGATCATGGCCGACACCTGGGGCGATATTCCTTACCAGGAAGCCTTCCAGGGCGACGCCGAAGCACCGATCTACACGCCGAAATACGATAAACTGCAGGCGATCTATGCCAATTTCCTAACGGAACTTAAAACCGCCGTCGACCGGATCAACCTGGATGCTCCCGGATTCCTTTCAGGAGATAACATCTATGGTGGCGATATGGGTCTCTGGAAGAAATTCGGAAACTCCCTGCGCTTACGCGTTGCCATGCGTATGTCGGCCACCGACAACTATGCCGCCGCAAAAGCCATATTTGAAGAAGTGGGCGAAGACGGACTGATCCTTTCCAATATGGAGAATGCCAAGTTCCCCTATATCGGCCAGGCTCCGAATAACTCTCCCCTGTATGACGCTTATTGGACCAATGCACGTAATGACTTCACTACCTGCAAAACCCTGGTCAATCTTCTGAAGGGCGTCGACGATACCCTGAACGCTAAACCCAACCCCTTCCATGGAATGGTTGACCCCCGCCTTCAGATCTATTCACGAATCCGTAATGCTTCGATGGGATACATCGGTATGCCGTACGGTATGACCGAAGGACAAACACAGCAGTATTGGGCAAAAAAATGGTGCCCGAGTTTTTACGGCGCCGCCGCATATAATGTTAATACCGCTATCGTAATCCTGAACGCAAAATATGCCCCCGTATTTATGGAAGCTGCCGAAGTTGAGTTTATGCTTTCGGAGCTTAACAGCTTTTCACAGGAACATTATGAGCATGGCGTTCGCGCCTCCATGGAACACTGGAGAGATATCTGTGTCGAACTGGAAGGTCGTGATGCCAGTTGGGTCGCCGACTACAATGCTTCAGTGGAAGAATTTTTGTCAGCCTTACCCGCAGCTACCAAGGAAACCGTTCTCACCCAGAAATATCTGGCTTTCTACAACCAGGGATACCAGGCATGGGCTGAGTACCGCAGAACCGGTCAACCCAGCTACATGCTGAAACCGGGTGAACATACCAGCGTGGCAACCGACGGTTCACTGATTGATTTCATTCCATTGGTAACCCTCAACGACATCCCGCGTCGTTTAACCTATCCGCAACAGGAATTCACCGTTAACGGCGCCAATGCAACTGCAGCGGCCGCTGCCGTAGGTGGAGACCTGATGTCGACCAAACTATGGTGGGAACCCACGAAATAAAGGGAAAACCACGAAACAAAAAAGGCGGCTCGAAAGGCCGCCTTTTTTTATAACCATCCCTCCTGT
>JAQWBQ010000018.1 GCA_028706295.1 Bacteroidales bacterium
GGATCATAGCTGAAACAAAACTCGAGGACCCGGTTGATGGTGGGCCGCGACTGCCCTTTCTGGGCTTCGGCCAGGGCCATTCTGACATCGAACGGAAGAAATGAAGTTCCATACAGGTACCGGGTTACCTTACCGCCGGAAGCCAGTATGATGATGCAGGAAGGATGCATGAAATCATTTCCGACGGGCTTGAAAAAATAGCCGACGGTATTCGTCAGCGCGTAAATGTTGGCGCTGTCACCCGTCAGATAAATCCAGTCGCCGGGACGTTGCCGGCTTTGTTCACGAAGATAGTTTTTCTTTTTTTCAACCGCATCCGCGGGCGTATCAAGGCTGTTGAAACTGACCGTTATAACCTGATAGTCCTTTCCCAAAATGAGTCCCATCTTTTCGATGACCTCTGAAACTCCCGATTGAATAGCCGGACAGATTCCCGGACAATCATAATAAATGAGGCTCAGAATGGTTGGCCTGGTGATGAGGCTTTTCAGTTGTACCGGGTTGCCCTGCTCGTTGTTAAAGGTAATGCCCTGCGGAATGATGGTATCAAGATGTTCTGTGATCCCTGCTTCCGGTTGTTCCGAATTTTGAGCTACAAGACCGGCCCCGCCTGCAAAGCGCATCAATAGCAGCGTGACCATCAGAAGTATAATTCTGGATTTCATAAGTTGTTATTTTAACTTTCCCGATTTATAGATTTTTACCATCGATAGTAAAATGTAAATAATGAATCCCCAGACGATCAGTACCGACAGGGTATAGGTAAGGATGATCCAGACCGGAGCTTTTGAACGGACCGACCACCAGGCCCGTGTTTCGAGAAGCGAAGGCTGATCATTCGATTTCCCGGCAGCGATTCTTAATGTATCGGGGGTGGTTTGCATCAGGCCTTTCGGATCAAGAACCCGTGCCACCAGTTCGGAAAACCCATCACGTTGCGCCGGCAGATCCCCGGGGAATGTGAATTTCGCAATGCCCTGCGTATTGGTCGTTACAGGACTGCCCATCGTCAGATTTCCGAAATACCGTTTAACCAGGAGTTCAACCTCCACTCCTGCGGCCGGGGCTTTCCGTTTATCCTGGAGCATGTCGTAGGCTTTGACAATAACCTGTTTTTGTGTCGAATCAAAGGTCAGATTCAGGGTAACTACCCGGCCTGTGAAAACTTTTTTGGCGACCGGTTCCGGCTGGATATACCCGGGATTGAATGACCTGAGAAATGCCACTACCCACCAGCGCTCATCTTCGCTGAGTACATTGCGGAATTCCGGCATCGGGGCTTTCCCGGTGGTGATCTTGTAAAACCATTCTCCATCCGTTTGCTGCTGGGCTTTAACCGCGGATAGATCACCGGGAGGAGGTGTGAGCTTTGCCCAATCATTCTTTCCCGGATTTCCATGACAGGAATGGCAGTTTTTTGAATAAATCTGTTCTCCCTGTTTTTGTATTCCGGGGGTGAATTTAAAAGGGGCAACCACCTCTTTCTGATCCGCGGGAACATCCCAGGTCTGGCTCATTCCCATGAAAGGGAAGGATAGTGTAAGACCCGTGAGAACGATGAACAAATTCCTTTTTCGCATAGGTTACAGATTGTGGTGGTTAATCGAAAATAAACGGTTCAACGCCCTTTTCCTTTGCGGTCTCCTGGAGTGGAATTACCGGAAAGAACTTCAGGATCAGGGTGATGATGATCAGAACAAGCAGGAAAGGAGCGATTGATATTAAGGTCTCCGTCAGGGTGGGGGTATAGTGAAGAAAGTTTTCAGGTATATGCTGAATCGGCAGAAATGGGTGTTCCTGTGTCGGGATGACAATGAGATACCGTTTGAACCAGGCGGCGATCAGTACAGCAACCGCAATGATGGTGATGGGAACCGGTTTCCGGAACCTACGGAACAGCATGAAGAGAATCGGAAGGAGGAGCCCGCCGATCTGGACGAACCAGAATAACAGGGCATCCTTACCGGCAAGAAGCTCATGAAGATGAACGGCATCAGCCCTTTTAAGTTTATAACCGGGAACAAGGAACTCATTAAGGTTAAAGTACAGGTAAACCAGCGATACGGTTGCAAGGACTTTCCCCATGTTGTTGAAATGAAGGTCGGTGAGATAATCCGAAAGTTTATAATTCTTTCTGAAGAAGAACATGGCCAGGATTACAGCCGCGGTACCGGCAACAAAGGCGCCGGAAACGAAATAGGGGCCGAAGATGGTACTGTCCCATCCTGCCCGGGAGGTCACGGCGAAAAGCCATGAGGTCACGGTATGGATGGATAATGCCGCAGGAATGATCAGGATGAGCAGGATCCTGATGGAACGGTGTATGATCCTGTTTTGCTCGGGAGTGTCACGGTAATTCAGCGAAAGAACTTTGTAAACCGTCCTGAGCCAGGCCGGAAGGGTAGTCACTTTCCGCTGTATAATTGCCAGATCGGCGATCATTGGCAGGAACAGCAGGAGGAGGCTGAGGACAAAATAGGTTGTGATCACCGTGACATCCCAGAGAATGGGAGACTGGAACCGCGCATAAATAAAGACATTGGCCAGCCTTTCAGGACGCCCCATGTCGGAAACAATGACCAGTCCTGCCACGGCCGCGAAGGCAACGGCGATGGTCTCGGCAATACGGGTCAGGGGAGTGATCCATTTCATTCCGATCAGTCCGAGAAATGCGCTGATCAGCATGCCGATCAGGCTGGAAGCGACGAAGAACACGAAGTTGGAAAGGTACATTCCCCAGGAAACATAGTCGCGGATCCCGGCTACCCCCAACCCGTTCTTTAACTGAAGGGAGTAGGCGTAAAGACAAACCAGCAGGGAGATTGTCAGAAATCCCATCCATGCCAGGAACCCTTTGTTCAGCCTGATGTGATGGGTAAGATCTCCGGTAATTTTTTCAAGGGTAAAATCTTTTTCAGCCATGATGGTCAAGCTTTGGTTGGTGTTTCATCAGGTTGGTTTTCAAACGGGAAGAGGCGGTTTTTTGGAGGGAGGTAGTACACTCGGGGCTTTGTACCGAGTTCCGGCATGAGCTGATAGCCGCCATTGTCGCGTAATAGTTTACTCAGACGAACCGTCTCTTTCGTTGTCCCGTTAGTCACGGCATCTTCATTTTCATCGCCAAAATAATAAACTCCGTTCGGGCAGGCCGAAACGCAATAAGGCAACTTTTCCTCACGCAACCGGTCCGCGCTGAAGAGGCATTTGGATACAGTGCCCAGTTTCTGAGGTACGTTCAGCTCCACGTTATAATCCAGCCCTTCGTCCTGTGCGGCATCCTTAGGCTCGATCCAGTTGAATATCCGGGCAGAATAAGGGCATGCCGCAATACAAAACCTGCAACCGATGCAGCGTTCATTGTCGATGAGCACGATGCCGTCCTGCCTTTTGTAGGTGGCATCGACCGGACACACCGAGACACAGGGAGGATTGTCGCAATGCTGGCAGTTCTTGGGCATGTGGTAGGGAGCCGTATTCGGTGTGTCCTGCATTTGCAACGTGTTGATATGATACTGCTCCGGACGAAGATGGTGCGCTTCCTGGCAGGCTGTGATACAGCGGCGTGCATTGCGGCAATGGGATAAATCGACCACCATCACCCAACGCCGGCCTGCAATCCCTTCACGGCCCAGGTACTGGTATTGCTCCGTGCCGGTCTTTTCATGGGCTTTAATCTCCAGCGAATCAACCTTTACCAGTTTTCCATCCTGGGTCAACAAAACCCGTTGTTCCCCTGACCCCTCCTTTTTGGCTTCGAAAATATGCCCGGAATAGAGCGCGGCACCTCCCGCGGCAACACAAACACCCGCCAAACCCAGGTTTTTCAGAAAATCCCTTCTTGATGAAGGGCTCTTTTCAGACTCCTGCTGAGGGCGGATCGGATCGTTTTCTTCCATATTCAGATATTGATAAAAATATATGTAGCTGAATAAAATATAGACAAAAATAAATAATTATCCTTCCACTGTACTAACATATATTAATTTGTATATAATCTAAATAATCAGTCCCTTGCAGGAACCCGAAAAGCGAAAGCTCCCGGGCCCTAAAACGGGAATATCATCGAGATCTTATAGGCAAAATTATCACCGGCATAAAGGAACGAATAGGGCCCCCACCGGTAATACGCACCAATGCCGATCTTATAAAGCTGAAGGTTTACCAGGTTGTTGATCAGAAGCCCCGATTCATAATAGCCCAGGTTCATCTCTTTCGGGTCTATGGTATTGTATGCATACCGTTCTTTGTAATCCAACCATCCGAACCCGATATTCTGGGAGATGGCGAATTCAGGATGAAACCATTTTTTACCCCGGAAAAGCAGGTATCCGAAGTCATGATAAAGATAAAGCGAAAAATATTTATTCGATAAAAATTCATTGTTCCGCATGGTGGCGAAACTGTTGGGGGCATATAACGTGATGAAGCGGTAACTCCCTGGCGCGTAATACAAATTGCACGCGGGTATGGGCTGTCCGATGTACCCCCCGTTGAATTGTACAGTAAATTTTCCTATAAATTTGATATTAAATGTTTTACGAATTTTTACGTCGATCCGGTCGTAATCGAATCCGCCGTTCAGAAACCCTTTGATTCCACGCGTGTACTGAAGCCAAATCACGGGGTATCTGGTGCCGAGTGAGATCTTGTTGTTGACGGTCTGAATGAATTTTTCTCCATACGCCCATTTGAAACCTGCCGTGAGCGTAGTAAACCGGAACTGATCCTGCAGAATTACAGCATCACCTTCGGAAGCTGCAAAATCGTAGGTAGTGGTCTGTTTTTGTTCGCTGATAAGACTAAAGTTGAAGAGAACATATTTCAAAGCCCTGAATCCGGCTGAAAAATTGAAGCTTTCGGTGCGGTCCATCTTTTTCAGCAACAACTGCCTGAAATTTCCCGACAGGATTGATTCGTGGTCACTTGGGAAACTGACACCCCCCGATTCGGTAAGATCGTACGAATAAGACCCGCCCAGGGTGATGTCGTGCCGGCGGTTGACCAAAAACCGGATATCTCCTCCATATTTCGAAGTTACAATGGCAAACGCGTACTGGTAAAACCCGCCAATCCTGAACCACTTTGCGAGTTTATCGTTGGTGTGGAGCCCTGCCCCCAAAACCATTCCTTCATAAGTGTTGTAATTTGCAAAGCGGCTTATGTCGAGATCAATGGGCCCCCAGGGTATTTTTCCGGTCAGGAGTGTTTGTGCCGATTTGGCCAGTTTATCAAAATTATTCTCTTTCCCGATGCTGTCGAGAACCTGGTAGGTCCGTCGATCCTTGTTGGTCAGACTGTCTGTGCGATACTGGTCCCAGAAGAGTTCGTTCCGCGATGTCGCCATGGGATCGACTTCGACATCCAGGTGTGAGAACTCCCGTCGGACCAGTTCCGGGTTCAATACCAGATCGCGGATATAACTCCGGCCCCGGCCGATCGCTTTGTACTTGCCGATTCGCAGGTTGTTGAAACCAACGTCGGTATTGAGCTGAACAGGAAACCACCGGTTGCCCTCGATTAACTCGTACATCTGGTGTATTCGGATCATCATCCCTCCGGTGGAAGTATAGGGTTCGGCGCTTACATTCTGGATCGCCCAATGAAGGGTGTTGATGGCCAAAACCCCTTTCAGACCGTCAAAATTGGTGCCTTTCCGGGGCCTGAAACTGATGATGAAAACCGTATCCTTCCCCGTATAGGTGGTATCCTCAATCTTAAAAAAATACTTGTTCAATCCCCCGGCTCCGATCGGATTGACATAATTATTTTGAAAAATCGTAATGACCGGCTTATAAAAAGAGAACGACTGGATCTGGGTGGTGAGCAGCACGAAAATCGGATCCTTGAAGCCCGACATTTTGGTGGCAATGACTTTATTGTAGTTTTTGTCCGGCGCCATGAATTTCCTTTTGGTCACGTTTTCCATCAGAAACAGGTATTGATCACCGATCAGGTTTTCCAGCATCCGCGAGGCAGAATCGCGCCGGGCCGGATCAATTCCCGCCGAATCGTCTTCTACCCTTAATTCGACCCCGAAACCGGTCGAAGAGGCGATGCCTGTGGTGTCGGTCAGCGCGCTGAAGTCATCGATTACTGTCGTGTCGATATCCAATGTAAAGATGGTCTTGTCATAAGCTGTATAGGAAAAGGAGGTCACTTTTTCCGGATCGTTCTGGTCGCGGTTTTCCATTACATTGCGGATGATCCGGTGGGCGGGATTGATCCCGGGAAGGATCTCCACTTCCCGCAGATCGATCTCTTTTGCCGTCATCAGAATCACCAGGTCGCTGGTCCGGCTGCCGACCTTCATGGTTTTAGGTTCGTATCCTACATAGGAGAGCCTTAGGGTCTGAACCGGTTTGCCCGAGCGGATCCTGAATTTTCCGTCAATATCAGTTGTGCCGCCGGTATTGCTGCTGTTTATGACGATGTTGACAAATGCGAGGGGCGCTTTTGATTTGGAATCGAACACCCGTCCTGAAACAGAGTAAAGATCCTGGTTGACGGCTGTGAGCGGAATGAACAATAGAACCGATAACAGGAGGTACCAGCGTAGATTCATAGAAGTTGATTTTTTCAAAGATAAGAAACCTCTGAAGAATCCAAAAAGACCCTGAAAAAATTTGTACCTTTCCGCGGAAAAACCGGGATGCCAGCATCTGTTGGATCCCGAAACACAAGGATAGATGGATGAGAAGACTTTTCCCCTGATTGCCAAGACTGTGTCGGGTCTTGAACCGGTGCTGGCCGAAGAACTGACCCTCCTGGGAGTCCCGGATGTGATGGTGTTGAACCGTGCAGTATCCTTTACAGGGGACAAGGCGACGATGTATCGTGTAAACTACCTTTGCCGTACCGCGCTGCGGATATTGAAGCCCCTGTTCCATTTCGAGATCGGGGACCAGGATACGCTTTATGAGCAGATGAATGCTTACCCATGGGAAACGGTCATGGATGTCGGCCAAACCTTTGCGATCGATGCCGTGATCTCTTACACGGTTTTCACCAATTCGCAGTTTGTTGCGCAGCGGACGAAGGATGCCATTGCCGACCGTTTCCGTCAAATCGGGGGGAAACGGCCCTCGGTCGATCTGGATCATCCGGATTTAAAAATAAACGTGCACCTTTTCAGGGATCTTTGTACTGTTTCGGTTGATTCATCCGGCCAGTCGCTGCACCGCCGGGGCTACCGGAAGAGCGCCGGCCCGGCTCCGATCAATGAAGTGCTGGCAGCAGGGTTGATCAGGTTGTCGGGATGGTCGCCCGAATTCCCCTTGCTGGACCCGATGTGCGGATCTGGCACCATCCTGATTGAAGCAGCGATGCTGGCGAAAAATATTCCCGCCGGGTATTTCCGGAAGGACTTTGGCTTCATGACCTGGAGGGATTACGACAACGCGCTGTGGGAAGAGGTCCGGAAAGCCTGTGATGCCCGGATCACGACGATGGGTATTCAGATTGCCGGATTTGACCGGGCTTCGCGGGCTATTATGTCGGCGACGGAAAACCTGCAACTCACGGGTTTGAAGGAGGAGATCAGGTTGGACACTGTTTCATTCGAAGATTCGGCGCCTCCCTTCGAAAAGGGGTTCATCATCTCGAATCCGCCCTATGATGAACGGTTGAAACTGGATGATTCCGTGGCATTTTATAAGATGATCGGTAATGTGATGAAACGGAAATATGCCGGGTTTACGGCCTGGCTGATATCGTCCGACCTGGAAGCCCTGAAATTTGTCGGGCTTCGCCCATCCCGGAAAATCACCATCTTTAACGGACCGCTCGAATGCAGGTTCATGAAGTTTGATCTGTTTGAGGGCAAGAAAGGTCACAACCCAGGAAGGGGAGGCACAATGCCATAAAATGAGTACCTTTGCATTTTAAGTAAAACCCATGTCACACATCACCAAAATCGGAGTTATGACTTCGGGGGGCGACTCCCCGGGGATGAATGCCGCTATCAGGGCGGTCGTTCGTACGGCCATTTTCTGCGGCCTCGATGTCTATGGCATTTACCGCGGTTATGAAGGATTGATTGATAACCACATCGAGCAGATGTACAGCCATTCGGTTTCCAACATCATCCAGCGCGGTGGAACTATTCTGAAAACCGCACGCAGCAAAAGGTTTATGGAATACCAGGGCCGTTTGCAGGCGTTCAACAACTTAAAGGAGCACAACATCGATGCTTTGGTCGCAATCGGAGGGAATGGTACCTTCACGGGGGCTTCGGTCTTTAACAAGGAATTTGATTTTCCGATCATCGGGTTACCCGGCACCATCGACAACGACCTCTTCGGAACCGACTCCACAATCGGTTACGATACGGCCATAAACACCGTTGTTGAGGCTGCCGACAAGATCCGGGATACTGCCACTTCGCACGAACGCCTCTTTTTCCTGGAGGTGATGGGACGGGATGCGGGATTTATTGCCCTCCGGAGTGGTATCGCCTGCGGCGCAGAGTTTATCCTGGTACCGGAGACGACGACTTACATCGACAACCTTGCCCGGCTTCTGCGCCATGACTGGAGAAAGAACAAAACCTCCGGAATCGTGATCGTTGCTGAAGGAGATGACATGGGGGGCGCCTATGAAGTTGCTAAAAAGGTCAAAGAGAAAATTCCGGAAATCGACACCCGGGTTACCATTCTGGGCCATATTCAGCGGGGAGGTTCCCCCAGCGCCTATGACCGGGTTCTGGCCAGTTCCCTGGGATTTCTGGCTGTGAAAGGATTGCTGGATGGACATCGCGACTCGATGGCTGGAATTATCGATAAGGTCGTGACTTTTACCCCTTTTGAAAAGGCTATCAAACACACGAAAGATATCAACAAGGAGATGCTCGAGATGTCGCGCATCCTGGCGCTGTAAAAGCAATTCCTTATTCTTTGGAACGGATCACTTTGTTTGCTGACGTGCTGCTGCCTTTACCGGTAAGCGGCACTTTTACCTACCGGGTGCCTTTTGAAATGAACGATCAGATCAGTCCGGGGATCCGTGTGGTTGTCCAGTTCGGGAGCCGAAAAATTTATACAGCTCTTATCCTTAAGGTGCATGATCAGCCTCCCGAAAGAACGCCGAAGTATATACTCTCCATACTCGACCAGGAGCCGGTTGTCAGGCCTGTTCAGATGAATTTTTGGAAATGGCTGGCCGATTATTACCTGTGCACGGCCGGCGAAGTCATGAATGCTGCATTACCGGCCGCACTGAAACTGGCCAGCGAGTCAAAGATCGCCTTAAATCCGGCTTTTAATTCAGATCTCTCTGTTCTGAATGAACGTCAGGTGATCCTCGTGGAGGCATTGCATCACCGAAAAGTCATCGCGGTCTCCGAAGTTTCGAAGATCCTGGAACTTCAGAAAACCATTCCGGTGATCAAATCACTCATCGACCTCGGAGTCATCGTTTCCGATGAAGAGCTTACCGATCCTTATAAACCGAAGCTTGAACCTTTCTTAAGGTTGTGCCCTCCCTATTCGGAACAGGAAGATTTGCTGACCGGTCTTTTCTCCCGGCTTGAAAAAAGCGCCCGCAAACAATCGGATATTCTGATGACGCTGCTGAGAATTTCCGGGTTCGGAGCCGGCAGTTTAAAGGAGGTCAGCCAAAAAGAGCTGCTGAAACAATCCGGGGGAGGACAAACCTCGCTCGACGGGCTGATCGGGAAAGGGATCCTCGAACGGTATCACCGGATGGTTAGCCGATTCGCTCCCGAAGCGGCTGAAAAACCTGTGGAATCCATTGAACTTTCAGAAGTTCAGGAAAAAACACTGGATGCAATCCGGACCGAATTTAAAACCCGGGATGTGGTGCTTCTTCACGGTGTTACCTCGAGCGGTAAAACGGAACTGTACATTAAACTGATCCAGGAAACGATCAGCCAGGGTAAACAGGTGCTCTTCATGCTGCCTGAAATAGCGCTCACGGCTCAGATAATTAACCGGCTGCGTAAATATTTCGGAGCCCGGGTTGGCATTTACCATTCCCGGTTTAACCATCATGAACGCGTCGAAGTCTGGCATTCGGTACTACACCAGGGGCCGGAAACCCGTCCCGGCGAACAAAGGTACGACATCGTGCTGGGCGCCCGCTCGGCTTTATTTTTACCGTTTTCGAACCTGGGACTGGTCATCGTTGATGAAGAGCACGATTCCTCCTTCAAGCAGTACGATCCCGCACCGAGGTACCACGGCCGCGACGCTGCCCTTTACCTGGCCCGCTTACATGGAGCAAAAGCATTGCTGGGCTCTGCCACCCCTTCAGTAGAGAGCTATTTCAATGCCCTTTCGGGAAAATATGCCCTGGTGGAACTGACCGAACGTTACGGGAAACTGGAACTCCCCGCAGTGCAGGTTATCAACCTGAAGGAGGCACAACGTATCGGAATGATGAAGAGCCACTTCTCAACGGTTCTTCTTGAAGAAATCGAAGCAACCCTCTCACGAAAGGAGCAGGTGATCATATTCCAGAACAGACGGGGATTTTCACTTCGGCTCGAGTGTGACCTCTGCCATTGGATGCCTGCCTGTAAATTCTGCGATGTGACCCTCGTCTATCATAAAAAGATCAATCAGTTGCGGTGCCATTACTGCGGATATGTCAGTAAAATCCCTGAACAATGTCCCGATTGTCATGGGACGAATATCAGGATGAGGGGCTTCGGCACGGAAAAGGTTGAAGAAGAATTGGGCGTGATTTTCCCCGACGCTGTGATCTCGCGGATGGACCTGGATACAACCCGGAGCAAAAATTCACACCAGAAAATCATCGAAGATTTTCAGGAGGGGAAAGTGGATATTCTGGTGGGTACCCAAATGGTCACCAAAGGGCTTGACTTTGACCATGTGAGCCTCGTCTGTATCCTAAATGCCGATAACATGCTGAATTATCCCGACTTCCGTTCTGCAGAGCGGGCTTATCAGTTGATGGCACAGGTAAGCGGCCGGTCAGGGCGCAAAGGAAAGCAGGGGAAAGTTGTTATCCAATCCTATAATCCGGAACACATGATCATCCGGGATGTTGTGAACCACAACTACCTGGCAATGTTCCGCCAACAGATCGCCGAGCGGCAGAAATTCCGTTATCCACCCTATTACCGGCTGATCCAGATAAAATTGAAACACCGGGATGCCGATGCGCTCAACAGGGCTGCCGATGAACTGGCCATGATGCTGAGGCAACAATTCGGGAAACGGGTTCTGGGTCCTGAATTTCCGATGGTTTCGCGCATCATGAACTACTACATTAAGAACATCCTGCTCAAGATCGAACGGGAGCCATCGCTGGTTATGATGAAAGAAAAGCTCATGACGATATTGGTTGAATTTCAAAAGAGGCCGGCCGCCCGGTCGGTCCGGATCATTCCGGATGTGGATCCTCAGTAGTATCAATGACCAGGTAAAGATCTTCCCCTTCCTTTTTCATCAGGAATTGCTCGCGCGCGAATTTTTCAAGGCGGAGACTGTCTTCAAGAAGTTGACGGGTCAGCGTGGAATCCTTTCGGATCTCCTGCAGATAAAATTGTTTTTCCTGGTTTAACCCGTCAAGTTTTTGCTGCAATTTGTTGCGGGTGACCAGATTGTTGCTGTCGAAAAACACCAGCCACACAATAAAGGCGGTGGTGGTAAGAAAATATTTATTGAGAAGAAACCGCAAGATTTTTTTAATTATTTCCATGGTTCAGTTTCTCAATCAGAACGATGATTCGGATGCGGATTCCAGCTCTTTTTTCAGATGGTTGTAAATTTCAACCTGGGAACGATAAGGCGGGCTGTCGTTCTTTTTGTAAATGTTTGGCTCTCCGGGGCCGATGATGCGTGCCTTTACATTGTCGGATAACTGAATTTGCAACATCGTCCGCAATTGTTCCCTGATCCCGGGATCAAAAATCGGCGTTGCCACTTCGATCCGGTTATCAAAATTTCGAACCATCCAGTCAGCGGATGTGATAAAGTATTGATGATTTCCTCCGTTGCAAAAGACAATCACCCGGGCGTGTTCCAAAAAACGATCAACAATGCTGATGGCTTCAATGTTCTCACTGATCCCGGGTAGTCCGGGAACGAGGGTGCATATACCCCGGATGATCAGTTTGATTTTTACGCCGGCCTGGCTTGCCTTGTAGAGTTTTTTCACCATGATGCTGTCGACCAGGCTGTTTAGTTTAATGATGGCCCATGCCTCCTTGCCCCCGAGGGCGTTTTTGATCTCCCGGTTTAAAAGTTTGATGTAGAAATTCCGCATGTTGAACGGGGCAACCACCAGTGTCTTGAATTTAAAGGGCCGGTAGTTCTCTTCCATCAGGTGAAAAGCATTCACGACATCGGCACATATTTTCTGATTTGCCGTAAGGAGGCTGACATCTGCATAAACACGGGCCGTATCTTCGTTAAAATTCCCCGTTCCCAGAAATGAAAAATAGACGTTGCTGTTGTTTTCCTTGCGCCGGATCAGGATCAGTTTGCAATGTACCTTGAACCCGGGGATACTGTGAATGACCTTGACGCCCTCTTCCCGCAAACGCTCGCTCCAGTAAATGTTGGCTTCTTCATCGAAACGGGCCTGAAGTTCCATGAAAACCGTAACATACTTGCCATTCCGCGCAGCATTAATCAAGGCATTTATCACGCTTGAATTCCTGGCTGCCCTATAAATGGTCATCTTGATCGAACGCACCCTGGGATCAATGGAGACTTCCCGCAAAAGATCTATGATATACTGGAACGACTGGTACGGGTAGTGAAGCAGGATGTCTTTTTTCCGGATCGATGAAAGAATACTCCTGTTTTGAGGCAGATCTTTATGCCCCAGGGGGATGAGTGGTTCGTATTCCAGTTCCCGGTGATCGAGATTGGGAAAACCCATGAAATCCTTGAAATTGTGATACCTTCCACCGCCCCTGATGGGATCGTCTTTCGTGATTTCAAGCCTTTTGGTGATGATCCGCAACAGGTCCTGGGGAATCGATTGGTCGTAAACAAATCTTACCGGTATGCCTCTTTTTCGTTGTTTCAGACTTTCAGTCATCACTTCGAGAAAACTCTTTGAGACATCGGTATCAATATCAATTTCAGCATCACGGGTCACTTTTACCGTGTAAGCGCTGAATGTGTCGTATCCGAACACCGAAAAAATATCCGACAGACAGTACCGGATGATGTCATCTAAAAGGATGATGAATCTTTTGGTTCCTTCAGAAGGCAGGATCAAAAACCGTGACAGGGTCTTGGTCGGAACCTCGATCAGGGCATGATCCTCCTTCAAAGCCTTATCCTTTCGCCCGAGAACAACCGCCAGGTAGATGGATTTATCACGCAGTGAGGAGATGTCCCTCAGGCTGCTGATCATGATCGGAAACAGGCAGACACGGATCTTATCCTGGAAATATTTCCGGATGAATGTTCCCTGTGTACTGGTGATCTGGTGTTCATTGATGATAAAAATATTGTGAGAGGCCAGTTCACCTACAATCGATTCATAGATCTGTTGAAATTCCTTTTCCTGGGCCTGTACAACCTGGCCGATCTCTTTCAGGGCTTTCCTGGGATTTACGGGTGTGTCGTAACGGGATCGTTCCACTTTCAGCAACCTGTTCAGGGTGGCAACGCGGACCCTGAAAAACTCATCCCGGTTGTTGGAGAAAATTCCCAGGAACTTGAGCCGTTCAAGCAACGGGTTCCTCGGATCTGCCGCCTCCTGCAATACCCTTCCGTTGAAGTGAAGCCAGTTGAGATCGCGGTTCAGGATCGGTAATTTCTCTTTTGACGCCATCTACTTCAGCATTTTGGGAAATACGATAAATTCCCGGATCGCCTCAGCAGCAGGGATCTCTTCCCATGCATCAACATTGAACGACAAGGCGACCACACAGGAGGTGGGCATATTCTCGATCCCGGGATGGAGAAACAGATTCGCCAGATTGGTCAGCGTGGGGTTATGGCCTACAATCATGAGTGACGACAGGTCATTCGGGGTTCCATAGATAATGTCGAGGATCCGGTCGTACGATCCATCATAAATCCGGCGCTCCGTCCTGATCCCCGACACCGGGTACCCCAGTCCGTCGGCCAGGATCCTGGCGGTTTCGAGGGCCCTGCGTGCCGGACTTGACACCAGGATCCCGACGGACGTGTTCCGCTGCCGTAAAAACCCGACGATTTTACCGGTCTTTAAAATGCCCTTGGTTGTGAGATTTCGTTCGGAATCCGGAATACCCGGCTCTTCCCACGAGGATTTGGCATGTCGGACCAGATAGAGCGTTTTCATCTTCAGGAGACTTTTACAGGGATCGGTCGGGTTTAATGAGACATCAGGCAAAAAGCGGAAGATCAGCCATCATATCGTTAACTTTTTTCCTGACTTTGAGGATCTTTGCTTCGTTTTCGATGTCGCTGATCACTTCATCGATCAGGTTCACGATCTTGGGCATATCCTTCTCTTTCAACCCACGCGTGGTAACGGCCGGTGTTCCTACACGGAGCCCTGAGGTCTGGAATGGCGAACGGCTGTCGAAGGGAACCATATTCTTGTTAACGGTGATATCGGCCCGTACCAGTGTGTTTTCAACCTGTTTCCCGGTGATATCCGGAAATTTTGTGCGAAGGTCGATCAGCATCAGATGGTTGTCGGTTCCGTCCGAGATCACATGATACCCTTTTTGCATGAATGCTTTTGCCATCGCTGCAGCATTCTTCCTGACCTGGATCACATAGTCAATATAATCATCCGAGAGGGCTTCAAAGAACGATACCGCTTTGGCTGCAATGACATGCTCGAGGGGGCCGCCCTGGACTCCGGGGAAAACGGCTGAATCGAGGAGCTGCGACATCATTTTGATCTCGCCTTTGGGTGTTGTCAGCCCCCATGGATTCGGGAAATCCTTACCCATCATGATCATTCCGCCTCTCGGCCCGCGAAGCGTTTTATGTGTGGTAGTGGTTACAATATGGCAATAGGGAAGCGGATCATTGAGCAATCCTCTCGCGATCAACCCGGCCGGGTGCGCAATGTCGGCCATGAGCAGTGCACCGATACTGTCGGCAATTTTTCGCATCCTGCGATAATCCCAGTCCCGGGAATAAGCAGAGGCCCCGGCAATAATGAGCTTTGGCCGAATCGCCTTCGCCTTTTCCTCCATCTTATCATAGTTGATCACACCGGTCTCCTGTTCAACCTGGTATCCGACGGCTTTGTACAGAATTCCTGAAGAGTTGACCGGCGAACCATGCGAAAGATGACCTCCATGCGCCAGATCCAGACCCATGAAGGTGTCGCCGGGTTTCAAACAGGTCATCAGCACTGCCATGTTAGCCTGTGCACCCGAATGGGGCTGAACATTCACCCATGCGGCATTGAACAACGCCTTTGCCCGGTCGATTGCCAGCTGCTCCGACTCGTCAACATGCTGACATCCACCGTAATATCTTTTTCCCGGGTATCCTTCGGCGTACTTGTTGGTGAGACATGAACCCATGGCCTTTAAAACCTGGTCACTGACAAAGTTCTCAGATGCAATCAACTCCAGACCGCTTGTCTGACGATGCAATTCACTTTTGATGATCCTGAAAAGCGCGGTATCTTTTTTCATGATGGTTAAAATTTTTATGACAAATATTTCGTTTGATTTATTGGCTTTTCGATGCGACAAAAGTAAGATTATTTCAGAAATTTATGGATATTTGCCTTTAAAGTAAACAGGAAACTCCCGGGAGAGGAAAAGAAGCGCCATGGATCCTGGAATCAGAATTTAAAATTCAAAGTTCAAAGTACAAAATTCAAAATTGGTTGTGGTCGACATTTTGAAAATTACCTTTTTATCTTCCCGGTACCGCTCCATTCGGTGTGCGATCATCCTCCTGTTGTTCCATCCCTTTTTTGTTTCCGCACAACTCAATGCCGGGGAGGAAGTCACAATTAACCCCGGCGTACCGGTGACCCTCACGGCGAATTACGGACTTTTAGCCCAGGGAGTCACCACCTCCGACAATCATGTAGAAGGCCCTTTTAATATCGGTTTTCCCTTCACCTTCTATGGTCAGACCTATACCCAGTTCTCTATCGGCGACAACGGGTGGATTAGTTTTACGCATGACGTGAACTGGGGGGCCACGCGGAACATCCGCCTTCCGAGTGCAGCTCCGACCAGCCCTAAAAATTGTATTCTTGGAGCCATGGAAGATTACAACCCCATACAAGCCGGAAGTCCCTATATTTTTTACCAGACCATCGGAACCGAACCTAACCGCCGGTTGGTTGTGATGTGGTGCCAGTGCCCGATGGTGGGGTGTATGACCAACTACGTCACCTTCCAGATTGTTTTAAAGGAAGGCGATACCATCGAAACGCATATTTTCAGCAAGCCCATCTGCACCAACTGGGATAACAGGTGTACCATCGGTTTGCAGGACGAAACCGGCTATCTATGCGATACCCTGCCCAATATGGCCCGAAATTCGACCAGTTGGAGCGCCGAACGCGAAGGGTGGCGCTTTGTACCCGCCTCACAGAATACATACACCGTTACACGGATTCCGTATTCCATGTTTCCTATTACACCGGGCGATAAAATTACCTTTACCTGGTACGAGGGATCCGAATTTCTCTCTGATCAGCAAAGTGTGGTGGTGGCGCCAACCGAAACCACAACCTATCAATCCTTCTGTACCTTATGCAGCGGTGAAACATACAGCAGTACCGTGACCGTGATCGTCGAACCGTACATTCCCAATGCCTTTACACCCAACGGTGACGGCTTGAACGATTTTTTCAGGATCAAAGGTATCCCCCGTGAGAATATTACCCTTTTCAATCTCCAGATCTTTGACCGTTGGGGGCAGCAGGTTTTTACAGCCCACGACATCGACATGCCCTGGAACGGATTGATGCAGGGGACCGGCGAACCCTGTCCTGGCGGAGTCTATTCCTGGGTCATCTATTATGAAGATAACAGGAAATTTAAAACCGGGAATTCGGGAACGATCCTGCTGTTGCGGTAACCGGAAGGCCCGATACGGCATTTTGGGAGTGGATTCTGCCTACCGGTGATCTGTTTTCAATACCTGCTGCAAGAGACTGGTCAGAACCTCCCGTTTGAATGGTTTTTCCAGGTAATGATCCGCCCCTTTCGAAATAATGTAGTTTTTCTCATTCCTGAAGGTGTAACCGGTTACTGCAATGATTGGTGTGGACTGGTAGTTGCTTAACTTCCTGATTCCTTCGATAGCATCGATCCCATCCATGCCCGGTCCCAGGTTGATATCCATCAGGATCACGTCGTACTGCTTGAGTTTTACCATTTGCAGCGCTTGTTCACCCTCATACGCGATTTCGAGACGGTAATTGTCTTTCAGGAACAGCTTGATAAGTTCAATGTTGGAATCATTATCCTCAACCAGCAGGATCTCCGGGATCTCCGGTGTTGCGATTGCCGGAATATGAACAGCATCCGCACTGCCCTTCACCTCAGGAGGCTCTTCACCAAATCCCGGAGGCGGGATTGCCGGCAGCCTGATCGTGAATTCCGATCCCTGTCCCGGAGCGCTTTTCAGGGTCAGGGTCCCATTCAGAAGCTGAATACATTTTCGCGTGATCGACAATCCGAGGCCACTCCCTTCATAAGGTCGGTCGTAACCCTCGTTGGCCTGACGAAATTCTTCAAAGATGATGTGCTGTTTTTCGGCAGGGATTCCGATACCGGTATCGGCGATAGTGATTTCCACTTCCGGATCTCCCCGATCAGTTTTTTTTGCCGTTACATTTATCTTTCCCTGTTGTGTGAACTTTATCGCATTTTCAACAAGATTGCGAATGGCCTGGTCGATCAGTTTGCAGTCGGACACGATCCTCAAAGGTTCCGATGCATTCAATTCCATAATCAGTCCTTTTGATCCTGCTGCAGGTAACAGATCCCGGAATATTTCCCTTAGGACTACCGCACAATCGTTAACAGCCATATTTAACGAGAGGCCTCCTTCAAGCTGCGCGAAAAGCATGATTGAATCGAGGGTGTGCTGGAGCCTCCTGCCGGAGGATGAAATGTATTGAATCATGGACCGGGAGCGCGGATCTTCGACTTCGGTCATTAAAATATCAGAAAAACCAAGGATTCCGTTCATGGGGGTCCGGAACTCATGGCTCATGTTTTGCAGCAAGGCCGATTTCAGACGGCTCGACTCTTCGGCTGCCTTTTTTGCCTGGATCAATTCCTGTTCGGACTTCTTCTTCTCGGTAATGTCGGAAAGAATACCGCCGACCATGTTTTCGCCGTCACCGTCGCCCTGCACAATGTACCTTTGATCCATGACCCACCGCTCGCTGCCGTCAGCTCTGTTGATCCGGTATTCGAGCGAACCAACGCCACTCAGCTTCAACTCCTCTGTGAATTTGTGATAGGCCGGCCGGTCCTCAACCGCTACGAGCTCGTGCCACTTCCTTGGCTCCATCTTTATTTCCCCGAACTCTGATCCATAAAGCCGGTCAAATGCCGAGTTAATGAGGTAGATTTTACTTCCGTCGATATTTGAAAGCCAAACGACATCCAGGATATCCTGAATCAACCGCTGAAAACGTTGTTCGGTGCGGGTCAACGTGTTTTCAATCCGTCGTTTTTCCCTTTTCATCACGGTCTCCTCCAATTCGCGCTTTACTGCCGGACCCAACCTGTTTAAATGGGTCTTCATGAGGTAATCATTGGCTCCGCCTTTCATAATGTTGACAGCGATTTCTTCGCCGACGGTTCCCGAAACCAGGATAAACGGGATATCCAGGTTTTTCGATTTGAATAGTTTTAGCGCATCGCCTCCGCCAAATCCCGGCAACGAATAATCGCTGATCACAATGTCCCAGGTACCCCGGGCCAAAGCCAGCTCCATTTCAACCCCTGTCTTGACCTGGGTGTGTTCCACCTCAAATCCTTCTTTCCTCAACTGCCTTACCACGAGCAGGGCATCGGTGTCGTTATCCTCAACCAACAACAGGTTTAACTTGCTCATAAATATCTTGTTTATTTAGTGATATTCATTTCAGAAAAAGAAAAATAGAAAGTTGTGCCGACTCCGGGCTCACTTTCTGCAAAGATGACCCCGCCATGGCGCGATATGATCCGTTTCACGGTAGCAAGACCGATACCGATTCCGGTGAACTGATCGTCACTGTGCAGCCGCTGGAAAGGAACAAAGAGCTTCTGATAATGGTTCATATCAAATCCTGCTCCATTATCACGAATAAAGTAAAGACTCCTTCCATCTTTTATAGTCGTACCAATTTCAATTAACCCGTCAGCCTTTTTACTGGTGTATTTCCAGGCATTGTCCAGCAGGTTTTGTATGACGATCTGAACTAGGCTCCCGTCAGCAACCACGGTGAGCCCGGGCTGTATCTTTACACCCACGGATCGTTCGGGGTACTGTTGCCTCAACTTTTGAAGTATATCCTCAACAAGCCGGGTCAGGTCAAGTTCCGTCAGCTCGAGCTCCTGCCGGGCGATCCGCGATAACTTCAGAAACTCTTCAATGAGCTGTCCGATCGATCTTGTCGATTCCATGATTTTGGCCAGCAAATCTGCGGCCTCTGTCCCAATCCTGTCGCCATAATCCTCAACCAGGGCTGTGATTAGTCCATCTATCCGGCGAACCGGGGCCCTCAGATCATGTGACACGGAAAAGGTAAATGCCTCCAGCTCTGAATTGGTCACCAGGAGCTGCGCAGTCCGGTCATTCACCTGTTGCTCCAGGTTTTCATTCAACCTCCTGATTTCATCTGTCCTTTTAGCAACGAGAATCTCCAGCTCGCGGTCGCGGATTTGCCTGATACGGAACTTGACGATCCCATACAAAATCAACAAGGCTGCCAACACACAAAGAAGGATAAACCACCATGACTGATAAAAAAACGGAGCGACTGAAAAGGTAACTGCGGTCTGACTACCGTTCCACTGGCCATTTCGGTCGGATACCTCCAGTTTGAAGGTATAGTCTCCCGGTGGCACCTTGGTGTAATGGGCAAACCGCGTTCCGTCGCCGGCAGACCAGACTTTATCGTATCCCTCAAGTTTGTACCGGAATTTGAGTTTTTCAGGCGATTCCATCCAAGGTGCGGTAAATCTGATTTCCAGGTGAATGACCCCGGCGGGTAGTTTAACCGGCTTATTGAGGTAAAAGGTGTCCCGGTTACAAATCAGCTCTGTAATCACTGCCTCAGGTGATTCCATGGGTTGCTCCATTTTAAGTAGATCGACTTCGGCAATGCCTTTATCGGTGGAAAACCAGATTTTGTGATCCCGGGTAATGACGCCGGCCGGGAATACTCCTCCGGTGCAGGCAGAACTAAGCATCCCTTCATCACTCCCAATATAGAATACGCTCGGTTTAGAAACGGTTCCGTTAATATATCCTGAAACTTCAGCCAAAACCAGCGAATAGATCCCGTCGCCGGTACCCACCCATAACCTTCCCTGGTCATCGCCGGTAATGTAGGTGATGGTCGGTTCATTGATAAGATCATACAGGGACCTGATTTTGCCGGTAGACGGGTCGATCCGGTTTAGTCCGTTGTGACCTGTCCCGGCCCAAACGATGTGATCCCGGTCTTCATACAAAGCCAGCACCATGTTATCCGACAATCCATCCTTTGTGGTGATCCCGGTAATCTTCCCATTGTCAAATACAGAGATTCCACCTTCCTGAGTCCCGATCCAGATTCTGTGTTTATCGTCTTCCATGAAACAAAAGATCCGGTCATCCGTAAGCCCCTGGGCCAGTGTAAGGGTGTTTACCTGATTGTTTTTTACCCTGTAAATCCCCTCATCCGTTCCGGCCCACAGGGTTCCCTCACGGTCGAAAAAAAGTGCATGAAACAACGAATTGTTCAGTCCCGTGCACTGTCGATCCATGCTTCTCCTTCCTTTTTCATGAACCACTAGGGCTCCGACAGTGGCTGCCAGTTTCTGATCTTCCGGACCAAAGGCAATCGAAAAAACCGGCATGCCGGGCATTCCCAACTCCCTGGTAAAATCGCTGAACATTCCGTTCCGGAAAGATGTGATCCTTCCGTTCTCGTGCCCGATCAGGATTTCACCCTCCCGGTTGATGCCGATGCCCATAACCGATTGATCCTGTAAACCATCCTCAGTTGTATAGAAATGAATACGGTTCCTGGTGATCCTGGTCAAACCCCCACCTTGTGTCCCGGCCAGAACGGAACCCCTTCTGTCCTCGGTAATACATTCGACCAAATCCGATCCCAGCCCATTCTGGGAACAGAATCGAAGCACGGATCTGCTATTCAGGTCAAACCGGTATAGACCATCTCCGCTGGTTCCGATCCATAATGCCTTTCCATCGCGGGAAAGATAGAGCGACTTTACCATAAATCCGCCCCTGTAACCTGCCGGTTCGATAGGTGTGAATTGTTCCCTGTCATACGACCAAAGACTACCATTATTGCCACCAAGCCAGAGCTTTCCCGACGCTTCTGCCGCCATCGACGTGATTAAGGGAACCGGGCGCCTGTTCCCGGATGGGATGGGCTGTACGTTGCCTCCGGCAATTCTGCACAATCCACGATCGGTAGCCACCCATAACTCCTTCCCGGATCCGGGACAAATGGCCGTTACTTCATCCGACAACAACCCTGACGATTCATTGAAATGGCTTACCTTGTCATGGTTCAGCATGACGATTCCTTTTCCATCGGGAACGATACAGAGGTTTCCCGGACCAACTTCGCAGATTGCTGTGATCGAGCTGTGCTGAAATATCTCCCTGGTTCCGATCGTTTTGAAGATTCCATCTCGGCATCCCAGCAACAATCCGTTGAACAGGCCGGCATACAGCGTGTTATCGCTACCGACATATAAAACGCTGCAGTCGTCTTCGGTCATTTCTCGTACATTCTGCCGGTTGAAAAGGACGCCCTCAGTACCGTCGAACCGGGTAATGCCATCGGTGGAGCCGAGCCAGATGAATCCCTCGGCAGTAACGGCAAGGGCATAAATGTTGTCGTTGAAACCTTGTTCTTCTTTCCAGGATTTGATGGTATAATTGCGGGTGGTGAGCCTTTCAATGGAGTTCTGGGCGAACCCGGCTGTTATAAGAAAAGAGAAATAAAGGAAAACTGTCCTGAAAATAATACGATTCATAAATATGGATTAAAATCATATCAAAAATAAAAGGTTTTTTTTGTAATACAATTTATTCATAATAATTTAGGGCCATATTTTCATAAAGCCAGCATTATGACACTTACAGCTAAAATTGTTGCAGCCGGAACATCGGAAGTTTTTAACGATGTGGACTTTAAAAAAGAGACCCCATCCCATATCTACGTCCGTTGCATGTCGCGGGGCTACAGACCAAGTAAAAGTAAGATCTGGAAAATGACCAAGTCAGTCATCAGTGGCAATGCAGCGGAATTCAATGATTTTACTTCGCTCGACAGCAACGGGGTGGTGAATGGTGAAACAGTGCTCATTATCGAGCGGTAACCCGGAACCGAATCGTAAATGTTTAGATTGTAAATTTCTGACTGGTGCTGCTCCAGGTCAGGAATTTGGTATTTTATTTTGGTATGATGAAAAAAAAACTTCTCTTTCTGAATTGGATACTGATCCTCATCTTCTTGGTTCCCGAATCCGGATGCGATATCGCACAACAGGCGCAGAAGGCGTCAAACCTGGTGCGTTGCGATTTCAGGATTAAGACGGTCGAAAAACTGAGTATCGCAGGAGTCTCTTTTCAAAATGTCCGTTCGGCTGGTGACTTAAGTATTACTGACCTGGCCCGGATCATGGCCGGATTGACCAGTCCGACCGTCCCGCTGTCGTTACAGTTAAACCTGGAAGGCCGTAATCCGAATACGACCCCGGCCGGGTTGAACCGGTTGGAGTGGATCCTGTTTATTGATGAAATACAGATGACCAGTGGGTTGCTTGAGAATCCCTTCACGATCCCCGCGGCTGGAACAGCGACTATCCCCATTCAGATCGGAATGGATTTGAAACAGATACTCAAAGGAAAATCGGCCGATGCGATTCTGAATTTCTGTATGAATCTTGCGGGTATCGGCAATGTACCAACCCGTTTCAAAGTAAAACTCAAACCCACCATTTACCTTGGAGGCGTTCCCCTTTCCTATCCCGGCTATTTTGTTGTAAAGACTTCTTATGGATCCAATTGACCCTTCATGAATTCCATTTAAAGCTCTTGTTATACACAGTATCTGAAGAAAGTCTGGGAGTGTCCGTGAATTTCTATTTTATTACCGTTTCAAAGATTTTAACTGTTCATTTTTTCTTACATTTGCACACTTAATTTTGAAGCATATGTTTTTAAACTCAGATAAATTCAGGGGAGAGGGTTTGACGTATGATGATGTGCTTCTCGTTCCGGCATACTCTGAAGTTCTTCCGCGCGAAGTGGATGTCACCTCCTTGTTTACGAAGAATATCCGGCTGAATATTCCAATCGTTTCAGCCGCCATGGACACAGTAACCGAATCGCGAATGGCTATTGCCATGGCCCAGGAGGGGGGTATCGGCGTGTTGCATAAGAATATGACCATCGAAGAACAGGCGATGCAGGTCCGAAAAGTAAAGCGTGCCGAAAACGGGATGATCCTGGAACCTGTCACCCTCAAAGAAAATGCACTGGTTGGTGACGCGCTTGCCATGATGAAGGAGTATGGAATCGGGGGAATCCCTGTCACCAACTCGGAAAACGTTTTGGTAGGGATCATTACCAACCGTGACCTCCGTTTTGAACGTGATCATACCCGACCCGTCACGGAGGTCATGACCCGGAATGTAATCACCATCAACGAATTTACCGATTTTGAACAGGCAGAAGCTATTTTGCAGAAACACAAGATCGAGAAACTTCCGGTTGTCGACAAGCAACAGAAACTTATCGGCCTTATCACTTACAAAGACATTATCAAGATAAAAGCCCGTCCGAATGCCTGTAAGGACCAGTTGGGAAGGCTCCGCGTGGCCGGTGGTGTCGGGGTGACCAGCGATACCCTCGACCGGGTAGCCGCCCTGGTTCGTGAAAATGTCGATGCCATTGTGATCGATACGGCGCACGGACATACCCGTAACGTTATGGAGATGGCGCGTCGGGTGAAATCTTCTTTCCCGGATGTCGACCTGGTTGTTGGGAATATAGGCACAGCCGAGGCTGCCAGAGATTTGGCCCGTGTTGGCGTCGACGCCGTAAAAATCGGAATCGGACCGGGATCCATCTGTACCACCAGGATCATAGCCGGGATCGGTGTCCCGCAACTTTCAGCCATTTATGATGTGGCAACTGCCCTCAAGGGTACCGGTATCCCTGCGATTGCCGATGGCGGTATCAGGTATACCGGTGATATCGTTAAAGCCATAGCCGCCGGCGCCCACTCGATCATGGCCGGTTCGTTATTCGCCGGCGTCGATGAGTCCCCCGGAGAAACAGTGATATTCGAAGGCCGTAAATTCAAAACATACCGCGGCATGGGTTCCATCGAAGCCATGCAGCAAGGATCGAAGGACCGGTATTTCCAGGATATGGAAGATGACATCCGTAAACTAGTACCCGAAGGTATTGTGGGGAGGGTTCCCTACAAGGGTTCACTTTCGGAGGTGATATACCAGATGGTAGGCGGACTGAAGTCGGGGATGGGCTATACCGGATCAACCGCCATTGAAAAACTTCAGGAAGCCAAATTCATCAAGATCACTTCAGCCGGGATTACCGAAAGCCATCCCCACGATGTGACGATTACCAGCGAAGCGCCAAACTACAGCCGGTAAACCATTTTTAACCCGACCAACCATAATTAAGATCATAAAAAACCGTTATACAACTAAACTTTAAAGAAATGAACAGGGCAGCAGGTAAATATCTTATCCTTTTAGCAGCTTTCGTTACTTCCTTCGCAACGTTTGCACAGGTTAAGAATGACGAAGTATTGATGACCATCGCCGGGAAAAAGATTCAGGTCGGTGAATTCATGAGTATCTATCAGAAAAACAACGTAAAAGGAGAAAATATCGATAAAAAATCACTTGAGGAGTACCTCGACCTTTTTATCAATTTTAAATTGAAGGTTCAACAGGCCGAAGAACTTGGCCTCGACACCCTTACCTCGTTCCGTAATGAACTGAACGGATACCGCGAACAGCTTGCAAAACCTTACTTTACTGATGAGGCCACCCTCGATAGGTTGATGCATGAAGCCTATGAACGACAGAAAACGGACCTGCGGGCAAGTCATATTTTCTTTAAACTCAAACCATCCCCCGAACCTGATGATACCCTTACCGCATACAAGAAAGCGATGATGGTAAAGGAAAAACTGGTACAAGGCGCAAGCTTTGAGAGCATGGCGCTTGAGTTTTCCGAAGATCCTTCGGCTAAAGACCGGGAAGCCAACCAACAGCACCCGTTCCTCAGAGGTAATAAAGGAGACCTGGGCTATTTCACGGTATTCGATATGGTCTATCCTTTCGAAAATGGCGCCTACAATACCGAAACAGGTTCTGTTTCGAATCCCGTGCGCAGCGATTACGGATATCACCTGATCAGGATTACCGAACGCCGACCGGCACTGGGGAAAGTGACAGTTGCTCATATTTTCGTATCGATCCCGAAAAATGCAACACCCGACGATTCCATACGACTTCAGAAACGGATCGATTCCATCTATACCAAATTGACTCAGGGTGTTCCTTTTGAGGACCTGGTGAAAACCTGCTCCGACGACAAAGGTTCGGCCGCCAAGGGCGGTGTCCTGCCTTCATTTGGCGTGAACCGTATGGTGCCTGAATTCATCGGGGCAATCTATACCCTGAACAACCCCGGCGACTTCTCAAAACCGACTGTCACACCTTACGGGTGGCACATCATCAAACTGGTTGAACGGAAAGGTCAGAAACCATTCGATGAAGAAAAGCAGGAGCTTAAACAGAAGATCATGAAGGATAACAGGGGAGACCAGACCAAACAGGTCGTGATCGCACGGATTAAAAGCGAAAATGGCGTGACCGAGAACCCCGATGCAAAAAAAGATTTCTACCGCGTGGTCACCGACAGTATATTTTTCGGAAAATGGAAGGTTGCGCAGGCAGGCGAACTGTCGAAAATGATTTTCAAGGTGGGCAACCGGACCTTCCTCCAGTCTGATTTTGCAGAATATCTTGAAAAAACCCAGCGGAAACAGGAAAAACAAAAGATCGAGTCCTACGTCGACAGACTTTACGCATCCTTTTTAGATGAAAGTATCCTGAAATATGAGGATTCCCAGCTCGAAAAAAAATATCCCGAGTTCAAAGCCCTGATGACAGAATATCGCGATGGCATTCTCCTGTTTGACCTTACCGATCAGAAAGTATGGTCAAAAGCAGTGAAAGATACCCTCGGCCTGAAAGATTTCTATCAGAAAAATAAAAATAATTACATGTGGGAGACCCGCCTCGATGCCAGCATCTATACCGTGAAAGATCCTGCAGCGGTTCAGCGGGTGAAAAACTTTATCAAGTCCGGTCTCTCCGACACCGACTTACTGAAAGAGATTAACACCGACAGTGTCGACATCCTGAAGATAGAGAGCAATAAATTTCTGAAAAAGGAAAACAAGATCATCGACTCCATTGCCTGGGTACCCGGCTTCAGCGGCGACATCAAATCGCCCGGGGGCACAATGTTTATTTATGTTCGCAAGGTCCTGAAACCCCAGCCTAAGGAGTTGAACGAAGCCAGGGGTCTGATCACTGCCGAGTATCAGAATTATCTTGAAAAAGAATGGATCAAAGCCCTGCGCACAAAGTACCCGGTTGTTGTCAATAAAGAGGTCTTCGCCAAAATAAAATAGCACTTTCCAGTGAACCGTTACCTGATTCTTTTGTTGATCGTTCTGACCTCCTGCAACACTTTTTTTAAAAATAAAACCGAGCAGGTCCTCGCACGGGTTCATGACGATTATCTGTACGAATCGGATATTCGCGGAATTGTTGCTGCCGGCACACCGCGTGAAGACAGCATAACCATCGTCAATAATTTTATCAGGAACTGGGTCAGGCACCGGCTTATCATACATCAGGCAGAGAAAAATCTGACCAATGAACAAATGGATTTTTCGAAACAACTCGAGACCTATAAAAATTCACTGATCATCTATACCTATGAACATGAACTCGTCCGTCAGAAACTCGATACACTGGTCACCGAAGAGGAAATAGAACAGTATTACGACGCGAACCAGCAGAATTTTTTACTGAAAGATAACATTGTTCAGGTCCAGTACGTGAAACTTCCCGTTACAACATCCCAGGTCAGGCAGTTTAAAAAGCTTTTGAATTCCGATGAGCCCGATGACCATTACAAGCTTTCGGATCTTTGCGAAAAAAACGCGCTCGATTATTATCTGGATGACCAGAATTGGTTGTTGTTCCGTGATTTCCTCGGTCAGATACCTTTGAACTCATACAACCAGGAAGACTTTTTAAAGAACCATAAATATGTTGAATACCAGGATTCCCTGTTCCTTTACCTGATCCGTTTTAAAGATTTTAAGATCAAGGAGAGCGTATCACCGCTTGGTTTTGAGCGGAAAAGGATCATCGATATCATCCTCAATAAACGAAAAATGGAACTGCTGAACCGGATGGAGGAAGATATTTACCAAAGTGCGCTGAAAAACAAAAGTTTTGAGATCTTCTGAGATACGCCTAAAAACACGAATTATGAACCGCAAGCTTTTAATCCCTCTTATTTTCAGTCTGTTTTTCGGACCGAGTATCCTGCTGAAGGCTCAAATGCAAAACGACACTATCATCGATGCCGTTGTTGCCGTTGTGGGTGGAAACATGATCCTGAGATCAGACATTGAGAACCAATACCTGCAGATCAGGAGTCAGGGAAATATACAGGGAACCGCTACGAACTTAAAATGTCAGATTCTTGAGAATTTGCTATACCAAAAACTGGTATTACACCAATCACAGGTCGACAGCATTGAGGTTACTGATGCACAGGTTGAGTCGGAAATGGACCGGCGTATGCGTTATTTTATCTCACAGGCCGGAACCCCGGAAAGGCTGGAAGAACACTTTGGAAAATCATTGCTTGAGATCAAAAACGAATTGCGGGATGTGATCAGGGAACAGATGCTCACGGAACAGGCGCAACAAAAGATCACATCCGATGTGACCGTCACGCCCTCGGAGGTGAAATCCTATTTCAGGAAACTGCCTAAGGACAGTATCCCCCTGGTGAATGCTGAGCTTGAAATAGGGGTTATTGTTCGCCAGCCGGGAATAGGGGATGAGGAAAAGCAGCTTGCAAAGGATAAACTGAAAGGCTTTAAGGACCGGCTTGCCAAAGGCGATGATTTCAGCACGCTGGCAGTTCTCTATTCTGAAGATCCCGGATCTTCCAAGCAGGGAGGCGAACTCGGAATGTTCAAACGGGGAGAGATGCGTCCCGAATTCGAAGCTGCTGCTTTTAAACTCAAACCGGGGGAGGTATCCGATATCGTCGAAACGGAAGATGGTTACCATCTGATCCAGATGATTGAACGACGCGGCGAGTACGTGAATGTGCGTCATATACTGATCCAGCCGAAAGTCACCCTGCAGAACCTGAATAAGGCAAAGCTATCACTCGATAGCGTTGCTTCCCTGATCACAAAATCGAAACTCACTTTCGATGAGGCCGTGATCAAATATTCCGATGATCCGAATAAGAACAGCGGCGGACTGTTGATTAACCAGGCCAGCGGAAACAGCCGGTTTGAAGCATCCCAGATCGATGCAAAGATCTTTTTCGTGGTCGACAAACTGAAAGTCGGAGAGGTATCAGCACCGGTACTGAATACCGACCGGGGGAAGCAGGACTACCGGATTTATTACCTGAAATCCAGATCCAATCCCCACAAAGCCAACCTTGAAGACGATTATACACGGATCCAGCAAGTAGCGCTTGAAAAAAAGAAAATTGATGTTATCAGCGAATGGATTTCCCGGAAAATGGCATCCACCTATATAGTGGTCATGGATCCCTACCGGTCATGCCGCTTTGAACGAAACTGGATAAAATAAAGGAACCATGGAATTTCACTCGGATGTGGAAGCAGTCGATGCGCTCGTAAGCAAGTATAACAGCCTGAAGAATGAGATTGCTACAGTCATTGTTGGTCAGGATGAGGTGATTAAAAACCTGCTGATCTCTGTTTTTTGCAAAGGTCATTGCTTGCTTGTGGGGGTGCCCGGATTGGCTAAAACATTGATGGTTAATACTTTGTCGAAAACGCTTGGCCTGAGTTATAACCGCATTCAATTTACTCCCGACCTGATGCCTTCCGACATCATTGGCACGGAGATCCTTGATGAAAACCGTCATTTCCGGTTCATCCGGGGACCGGTCTTCGCCCAGGTCATCCTGGCCGATGAGATTAACCGAACTCCGCCAAAAACGCAATCAGCCCTCCTTGAAGCCATGCAGGAGAAAGCTGTGACGGTTGCCGGAACTACCTACCATCTTGAGGAACCTTTTTTCGTGTTGGCGACCCAGAATCCCATCGAACAGGAGGGAACTTATCCGTTGCCCGAGGCGCAACTCGACCGTTTCATGTTCAATGTGTGGCTCGACTATCCGGCTTTCGGTGAGGAAATTCAAATCGTAAAATCGACGACAACTGAAAAAACGGTACAACCAAAGGTGATCCTTAATGCCGCGGAGATCCTTTTCTATCAGAATCTGATCCGGAAAGTTCCCGTCCCCGACAATGTTTATCACTATGCTGTTGAACTGGTGTCAAAAACAAGACCGGGGGCTGCTAAAGCGCATCCGTGGGCACGGGAATACCTGACTTGGGGCGCCGGTCCGCGGGCCTCACAATACCTTATTCTCGGAGCAAAGTGCCATGCTGTGCTACAGGGAAAATATTCTCCTGATATCGCCGATGTGAAAGCCATTGCCATCTCCGTCCTGAGGCACAGGATCGTACTGAATTACAAAGCAGAGGCCGAAGGGAAAACGGTGGAACACATCATCCATCAGCTCCTCGCCTGATTGAATTTCAGGAATTAATGTCAAAAAAAATATATATTTGACGAAATAGATATCTTTACCTGTTAAAAATTCTCATCATGAGACGATCCCTGTTGGTGCTTTTTACGATCCTTGTGCTTGTTCCGTGTGGATTATTGATTCAATCTGGTTGCAATCAGTCCGCTGATGAAAGCGCCGCATCACGCAGTGATACATTGAAAGGAAAGATAACGATCTCCGGAGCCTTTGCACTCTATCCGCTGACCGTAAAATGGGCAGAAGAATTTCAGAAGTTACACCCCCGTGTTACGGTAAATGTATCAGCAGGCGGCGCCGGAAAAGGAATGACCGACGCCCTGACCGGTATGGTCGACCTGGGGATGTTTTCAAAATCCGTGAGTCCGGAAGAACAAGCTAAGGGAGCCTGGTGGATCGCAGTGTCAAAAGATGCCGTTCTCCCTACCGTCAATAAAGAAAATCCGGTTTTGAACATATTAAAAGGAAAAGGATTGACCAGGCAAAAACTCTACGACATTTTTATCACCGGAAAGATCAAAACATGGGGACAGGCTACCGGAACAAACTCCACGGTGGATCTTCAGGCATTTACAAGATCCGATGCCTGCGGGGCTTCCGACATGTGGGCGAAATTCCTCAACAATAAAAAGCAGGAGGATTTATTGGGATTGGGTGTTAACGGCGATCCCGGGGTGGCCGATGCCGTAAGAAAAAATGTAGAAGGGATCGGTTACAATAACCTTGGCTTTATCTATGAAATGCAAAGCAGAAAGATCTATGATGGGATCGAAGTGGTTCCCCTCGACCTGAATGAGAATGGCAAGATCGATCCGGATGAAAATTTCTATGGCACCATGGATGATGTCATGAAAGCCATCAATGAAGGGCGTTACCCGTCGCCACCGGCCCGGGATCTCTATTTTGTTTCAAAGGGAGAACCTGTAAACCCTTTGGTACGTTCCTTCCTGCGCTGGGTGCTTTCAGATGGCCAGAAATTTGTCACAGAAGCAGGATATGTCATGATCAGCCCCGATAAAATTAACCTGGAGTTCCTTGATCTGAAGTGAGATGTACATTCTGAACAGGCAACAGCGCCATTTTGTCAATTCCTCCTGGATGATAATCAGCCTGCTCCTGGTCACATTATTACCGTTTTTTCTATTTTTCGGACTCTACCTGAAATCAACCTACCTGCTGCACGATTATTCGGTTTTCGATCTGATTTTTTCGAAAACCTGGAAACCTGCATCCGGCCAGTTTGGTTTTTATCCTTTCATTGTCGGGTCGATCTGGGTCACCCTGCTGGCTATGCTTTTCACCGCACCGGTTTGCCTGCTTACCGCGATCTATGTAACCCAGTATACCCGGAAGATCGTCCTTCGAATAATGCATCCGGCAATCGATATCCTGGCTGGTATCCCTTCGGTGGTTTATGGCCTCTGGGGAATCCTCGTTATCGTTCCGTTTATTTCAAAATACCTGGGTCCCCTGTTCGGAATAAAGACCATGGGATACAGCATCCTGGCAGCTGCCTTCGTCCTTTCAATTATGATCATCCCCTTCATTCTGAATATCCTGATTGAGATATTCCGTTCCATCCCCATGGAACTGAAGGAAGCCGCCTTGTCGCTCGGTGCAACGCAATGGCAGACAATCAAACAGGTTATTTTAAAAAAAGCCCTGCCGGGGATCATTGCAGCCTTTGGATTCGGACTTGCACGGGCTTTCGGTGAGACTATGGCTGTTCTGATGGTCGTCGGAAATGTCGTGAAGCTGCCCGGAAATATTTTTGACCCGGGTTATACATTACCGGCGCTTATCGCCAACAACTACGGGGAGATGCTCTCAATTCCGCGATACGACTCGGCACTGATGTTCGCAGCTTTTTTACTGCTTGCTGTGTCGCTATTCTTCAATCTGATCATGCATTTTTTTATTGTAAAATATAATAAATATTAATCCATGACCCGTGGACAGAAAATAGAAGAACGTTTTTTCAAAGTGCTGATGTTCCTGTCAACCTTCTTCATTCTTGCCATTCTGGCGATCATCATCTATAGTATCTTTGAAAAAGGGATCCGTTCTATTTCGTGGGAAATGCTTACTGAAATTCCCTCCGGCGGATACTACTACGGGAAGGGTGGGGGCATACTCAACGCAATCCTCGGATCGCTTGCCCTGGCTTCGGGAGCAACCGTGATCGCATTCTTCGTTGGATTGCCTGTTGCTTTGTACATCAATGTTTTTCTGATCCGCCATAAAAAAATTGTGGGGATGGTCCGGTTTCTTCTCGATCTTGTCTGGGGCATTCCCTCCATCGTTTACGGCGCTTTTGGCTTTACGCTGATGATCTTCCTGGGCCTGCAAACTTCGTTGCTTGCCGGAACCATCACCGTCGCGCTTTTTATTCTTCCCATTATGATCCGGTCGATCGATGAAATTGTGCGGACAGCGCCCATCGGATTGCAGGAAGCATCCTATTCTCT
This sequence comes from Bacteroidales bacterium, assembly GCA_028706295.1. Classification (GTDB taxonomy): domain Bacteria; phylum Bacteroidota; class Bacteroidia; order Bacteroidales; family FEN-979; genus CAIVAT01. Next base: position 32,534 of record JAQWBQ010000018.1, read on the forward strand.
GGGTTCCAATAAATCAGAGACTGCATTCCGGATTTTAACCCGGCAATCGGTGTCGGGTATTATCACAGCGATCCTGCTTTCGTTTGGAAGAGCCATCGGCGATGCAGCCTCCGTACTGTTTACAGCCGGGTACACCGATCACCTTCCCAATGGATTGCTGGAACCTGTTGCCACCTTGCCCCTCTCGATTTTTTTCCAATTGGCCTCACCGGTTCCGGAAGTGCAGAACAGAGCATACGCTTCGGCGCTTGTGCTGACACTGATCATTCTTTTGGTCAGCCTCTTCTCAAGGGGATTAGGCAAGCGATACCATAAGACAAAGATTAACTTTTAGATGATAACAGATGGATGACCCTATCATTGTCGGCATCAGGAACCTGAATGTAACAGCTGGGAAAAACCCGATTCTGAAGGATATCAATATCAGCATCCCGAGAAACAAGATTACGGTAATCATGGGTCCTTCGGGATGCGGGAAAACAACCCTCCTGAAATGTATGAACCGGCTTACAGATCTCTATCCTGAACTTAAAGTTACCGGAGAGGTAATGATCGATAACAAGAACGTGCTTGAAGCACATGAAGATATTTACAAAATCAGGCAGCAGATGGGGCTTCTGTCGCAAAGACCCTATCCGTTACCCATGACTATCTACAACAACATCGCTTACGCCATCCGGCTCAGGGGTGTCCATAACCGGAGAGAAATACACCGACTGGTGGTACATTATCTTCAACAGGCTAACTTATGGGATGAGATCCGTACCCGCCTGAAAGAACCCGCTTCCCGATTGTCGATCGGACAGCAGCAAAGGCTTTGCCTGGCCCGCGGACTGGCTGTGAATCCAGAGATTATCCTGGCCGACGAACCAACCTCCGCACTTGATCCGATCTCCAGTCAGGCCATCGAACAAACCTTCCTCAAACTGAAGAACAATTATACCATCATTCTGGTCACCCATATCCTTCGACAGGCCAGAAGAATAGCCGATCATGTCGTGTTCATGTATATGGGCGACGTGATCGAACAGGGTAGTGTCCGGGAGGTTTTTGAAAATCCAAAAATGGAGAAAACAAAACTTTACCTCGGGGGCACCTTCAATTAGTTTTTTCCGATCGGATTTTTTTTTACTTTTATTGCCTCGAAACAATGGGGCGATGTGATGGAAACATCTTCAAAAAAAACTGAACTGACGCTGCTGCAAAAAATCGTTTTGTTGGCTCTGGATAACAAAGGATGGTTTGGCGCCTCCGAACATAAAATCAAATTCGGAATTGCCGGCGCCATTCTGTTTGAATTGCAACAGGCCGGACGGATTAATATCAGCAGCGACAATATCGCGGTGATCAATCCCAAGTCGACAAACGAGGTGGTACTCGACCGGGTCCTGAACCTGATCAAGGCTTCTAAAAAACGTCACAGCCTTCGTTCCTGGATCCAAAGGATCGTTTATAAAAAACTGTTATTGAGAAAGACAATATTAAAACAGTTGATCCAGGAAAAGATAATTTCCAGAGAGGAATACAGCCTGATGATGATCTTTTATCAGACCAAATTCCCGATCCTCGACCTGGAACTGAAAAAACGGGTTCAGGAAGATCTTTACGATAAAATTGTAAATGACAAGCACCTCAACCCGGAAGACCTGATGCTCATGGTCGTTATGGTCAACTGCAGGATGGTACGGAAAAATTTCGGAGGATTTATCCAATATTTACGCCTGCGGGGTAAAATAAACGAAATCACACAGTTCAGGAATCCGAAAAATACAACGGAGGAGACTATCAACATCCTGCAGACTGCCATCTCAAGGGCTATTCTGGCATCTAATGTCTCAATTCACGTGTAAGATGTAAGTTTTCCCTGCCAGGTATCCCTTCGCTCCAACTCAGCTTCAATCAACCGCAACACTTCATCATAACGGATGAGCCCCCACGAACTGTGATGGAGAAACCTGGGCGGCACCTCCCCTGAAAACCTTTCGATTACGACCGAAGGATGGAGTTGTTCCAGAAAATCGGCCATAAAGGTCATATATTCCGGCAGGGAGAACTGAACGAAATTTTCAGGATGGTCCGAGAACTCCTGTTCCATCAGGGTACCTTTAACAATTTGCAACTGATGGAACTTTACCGAGTCAAGGGGTAATTCCGAAATTATACTGGCACAATGCATCATCATGTCGCGGGTTTCACCGGGAAGTCCGAAAATGAAATGAGCGCCGGTCTTAATGCCGAGTTCTGCAGTTTTTCGGATCATTTTTTCTCCGACCGCGAAACTGTGCCCCCGGTTGATGCGTCGGAGGGTTTCATCATAACATGATTCGATGCCATATTCGATTTGGATATAGTGCAATTCAGAAAGTTCATGCAGGTATTCGAGCAGGGCATCATCAACACAGTCGGGACGGGTACCGATCACAATACCTTTCACACCGGGATACCCGAGCGCTTCCTGGTATAGCTTTTTCAGAACCGGTAAAGGAGCGTAAGTATTGCTGTATGGTTGAAAATATACCAGATACTGAAGGGCTCTGCGGTATCTTACCCTGTGAAATGCGATTCCTTTCGATATCTGGAAATCAAGCGGTTCCCGGGGATTACAGTAGGAGGGATTAAAAGAATCGTTGTTGCAATACGTACAACCGCCAACGCCAATGGTTCCGTCGCGGTTGGGGCAGGTAAAACCTGCATCCACCACCACTTTCTGGATCCTTCCGCCAAAGGTCTTCCGTATGTATTCCGTGTAGGAATTAAACCGGCGAAGATGGCCCCACGGGTAACGTTCATTGCTCACGGAGGTGTGTTCTTTCAGTATTTATATGGTTTTCAAACAAAAAAAATCCGGCGGGGATTTCCCGCCGGACAAAGTTAACAATCCCATCGAAAATTATTTTGTGGCTGCTTCAAGTCGTTTCATGATCGAAAAGATGAAGATTGCCGACAGGATGCAGCAAACAATGAAGATGGCCCAGAGCTGCCACAGATCGAGAACACTCCAGAATTTACTTCCGATAAACAGAAACTTGTTTCCAACGGCTGTAGCCAGCAACCAACCTCCCTGCATCAGTCCCTGGAATCGGGCAGGAGCGACTTTCGAAACAAAGGAGAGTCCCATCGGACTAAGGAACAGTTCCGCTATGGTAAGGATCAGATAACTGCTGATGAGCCAGTAAGGCGTTACACGCGATGTATCAGGTACGGGATTGTATTTTGTGGCACCCGATGCATCGACATATTGCAATGTATGAGGCGACTCTAAACCAATAGAGGCAATCAGAATTACAAGGAACCCGATAGCAGCAATGATCATCCCAATCCCGATCTTTTTAGGGGCTGAAGGCTCTATGTTCTTTTTGTTAAGCCAGGCAAAAATTCCCATGATCGGAAAAGTAAGGGAAACAATAAACAGTGGGTTGAATGCCTCAAATAATTCAGGAGCAATTGGATTCAAAGCATTGGCGCGGACAATAAAATAATAGCAAAGGGCGCCGAGACCAATAAACATCGCAGCCCCGATCAGCCGCTCGGTCATTTTTTTTCTGAAAACAAGCACAAGGCCTGCAATGGCACCGATAAAAGCTAAGATTGATTCCAGGTTGAAGAAGAGATTTGTGAAAGGCCCAACTTCCTTGACGGTATAGTCACGGGCAAAGAAAGTAAGCGTAAGACCATTCTGATGGAATGACATCCAGAAGAAGATCACAACGATGAAAACCATAATGAGTGAAGTAACCCTGGGTCGTTCTTCTTTGGTGGAAATTTGCAACATAATGGCGATGAATCCGACCAACAAACCTACAGCAGCACCCAATGCGGCAGCATCTTTCACCGTGTTACGCAGCAGGAAATAAAAGATTACGGAAGTGGTAATCATCAGACCGCCACCTAAAAGGAAACTTACAATGTTCGTATTAACCTTGGGTTTACTGGTATCTTCAGCTTTTTTTATCTTTTCGACACTCGGTAATAATTTATTGAAGACAATATAAACAATCAAAGAAATGACCATAGCTGCAGCAGCAACCCCGAAAGCATAATTATAACCTTTTGAGAAAGCATCAAGGTAATTTTGGGCAAACATTCCCAGATCCAATACCTGCGTTCCGCTTACTTTATCGGCAAGTTCCTGGAATTTGCCTACATCTTGTAAGGTGCCCTTTTGAAAGGCATGGCACATGGCCGGAAGACTTCCATCGTGAAGAAATCCCTGTGTTTTCAGAAACCAGTTCCTGACGCCGGTGGCGACAAAGGGAGCAAAAAATGCTCCGATATTGATCCCCATGTAAAAAATCATGAAAGCGGAATCGCGTACCTTTGAGTATTTGGGATCGTCGTATAACTGACCAACCACAGCCTGAAGGTTTCCCTTGAACAATCCGTTTCCGAAAGCGATGGTGAACAGCCCGACAACCGTGATCGCCAGCGGATTACCCGGCAAGGCCATGATCACATACCCCGAGAACATGACAATGATCCCGGCGAGGATAACCGTTTTGTACTTTCTGGAGGCATCGGCTAAAATACCCCCGATGAGGGCAAGCGCGTAAATGCCAAAATAAAACCAACTATAATAGCTTCCGGCGTCCTCTTCCGAAAGCCCGTACCGGGCTTGTAAAAAGAGGACAAGGATCGCCATCATGGTGTAAAAACCAAAGCGCTCTCCCATGTTTGAGAAAAACGCCACAAACAGACCTTTCGGATGTCTTTTGAACATGATGCCTAAATTTTAGTGAATAAAAAATGAGTAACATGCAAAAATAATCAAATTTAGTCACCGGACAAATCGCAGATCATCAGGTGACTGAGAAATCAAACTCCATTCTGTTTTCGGATGATACAGTATCGGGTATTTTGCAGAAAATTTTTCGAAATTTGTAATAAACCCCCAACGCCGTCGTCTTAAATCCCGTATGAATCTTCCGGAATTTCAAAAATCGGTCTACCCGTTGCGCGACAAGCTGTTTCGCTTTGCAAGGAGGATCCTTGAACACCGCGAGGAGGCCGAAGATACCGTTCAGGAAGTTTTTATCAGGCTATGGAATAATCGTGAAAAGCTGGATGCGTACCGCAGCGTGGAGGCGCTGGCCATGACCACAACTAAGAATCTGTGCATCGACAGGGTGCGAAGCCGGAAATATCCGGTCGAGAATTATGAAGATCACAGGAATTACCTTGAAAACCTGCCGGGTGAACAAGAACAGGATCATTCGGAGGTGATCGCGAATATCCGACGGGCAATGGATGGACTGCCTGAAACCCAGCGTATCATCATGCATCTGAGAGATATCGAAGGGTATGAGTTCAACCGAATTGCCGAAATAGTCGAGATGAATGAAAATGCCATCCGCGTAGCACTGTCGCGGGCGCGGAAACGGACACGTGAATTGTTGGTAAATAATGAGATATATGAAACCCACGGGAATTGAAGATTTGCTGGAAAAGTATTTTGAGGGCAATACTACCCTCTCAGAGGAACAATCAATTCGTGACTTCTTCCGGGAGCCTGACGTGCCCCAACACCTCCTGAAATACGAATCCCTTTTCAAATTTTTCGAATCGGAACAGAAAATTAAAGCTCCCTTCCGCCAATTGACGGGCATGGTCCCGGGGATGCCCGAACAAAATACCTTTCAGTCCGTAAAATCCGGAATACACACCAACAACCGTTTTTATATCCTGTCGGGGCTTGCTGCATCCCTGATTATTCTTATTTCAATGACCTTCCTGTTCAGGAATGATATCTTTCGAAAAGGTCACACCCTGACCCTCACCCCGGATCAGGAACTGGCCTATACCGAAACCCGTCAAACCCTTCTGTTTATCTCGGGTTCTCTGAATACCGGACTGCGTCAGATCGAGACCCTGCAGAAAGTAGATCAAGCCTTCGCGAAAGTTCAAATGTTGAATAAATTCTTCCAATATCAACCTGTAAATATAAACCCGGACGAAATCAATGATCAGTCCATAAAATCCAGATAACTATGAAAAAAACCATGTTAAGCCTCCTGCTTGGAGCAATGTTGTTGATGCCGGTAGCGCTTCGCGCACAAAGTCCGATCGACAAAGTCTTTGATAAATATGTCGCCCAGGATGGTTTCACCTCCGTGAACATCAGCAAGGAACTCTTCCAGATGTTCGTGCAAATGGGAAAAGACAAAGTCAATGATTCCTCCATGATCGAGATGAAGAAAATTCTTGAACAACTCAATGGCCTGAAAGTGCTTACCTTTTCTTTCGACTCATCCAAAATTTCCAGGGCCGTCGCTGTTTACAATGAATTTTCCGGCGTGTTTCCCCCATCGACCTACAAAGAGCTGATGAACCTGACCGAAGGAAGACAAAACATCCGTTTCCTCACCAAACAGGATGCAAATGGCAGAATCAACGAAATGGTGATGCTGATGAAAGACCGGAAAGAAGTCGCAGTACTCAGCCTGACAGGCATTATCGATCTGTCGACCATCTCCCAGCTTTCAAAAGGAATGAATATCCACGGGATGGAAGCGCTCCAGAAGATGAAGGACCACAAATAAAAGCAGCATCCCTATAATTTTATCTGAAGCTGTGCGGTGACCTCCGCTTTCACATTGCCTTCGGTCAGGTCCGCGCCGCTCCCGATCTCCGTACGATCAGTATAGACCGTGACCCCGCCCTGCAACCAGAAATTTACCTGATTGCAGGGTTTTGCCTTTAGTACCAAACAGTAACGCATTCCCTTTCCATCCAGGCAGGCCATCGAATAATCATAGAGCACCCCGGGCTCAAATACATAAAACCTTGCGTCGTACCCATCGGTGTCGAATATTCCAACCCTCAGGGTCACTCCCGTGAGCCATCCGATGTTGTTTAACCGGGCATCCTGATACACCAGAAACCCTTGCTGTACCGAGCAAACCGGACGGGATACCGCCCTGAATTCAATACGCGTTCGCAGAAGGAGTCTTTCGCTGGCCGACAGATCAAAAACTGTTCGAAAGCTTTGAACTGTGTTATCGGTCAACGGGTGAAGGTGCATTCCGTTTGTTCCAACACCATTGATCCGTGTGTGCTTTCGGTAATACCTGAATTCAAATCCCGAGATTTTCGAAACCCTGAGGTCCAGAATGACCCCCGATTCGTTCCCGCGGGTTGGCGCATCAACCCGGTACTTCAACCATGGAAAAGAAAACAGATCTGCATAACCCGAAAGAGATATCTTTGAGGAGATCGCAGCATTAAGAGAGAGGAAAATCCCCTCTTCGTTGGCATTCGCCGATCCCTGCCCCAATGCATTGGAGAAGAGGTTCTGAAAAGCGGGCTGATAGTACCGGTAGCGTGCATGCACCGTCACATTCTGGCCTGGTGTAAACGTACATCCTGCAATCCCGGCCCAACCTCCGTTCATGCTCCGGCTCACCTCACCGAATAGAAATAGCTTCCCGATCCGCAACCTGAAATCGAATCCCAGATTATGGTTTACATTTCCTGAAAACCGGAATAAATTGTAGGGATCTTGCTCCGGCTTGATTGCCGCGGAATAATGCATGTAGGTGCCCGTCAGCCCTGCACTGAATCCCCAGTTCTGACCGGGAGAGGCGGAAAAACCAAGATGACCGCCAACGAGTAGTTCATCCAGAATATCCTGTTTTCCGATCTCTGAAGGCGTGCGGTGATAACCGCCTGAATAAATGGAGCTGATCTCCTCGGCTCTTCCCGAAATACTGTCGATCTTCGTTACAGTGCCACCCCGTGACGTATAAGAAACGAATCCCGATAACTCGGCATGGTTTTTCCGCAGGGTAACGGCGATTCCACGCAAACCCGTTGCTTCATTGATGCCCAGCGCTGGACGTATTCCGGCCGGACCTGCTGGAGAGGGAACCGATCCCGGCATGGACCCGGCCGTCATTCCCGTTCCAATGGTAAGTCCCTGACCGAACTGTACCCGGAAATTCCCGACTACCAGCCGGCTTATAACTCCTATATTGTTCAGCATCAGATACCCTCCGTAAAAATCGAATCCGTTCTTTTGCGCCCCTTTGAAAAACTCCTCACCCGGATCCTTTTCCCCTGAAAATCCAAAACTGATCTTATCGAACCAGGTGAACTGATACCTGAAATAGTAGTACCTTGGATCACCCGGATAATACAGGTTGGAATTCAATCCGGCTGTGGTATCAGGTCGCTGGTACCCCTTGCTGACAGGAAAAGCCTGTCGTGCCCGCATCATCAGGTCATGACGACCAAGTTTAAAGAAATTACGGAATGAGAATGCGGGTAGATGTGAATCAGGTATGACGTTGACAAAGGGTGCGATTTTACAGATCATTAAAGAATCAAATCCCGGGATTGTCCGTAGTTCATAGATGCTGAAGAGTTCGCCGTACGTGCTCCTGTAATCCATGAGGTTCTTAACATGTGCCGGTGACAGAAATGGAATTTCATAGAGATCCTCCTGCTTCCGGGTATTCAGATTGACCGGGTGACTGGCTTTTTCAACGAATTCTTCGACCAGATCGTCGTAACCGGATTCGGTTTCCTGTTCGGCGGCTTTTTCAACGATCTCCCCAAGATGGTCAAACTGGCAGAATGCAAATACAGGAATCATCCAGAATAATAAAACAAATCGAACAATTTTCATGGCCTCGGATTGTTTTTCTGGTATGGTTAAACCAGTTTGTTTAAATTAAAATCACTGCCGGAGGATTTAAGAAATGTATTATAATCCGGATCGTTGGGAAGCGTCGGTTTTCCTCTTGTTGCCCGATTCTTTTATATTTTGGAATATCACGGATCCTCCGGGGCTGAAGCCCAGTGCCTGGTGAAATCCGGAAGCAAGATCGACGGTGAGTTTCCCAAGTTTCAGGCCAAAGCCGAAGGTAACCACCCAGGGATTGGTCGCCAGGCCTGCCCTGATGAACAACTTCCCGGCTATCTGGTACTCGGCACCCATTCGGATAACCATGGACTGTATGAGGTCCTTTTCAACCTCAAGGACAGCCAGAAAATTTTCTGAAAAACGGTAGGAAACGCCAGCACAGAACACCGTTGGCAAATACTCGACCGGCTGGTTTGCCGTTCGCACCGGAACCGGGTTTGCGATTAGGATTCCTGCGAGAATGCGATCTGTTGGCCGAAATTGCAATCCGATCGCACAGGATAGCAAGTTCTTGCTGCCATAGTCATCCGGAAGGCTCAGTCGCAGGTATTCGAGCCGAATCCCTGCAGAAAACATTTTTCCGAATTTCCGGCTATAACTGAAACCCGATCTGAATTCCAGGTAACCTAAGGCGCCGAAATGGCTTAGGTTGATGGCAAATGATCCAGGTTTTACAGCCAATACGGCCACACCTTGTTGATACATCAATTCCTTCATCATAAACCTGTTCTCAAAAAATATCCCGGCCGAAACTCCTTTTAGCCAGGCTGTCCCGGCCGGGTTGTTGGATGCAGACCAGATGTCGGAAACCGACACGGAGACGCCTCCCATCGCCCCGGCCCGCGCACCGGCCGGATTTCGCTCTCCGATTGCCAGCGAAATGAACGGGAGTCCGATTGCTGCGGCAAAAATCAAAAGAACCGATTTGTAAAACATAACCCTGTTTTCGGGTTAATCAGGTATCAACCTGAAAAGTAATACACCCCTGTTGTTTATTTTCTCTTTGCTATCTTTGCGGAAAAATAATATACCATGACTCCCAATGTCATCTCTTTTCTGGAACAACTGAAAGTCAATAACAACCGCGATTGGTTTCAGCAAAACAAGAATAGGTATGAAGCCGCGAAAAGTGAAGTTCTGACTTTTGTCGGATCCGTGATCCCGGCAATCTCGGAATTCGATGAAACTGTAAAGTTTGTCGAAGCCCAAGATTGTCTTTTCAGGATTTTCAGGGATGTCCGTTTTTCATCAGACAAATCTCCTTACAAAGTGAATATGGGAGCCTGGATCACGCCCAAAGGCCGTAAAAGTTCCGGGCCGGGTTATTATATACATCTTCAACCGGGCGAATCGTTCCTTTCAGTCGGAGTCTATATGCCTGATCCGGATCAATTAAAGAAAATCCGACAGGAAATTTTTTACAACACGGATGAGTTTAAAGCGATTTTGAGTGACCGGAAAATTGCACGCTATACCACGGGTCTGGATGACTTCGATAAAGCAAAACAACCTCCCAGGGATTTTCCGAAAGACTTTGCCGACATAGACCTTTTAAAGAACCGCCATTATATTCTTTCGGCCTCACTGGACGATACCATGATTATCTCCGACAAGCTTTTTGCTTATGTTACTGAAGTGTTCAGGACCTTTTCACCCTTGAACAGATTTTTGAAAAGGGCTTTGGAGGGATGATGATTTAGGCAGGTATTCTGCCGATTATGGTTTGTTTACCTCTGACTTTCTGATTCAGGGTGACTTCTATCTTTGTATCGACCGGAAGTAGAAGATCGACACGGGAACCAAATTTGATAAAACCGAGTTCTTCGCCCTGGATAACCGGTTCGCCCACTTTCGGGTAGCATTTGATCCGCCGCGCCATCGCACCCGCTATCTGCCTCACGAGTACTTTTCTTTTGCCGGGGCCCTGGATGACCGTAGTCGCCCTTTCGTTTTCAAGCGAAGCTTTGGGATTGAATGCAACCATGTGCTTTCCGGGATGGTAATAGTAATAAACAATCTCGCCGCCAACAGGAAACCAGTTTACATGTACATTGGTGGCCGACATGAATATGGAAACCTGAATGCGGTCATCCTTGAAATACTCCGGTTCGACGGTGCGTTCGATAACCACTACCTTACCATCGGCCGGGCATAGTATTACCTGCTCGCCTCCGTTGGTTGACCGATCGGGTGACCGGAAGAACCGTATGATCATGATAAAAAACCAGACTCCCAGGATGTACATTACACCGTGGATCCACGACTGTTCAGGCCAAATGTGGTTGAAGGCAAGGAAAATGGCTAAAACCAGCAGAAAGGTGATCATTATCGTTTTATATCCTTCTTTATGAATGGTCATCTGTTCAAATGGTGTTTAATAAATAAAAATATACAAAGACAAACGGGGATGAAATCAACATGGTGTCGAACCGGTCGAGGATGCCGCCGTGACCTGGCAGGATCGTTCCGGAGTCTTTGACATGCAGCCCCCTTTTAAACAACGATTCCACAAGATCGCCGAATGTCCCGAAAATAACTACAATAAATGTAAGGATCAGCCAGTTGCCCTGTGATACATCCCTGAAAAGCAATGAAAGAGCTAAGGATGTAAGAAATGCGACAATAACACCGGCAATGGTACCTTCCCAGGTTTTTTTCGGCGAAATGCGTTCAAAAAATTTGTGTTTTCCGAATTGTTTTCCGTAGAGATAAGCGGCAGTATCGTACAACCAGGTGAGGATGAAATACCCCGTCAGGAATTCCGGGATGCCATGGAACTGAACCTGGTCCTGTTTGCTGAAAGCATTGAGGAGCGCGAAGGGAACCGAAATGTAAATGATACCGAGAATGGTGATGGAAATATTGGTCAGCGGAGCAGATTTTTTTCTGAAAATTTCAAAAATAAAAGGCAGAAAGAGGGTAATGACAATGGTTATAACCGGGGCATTCTTCCATAAGAGGCCACCGGAGGTTCCTCCCTGGATGAAAAAAAAGCATGTTGTGATGAGGTACACCAAAGCCCCTGCTGCAGTGCCATAAATTTTCTGAGGGTGGACGTTCTCTCCCGAAACAAGTCCATAGAACTCCCAAAGTCCGGCCAGGGTGATCAGCAGAAAAATAGTGGCGAATATCCATCCGCTGAAGTACAACGCTGCAAGCAGAATGAAGGCCATCGACAATCCCGTGATGGTGCGTGCCCAAAAATTGCTCATTGGTTTTTCAGCCATTGGAAGGTGCGGAATCGTCGACCAGGAATACGTAAAGTTCTTTCGGACCGTGAGCTCCCATGACCAGGGTCTTCTCGATGTCGGCGGTACGGCTTGGCCCGGTGATCAGGGATACCATCGACGGGTAGTTGTCCTTATATTTCTTTTTAATATTTGTGAAGGCATATTTCAGGTCGGGAACCAGTTGGGAAGCATAAGCAAGGATCAGGTGCACCTCGGGATAGACCATGATTTTCCTGCCCGGGTTCAGCCGGCTCGATACCATGACGCTTCCCAGGCGCGCGATCAGATACTCACATCGGGTAATTCCGATTCTTGCATCAAGAATCGCTTCGGTATGCGCTTCAAAAGGTATCCCTCCCTGCCTGAGCAGATGGTGCAACTTCGGATCCTGGCAGTAAAGCACTCCCCACTCTTTTTCAACGATGAAGGATTGCAGGCTGCTGATAAATTCATCCTCACTTTCACAGTACACGAATTTTCCTGAAACCTTGACAAGCTCTTCCGCGAAAGTCACATCCATTGGTTCGGTCATCTCCCTGTAAATGTGGGATTCCTGATCAATGATCGGATAGGGAGGTTCGGTCTTTTCAATCAAGGCATCCCGGACCTTTTTCAGGATCTTTTCTCTTGAGGTGCTTTCTTCCATCGCGATTGGTTTACGCAGTTTTTTGCTCCGTGTGCCCCGGGAGCAGATGCTCTTCTTCGCTGTCCCATGGTCGTTTTCCAAATATCGTTTCCAGGTCTTCCCGGAAGATCACCTCCCTTTCAAGTAGTAAATTGGCTAATTTTTCGAGGTTCTCTTTGTTTTCATTCAGAAGTTTTTTTGCCCTTTCATATGCCGATTCAACGATGGCTCTTACTTCCCGGTCGATCACCTCAGCGGTTTTTTCACTGTACGGTTTCTGGAAGGCATACTCATTCTGGCCGGTGGAATCGTAAAAGCTGATATTCCCGATTTCCTTGTTGAGTCCGAAATAAACAACCATTGCATATGCCTGTTTGGTAACTTTCTCCAGATCGTTGAGCGCACCGGTCGATACTTTTCCGAAGAAGATCTCTTCCGAAGCTCTACCGCCAACAGCTGAAGTGATCTCATCAAACATTTGTTCATAGGTCGTGATCTGCCTTTCCTCCGGTAAATACCATGCTGCTCCCAGCGCTTTCCCCCTGGGTACGATCGTGACCTTGACGAGGGGGTGGGCATACTGCAGCAGCCAGCTAACCGATGCATGTCCGGATTCATGATAGGCTATCACCTTTTTCTCGTGTGATGAGATGATTTTGTTTCGCTTTTCTAACCCACCGATGATCCTGTCGATGGCATCCAGAAAGTCCTGCTTTTCAATGATCGACTTGTTTTTTCGGGCAGCAATAAGGGCTGATTCATTGCAGACGTTGGCAATATCGGCTCCCGAGAAGCCCGGAGTCTGTTTTGCGAGGAAGTCGACGTTCAGTCCCGGATCAAGTTTTAAAGGTTTCAAATGGACTTTAAAAATAGCCTTCCGTTCCTCAAGGTCAGGCAATTCGACATTGATTTGACGGTCAAACCTCCCGGCGCGCATAAGGGCCCGGTCGAGAATATCGGCCCGGTTGGTGGCCGCTAAAATGATAACCCCGGCATTGGTGCCGAATCCGTCCATTTCGGTGAGCAACTGATTCAGCGTATTTTCCCGTTCGTCGTTTGCTCCCGTTATGGCATTCCGGCCACGGGCGCGCCCAATAGCATCAATCTCATCGATAAATATGATACACGGGGCTTTTTCTTTGGCTTGCCGGAAGAGATCCCGCACCCTGCTGGCGCCAACGCCCACGAACATCTCAACAAAATCAGAACCTGAAATTGAAAAGAACGGAACTTTGGCTTCCCCGGCAACGGCTTTGGCAAGCAAGGTCTTCCCGGTACCCGGAGGACCGACCAAAAGTGCACCCTTTGGGATTTTTCCCCCCAGGTTCGTGTATTTGGAAGGGTTTTTCAGGAAATCGACGATCTCCATGATCTCCACCTTGGCCTCTTCAAGCCCGGCTACGTCGTTAAAGGTGACACTCACGCTGGTGTCTTTATCGAAGAGGGTGGCCTTTGATTTTCCGATATTGAAGATCTGTCCGCCACCACCGCTTCCGCGACTCATGAACCGCATGATCAGAAACCAGGCCCCGATTAAAATCACGAGCGGAATCAGATAACTTAAAATGTCACCCCACATATCTTTTCGCGTATCAGTGGAGGGAGGATAGGGGTATTGTTTCTGAAATTCACTGATCTGGGTTTGGGGAATGCTGTCGCGCCTCATCCTCGAAACAACGCTGTCGCGGGTGTCTTTAAGCAAACCGTGAAAGATCTCCTCCGATCCGACCTGATAAAAAAACTGCGGATTGGTTGATAAGTTTCCGGTTCCGAATCCTTTTTTATTGAATTCCTTGAAGGTGGTATCGTGGAGAATCTTGTCCTTCTTTATATAGATTTCTGCCTTTTCCTTATTGACAATCACGATCTTTTCAACATCCTGTTTCATCAGAAACTCTTCAAGTTTGGACCAGGAGATCTCTTTAACAGAACTGTTGTAATTCATAACCTGGAATGTGATGAAAATGATCCCCAGGATTGCATAGATCCAGTAAAAACTGAATTTTGGTTTTTTTACTTTGGGTGGAACAAATTTATTTTCTTTATCTGCCATTCTGTCGTGTTCAAGTATAGTTCATGATTCAATTCGCCACGGTATCTATCCGCCTGATCTCTGCATCGGCCCACAAATGCTCAAGGTTGTAGAATCTGCGCCGATGTTCCTGGAAAATGTGGACAACCACGTTGCTGTAATCGATCAAAATCCATTCCGCATTTTTTAAGCCCTCCAAATGCCAGGGATTTATCCCGATTTTCTTTTTAACGGATGTGATCACGTGATCGGCGATTGCTGTAACCTGGGTATTTGATGTGCCATGACAGATCACGAAGGTATCGCACAGCGCACCCGTAAGCCTTGTGAAATCAAGCACTACCGGTTCCCATGCCTTTTTGTCGGCCATCGCATCGAGGATACTGGTCACTATCTCCTCCTGACTGTTTTTTTTACGTCGCGCCATCCGTAGATTCTATGGTAAATGCAAAAATAATGAAATTATTTGACTTCTTAGAAGTTAGGTTTCAGAGCATATGTTTTATAGAAATCGGTGATACAGGCAACGGCTTCTTCCGCATCATCCACCAGGGTGAAGATATTCAGATCGTCGGGAGTGATGTTTTTTTCAACCAGAACGGTGTTTTTCACCCAGTCGAGCAAACCTTGCCAGTAATCACGGCGAACCAGCACGATGGGAAACCTGAGCAGTTTATGGGTCTGGATCAGGGTAATGGCTTCGGTTAATTCATCAAGGGTGCCAAAACCTCCCGGTAATGCAATAAATCCCATCGAATACCGCATGAACATCGTTTTTCGAACATAGAAGTAGTTAAAGTTGATGAGTTTATTCCGGTCGATAAACGGATTGGGATTCTGTTCAAAGGGCAGGTTGATGTTCAGTCCGACCGACTTGCCTCCGGCAAAATGTGCCCCCTTGTTGGCGGCCTCCATGATCCCGGGTCCGCCACCCGTTATGATACCGAAACCTGCTTTTGTTAGCAGGTATGCGATCTCCTCTGTCAGTTTATAATACTGATGAACGTCATGGGTCCGGGCGGAACCGAAAATGGAAACACAGGGACCGATCCGGCTGAGCTTCTCGAATCCTTCTACCATTTCTGAGATTACCTTTAAAATCTCCCAGGTGTCCAGTGAAATGGTCTCCGACCAAGTTTTTGGCTGAAACGACGCTCTTAATTTTTCAATATCTTCCGTTTCCATGATCTTTCCTTTAAATTTGATATTCCTGCTTATCTGCTCAACGATTAATTACCGAAAAGAATCTTTTTTAAATAGATTGCGGTGAAGCTCCCGGGATGTTTGGCAATGGTTTCCGGCGTTCCGGTTGCAATGATTTCTCCACCGCGTTCACCCCCTTCAGGCCCCAAATCAATAATGTGATCGGCAACTTTGATTACCTCCATGTTGTGTTCAATAACCAACACGGTATTTCCTTTTGCCACCAGTTTGTTCAATACAGATAGCAGCACTTTAACATCCTCGAAGTGCAGGCCGGTCGTGGGTTCATCCATGATGTACAGCGTGTTTCCGGTGTCGGTTTTCGAAAGCTCCGTTGCCAGTTTTACCCGTTGGGCTTCACCCCCCGATAGGGTGGTCGACTGCTGACCGAGGGTTATGTAACCCAGGCCCACTTCATTCAGGGTCTTTATTTTGTGAACAATGAAGGGGACATGTTCAAAGAACTCAACCGCCTGTTCAATGGTCATATTCAGGACATCGTTGACCGATTTACCTTTATACCTGACTTCCAGGGTTTCCCGGTTGTATCTTCTTCCGTGACAGGTCTCGCAAGGCACGTAAACATCGGGGAGAAAATTCATCTCAATAACGCGGAGTCCGGCTCCTTTACACGTCTCACATCTTCCTCCTTTGACATTGAAAGAAAATCGACCCGGCAGATATCCCCTCGCTTTGGATTCGGGAAGGCCGGCAAACAACTTCCTGATCTCATCAAAAACCTTGGTATAGGTAGCCGGATTCGATCGTGGGGTCCGACCGATCGGCGATTGATCAATTTCGATTACTTTATCGATATTTTTCAGTCCCTCAATCGATGAATAGGGTAGGGGATTCGCCTCCGACCGGTAAAAATGTTTGCTCAGAATCGGGTAAAGGGTCTCATTGATCAGGGATGATTTCCCGCTTCCCGACAACCCGGTGATGCAAACCAGCTTCCCGAGGGGAAGCACCAGATCGACATTCTTCAGGTTATTTCCTTTTGCCCCTTTTAACACCAGTGACTTCCCATTTCCGGGTCTGCGTCCGGCGGGGATGTCTATTTTTTTGATGCCGCTCAGATACAATCCTGTCAGGTGTTTGCTTTTCATGATTTCCTGCGGAGACCCTTGCGCAACAATCTTTCCGCCGTGAACACCGGCGCCGGGACCGATATCAATGACATGGTCGGCAGCCAGGATGGTTTCCTGATCGTGTTCCACGACGATCACCGAATTACCGGCATCGCGCAGGCTTTTTAATGCCTGGATCAGCCGCATATTATCGTGCTGGTGGAGGCCGATACTGGGTTCATCAAGAATGTATAGTACACCGACGAGTTGCGAACCGATCTGTGTTGCCAGACGGATGCGCTGGCTTTCTCCACCCGATAAACTTCTCGCGGTGCGGTTCAGCGTCAGGTAGCCAATGCCTACATCGAGAAGGAATTGGATTCGTGTTCTGATCTCACGGATAATCTCGTAGGCAATTGTCTTTTTCCGCTCATCCAGACGATCCGGGAGCAGGTCAATCCAGCGTTGAAGATTTACCAGGTCAGTTTCGGCCAGTTCGGAAATATTCTTCTCTCCGATCCGGAAGTACAGGGATTGTTTCTTCAATCGTGTGCCGCCACATTCAGGACATACCTTACGGTTCATGAAGTTACCAGCCCATTTCACAAGTCCGGCCGGGGCATTCTCTATCGACTGGGAGGTAATGAAATTAATGATCCCTTCGTAATTCATCGAATAACTTGAAGTAACCCCAAGGTATTCGTTTTTTACCTTGAAAACCTCGTCGGAACCATACAGGATGACGTCGATCGCATGTTCGCTGATCTCCGACAACGGCGTGTTGATGTCAAAACCGTATTTTTCCCCGATGGCCTCTATTTGCTTGAAAATCCATGAATTTTTATACTCACCGATCGGTACAATTGCTCCTTTACGGATGGTTTTCGAGGGATCGGGAATGATCTTGTTAAGGTCAATTTCAGAAATAGTACCAAGGCCGTTGCATTTCGGACAGGCGCCATAGGGTGAATTAAAGGAAAACGAATTCGGCTCAGGTTCATCATAAGATATCCCGGTTGTAGGGCACATCAATAATTTGCTGAAATGCCTAGGGATACCGGTTTCCTGATCCAGCACCATAATCACATCCTTGCCATGTTTCATGGCTGTTTTAACCGAGCCCGAAAGCCGTTGCTTCGATCCGGATTTCACCGTGATCTGATCCACAACGATCTCGATATCGTGAATCTTGTACCGGTCGAGTTGCATGCCCAGGGTTATCTCGCGGATTTCCCCATCGACCCGCATATTCAGAAAGCCCTGTTTTCTGACTTGTTCGAATAACTCACGGTAATGACCTTTACGGCCTTTTACAACGGGAGCCAGGAGCCGGATGTCCCTGCCATCATATTCCGAGAGGATTAGCGAGATGATCTGGTCTTCGGTATATCTGACCATCAGCTCGCCTGTATTCATCGAATAGGCATCAGCAATCCGTGCAAACAGCAGACGAAGAAAATCGTAAATCTCGGTGATGGTGCCCACGGTCGACCGGGGATTCCGGTTGGTGGTTTTTTGCTCAATGGCAATGACCGGACTCAGGCCGTTGATTTTATCCACATCCGGGCGTTCGAGGTTCCCGATAAATTGGCGTGCATATGCTGAAAAGGTCTCCATATACCGCCGTTGGCCTTCGGAATAGATTGTGTCGAACGCCAGCGAAGATTTCCCGCTTCCGCTGAGACCGGTGAAGACAACCAGTTTCTTCCTGGGAATTGCCAGGTCGACGTTCCGTAGATTGTGAACCCGTGCTCCGAATACCTCTAAAAAATCTTCCACCAGGCTTTCAGATTTTGTGATTATCAGTGAACCTCATGGATCTTCAAAGTATCATTGAAAAAATGATCCGGGACAGTCACTTTTTTCATCACAGATTTATAGGATAGCGCTCCTTCCTGAGGAATGAGAAAAATATATTGTTTATGAGTTTTGTTCGGCAGTGTGTAACTTTGGATCCATGGGTTCATTTCACGTAATATCCGGTAATTGATGCCCTGGCGCTTGGCAAAGGCAGGTAAATTTTCAATCGGGGTGTCGACGGTGATTTGTTTGCATGAAAAAGGTTGGTAAAAATCCGATTCACGCAAGTAAAAACCATACTTTACTGGATGGTTATATACCTCTTTTATTGCCAGAATCCGGTAGAGGTACCGCGAGGTTTCATCATTCAGAAAAAGGTCGTAATACGATGCAACCTGTTGTTTTTCCAGTGCGCGGTCAAGTCCGTCCATTCCCCGGTTGTAAGAGGCTGCCACAAGGGTCCAGTTCCTGAAGCCCGAATATGCAGTTCTGAAATAGTCGCAGGCGGCTTCCGTGGCCTTTACCATGTTATACCGTTCATCAATATTGTCGTTGATCTCCAATCCGTGTTTCTGGCCGGTCGCCTTCATGATTTGCCAGTAACCCTCAGCGCCAGCGGGGGATACCGTGTTGAGGAGATTACTCTCAGCCAGCGCCAGGAACTTGAAATCATCGGGAATCCCGTTCTTCTTTAAAATGGGTTCAATTACCGGAAACCAACGGTGGGCGCGTTTGAACATCATCAGAGAACTGGAATGCATAAAGGTGGCGGCGAAGATTTCACGTTCAAAGGCTTCCCGAACATAGATCAGATCAAGAGGCACGCTTTCGCCCGAGAAGTTCGCTTTTTCAGGTATCTCGGGAGCGAAAATCTTGGTGTGACGGTAAAACAGTGCATTATATTCCCGGTCCGGGTCGCTTTTATGATCCAGCGCACAAATGAATATCAGCGCACCAACAATCACCAGGATAAGGAATCCGGAGATAAATAAAATTTTACGGAACATGGTATTTTTCGATATCGGGCCGATCAGCACAGCCGTTGTGGTTTGCTAAAATGGTGAAACGAGATTTTTGAAAAAAGGAGAAACTGTATCTTTTTCAGAAATTACCGGATGGTTAATTCCCCAGTTAATATTCAGATCCGGATCATTCCACCGGATGCTGCCCTCTGATTCTTTGTTGAAAACCTGTGTGCATTTGTAAAAGAAGATGGTATCGTCCTCCAGGGTGGCAAAGCCATGTGCGAAGCCGACCGGGATCCAGTACATCAGCTTGTTTTGTCCCGAAAGCACGATCGACTCCCATTTTCCGTATGTCGGTGAATCCTTCCGAATATCGACTGCGACATCGAGTACTGAACCCCGCATTACCCTGACCAGTTTTCCCTGGGCATAAGGAGGCTTTTGGAAATGAAGCCCGCGAAGCACACCGGATTTTGACTTCGACTCGTTGTCCTGCATGAATTGCAATTCGAGCCCCAGGTTCCTGAATTTCTCATAATTGAAGGATTCGAAAAAATAGCCCCGCACATCTTCAAAAACATCCGGTTTTATAATCAGTAAACCTTCCAACGGTGTCTTGATAATCTCCATAAACAATGTTTTAGTTGATCATTCCAATTCAACCATCCTGTTCAAATCGAGCATCAGCAGTCGCTCTTTCCTATAGATGCACCGTTTGCCCGTAAGCGTGGGCGACGGCTTCCATAATTGCTTCACTGAGTGTGGGGTGAGGGTGGACCGATTCCATGATCTCACGGCCGGTAGTCTCCAGTTTACGGGCTACCACGACTTCAGAGATCATCTCCGTTACATTCTCCCCGATCATGTGCGCTCCAAGCCATTCACCATATTTTGCATCAAAAATCACCTTGATAAAACCTTCACGAGCTCCCGATGCAGTGGCTTTACCGGAGGCTGTAAATGGAAATTTTCCAACCAGGATTTCATATCCGGCCTCTTTGGCGGATTTTTCTGTGTGTCCGACTGAAGCAATTTCGGGATGGGTATAGGTGCAACCGGGGATATTGCCATAATCAAGCGGTTCTACCGGCAGTCCGGCAATTTTTTCGACGCAGGTAATCGCTTCATGTGAAGCAACATGGGCCAACGCCGGGCCTTTCACAATATCTCCGATCGCGTAATATCCCTCAATGACCGTCCGGTAAAAATCATCCACAACAACCTTCCCTTTTTCCGTGGTTATGCCAACATCTTCCAGGCCGATTCCTTCCAGGTTGGAAGCGATGCCGACGGCCGAAAGAACCACGTCGCTCTCAATGATTTCGACACCCTTCTTGGTGCTGACGATGACCTTGCATCCGTTTTCGCTCTTTTCAGCCGATTCGACCGTGACGCCCGTCATGACCTTCATCCCGGCTTTTTTAAAGGATCTTTCCAGGGTCTTTGAGACTTCCTCATCTTCAACCGGAACAATATTGGGAAGCAATTCAATCAGGGTCACCTTGGTCCCGATGGTTTGGTAAAACCATGCGAATTCTGATCCGATGGCTCCGGACCCGATTACAACCATGGTTTTAGGTTGTTCGGGGAGGGTCATGGCTTCCCGGTATCCGAAAATCCGGATCCCGTCCTGCTTGATGTTAGGCAACTGCCGGGAACGCGCCCCTGTGGCAAGGATAATGTGATTGGCTGCATATTCTGATCCCAGGCCGTTGGCGTCGGTCACCTCAACGATTTTACCGGGTTTTACTTTCCCGGTTCCCGTGATCTGGTCGACCTTGTACTTTTTCAAAAGAAACTGCACTCCTTTGCTCATCGATTCAGCAACATTCCGGCTGCGGGTGACCATGGCGCTGAAGTTCACTTTTGGCTCCTCGGCAATTACCCCATAATCGGCTGCATGCTGAACATATTGAAATACGGAGGCGCTTTTTAACAGAGCTTTGGTAGGAATACAGCCCCAGTTCAGGCAGATTCCCCCTACTTCGGCTTTTTCCACAACGGCGGTTCTGAATCCCAGCTGGGAAGCCCTGATCGCTGCAACATATCCGCCGGGTCCGCTGCCAATAACAATAATATCGTAATTCATAATGGTTCGGATTTAAACTGCGAAATTAAGAAAAATTAACCGTTTCAGAGGGTATTGCAAATCTGATTTTTACATCCCTGCTACTTCAGGTGTATAATTAATTATCAAGACGTTACTGCAAATACTGAATATTTTTCAGTTAAATCCGGCGACGGCTCCTTCAGGATGCCTGTTTTCTGAACCCCGTCGGGGTGAATTATTTTGTAATTTAAAATATGTTATTAAATTTATCCGCTCAAACAATCTTTCAAAGATGGAACATTATAAAAATGCAGCCGGTAGAGCGCTTGCATGGCACCGGGAATACCGGAATCAGATGAGCCAATGCCGTTTTGACACCATTGCCACGCACGGCGTATATTCAATGCAGGAAGCGCTTGACTTCAACCAGGGTTCGATCATCGAACCTGTTTATATGGCCACTTCCCAGGCTTACCGGGATGCAGATGAAATGGAAGCTGCCCTGGGGTACCAGATACCTACCTGGTGCTATGCCCGGATTGCCAACCCGACGATGTATTACCTCGAAGGAGTTCTTGCCCTTCTCGAAGGGTATGGATCCGGCCTGGAAACTTCCTGTATCGCTACATCTTCCGGCATGGCCGCGATCCAGAGTGCCGTCGATCCTTTCCTGGTCACCGACCCCGCGAATCCCGGGAAAAAGATGAACTTCGTGGCATCGACACAGGTTTACGGAGGCACATTCCAGCAGTTCTCCATCCGCAAAGATAAAGAACGACTCATCGAATGGAGAAAAGTGATAAACACGACCGATATTAAAGAGTGGGAATCTCATATTGATGCAGAGACAAGGTTCCTTTACGGGGAATTGCCCAGCAATCCCGGTCAGGCATTTTTCGATATCCGTAAAGTCGCTGACCTTGCCCATAAATATGGCATTCCCCTGATTGTCGATTCTACCGTTGCAACCCCGGCTCTGCTTCGCCCGCTTTGCCACGGTGCTGATATTGTGATCCAATCAGTTACCAAATCGCTTGCTACCAGCGGATTTGGGATTGCCGGAGCCGTTATTTCCAGAAAAAATATTATTTCCAGAATCGACAACCCGGAGATGAAGGCCGACTTCGCCACTTACCTGAAACTTCTACCCAACCGGGATAATGGTCCCAATCTTTCGCCCATGAATGCCGTTATGGCGCTGAACGATATCCGTACCATCCGGATGCGCATGGATGCCATGAGTAAAAGCACCATGAAGATTGCCGGCTTCCTGAATGACCATAAACACATCGAACGCGTCGAATATCTCGGACTTAAAAACCATCCGCTGCATGAATTAGCATCACGTTACCTGTTCCTTGTCGATTCCGAACATGATGAACAATACGGGAAACCGGTGAACCGGTATGGTCACCTGATGTCGTTCCTGATCCGGGGGGATGCCAAAATGACCCGGGAAGTATTCAATGCATTTACGCGAATCTGGAGGGCAACAGATCTTGGACGGATAAAATCGGTCGCAACTATTCCGGCCATTTCCACCCATTCACAACAGGGAGAGGAGGGCAGAAAGCTGGCAGGAATCCCCTCAAACCTGATCCGCCTGTGTGTGGGAGTTGAGCACCCCGACGATATTCTCCGCGACCTGGATACTGCCTTAGGAGTGCTGGATGGTAAAAAAGTGTACGTTTCAGCCCCTGAATTTTCAGCGGGCGGCGCCTCTTCGGCACACCTTAGAAAGGATTGTCAATAACGCTGCCTATGTTGTATCTGTCAACCAACCGAAAATCTGACCCCGTTTCCTTTAGCGAGGCGCTGCTCAGGGGTCAGGCCCCCGACCGGGGCCTCTATATGCCGGTAACCATACCGGAATTTTCCCGAGCAACCATGGCCAGCTTCGTTAACCTGAGTTACGATGAAATCGCATTCCGGGTAGCAACGCTTTATATGGAGGATGAATTACCCGCGCAGGAACTGAGAAGGATTACCAGGGAATCGTACGATTTCAATATTCCGCTGGAACGGGTGACCGACCGGAAATATATCATGCGGCTGGATCAGGGTCCCACCGCTTCCTTCAAGGATTTCGCCGCTCGGATGATGGGACGGCTTATGCAGTATTACCTTGATCAGTCGAATGGCCGGCTGCTGATCCTGACTGCTACTTCCGGCGATACGGGCAGCGCTGTTGCCAATGCTTTTTACGGATTGGATAACATACAGGTTGTCGTTCTGTTTCCCAGGTCGGAAGTCACCGAGAGGCAACGACGTCAGATGACTACCCTGGGTAAAAATGTACACATTCTGGCCCTCGATGCGAAATTTGATGATTGTCAGGCCCTCGTCAAAAAGGCTTTTGCCGATCAGGAACTCGGTCATCTGAAGCTTTCCTCTGCAAATTCCATCAATATCGGCCGGCTGATCCCGCAGATCGTTTATTACTTCTATGCCTGGTCGAGACTTGCCAGGACAGATGTTCACGAAAATATCATCTTCTCGGTTCCATCCGGAAATTTCGGTGATATGATGGGAGGAGTGCTGGCCCTGAAAATGGGATTGCCGGTTAAAAAATTCGTAATAGCTACCAATGAGAATGACGAATTTCCAATGTACCTGAATTCAGGGATCTACCGGAAAATAGAACCTTCACGCAATTGCATCTCCAGCGCCATGAATGTAGGTCATCCCAGCAACCTTGCCAGACTGGTGTCGCTGTACGGAGGACTGATGGATGAGCAGGGAAAAATCACTGTCGAAGCCGATATGGTAGCGATGCGAAAGGATATGTTTTCAGTGAGTATCGACGATACCAAAACCCGCGAAACCATTCAGAAGTCGTATCGTGAAAATGGTGTATTGCTTGAGCCCCATGGCGCAGTCGGGTGGGCAGGACTACACGAGTACCTGGATCATGTACGGGGAATATCAAAGGATCAGCTCTGCGTTTCGATTGAGACCGCCCATCCTGCCAAATTTCCCGGGGAGATTCAAAAACTGTTGGAACTGGAACCTGCCGTTCCACCGAGCCTCGAAGGCCTCGACCATAAACCGGAATTTTATAGCAACCTGGGTCTCGATTATCGGGAATTTAAAGCCTATCTTCTGGAGCAATTCGGATGACCCATCCTTTGATTTCCTTAATGAGAACAGCTTATTGACTGATTGACTGAATGATTGATTGACTGAATGATTGAATGATTGATTTGAATTCTGAATTATGGTTTATGCCCTATTCGCTAAACCCTGATCGCTAATCACTAATTTGGTCTTTGAACTAAACTTCTTCCTATGTACATCGTTTGCTCTGATCTTGAAGGCGTTTTCGTTCCCGAGGTTTGGATCAATGTAGCGGATAAAACCTCGATCCC
>JAQWBQ010000080.1 GCA_028706295.1 Bacteroidales bacterium
GCAAAATCAACACTCCGGAAAAGGATCCGGTTCAGTTTATCTATGGTGTCGTATCCCACGCTTTTTTTCACGACGATTCCTCCGAGCGGAATAGGTTGTTTTGTCAGGTTTTCGTAAAAGGCCCCGAGGTCCATAATCGGGTACAGCCCTCTTTTTTGGTAGGTGAAACGGTTTTCGTGGATAATGACTCCGGCATCGACAGTGCCATCGAGGATGGCATCTTCAATTTGTCCGAAATGCATGAATATCTTTTGAGCGGGTTGCGGAGCCGCAATCGAAAAAAGCAGGTGTGCCGTGGTATGTTCTCCGGGAATAGCCACCTTCAGATCCGGGATATCCGATAACCGGCAACCGATTTTACTGATCAGGATCGGTCCGTTGCCGAAACCGAGCGCGCTTCCCGAATCAAGCAGCACCAGTTTCTTCCGGAGCATGACATAGGTGAAGAAACTGACCTTGAGCATTTGTGTCGTTCCCCGGATAACCATATTGTTGAGGGTTTCCACATCGTGCAGGGTGTAGTTAAATTTCATTCCTTCGAGATCGATGCGATGGTTTACGATCGGATCAAAGATAAAGGTGTCGTTGGGGCAGGGCGAAAATGCCAGGCTGATTTTATTCATGTCGGTAGTTCTGTCAGAAAATTTGTCAGTGTTTCATAGAGATTCTGGATAGCCAGTGCAGTCTTCCATTTCGAATGGTCGCGTTCGCCTACTATATTGGAAATGGCCCGGATTTGGATGCCCGGGATGCCGGAAGAGATGGTAGCATAAAAGAATGCCGCTCCTTCCATGGTTTCAACAGCTGCACCCGTGTAGGTCATGACCTGCCTGATGGCTGAAGGACGGGTACGTATTGTAAAGGTCGTGGTTCCTTTCACACCGGGAAGCCGGTCAAGGGTCGATAATCCGGTAGCGTGCCTTTCTCCGGTCTCAGGGATGGCGATCCCTCCGGCAGGGCCTCCGGCGCCGGTTTCCTGTCCGGAAATCCGGAAAACCGATGGGATTAGCCTTCCGCCCGAAAAGGGAAGGGTATCGGGATCGGCCAGCCCTGCCGTGAAGGGGGCCACGAACCGGATCCCCTCATCAACGCCAAAATCAGCAAAGCAGTCCTCAATAACCCGCACCACGGTTCCGGGTCCGGGATCCGGCGCGAAGCTACCGGCAATGCCGGCATTGATCGCCAGGTCGTACTTTTTCAGTGTAAGATGTCTTCCTGTTTGAAATGCAGCCGCGGCAATTCCTACCCCGGTAATTAATAAATCGACCTGCACATTTCCGATTGAACCGGAGTAAAACTGGTCAGTACTTATACACTGCATACCCGGTGTGTCAATAAGCCTATGGACCTCATGACAGGTAGCGGAGACAAGCAGCAGGTTCATCCGGGGAATTTTAAGCAAAGTTACAATTTTCAGGTTTAATATGGATGAAAACTAATTGGATAACAGAAAATTTAATAGCTTTGCCGGTCTTATTATTTTCCTCAATTCAATATTCCCGTCATGACCGAAAAAATTCAAAAGATTCTCAGTGAATCAAAAGCAGCGCGTTGGACTGCACTGGTGCTGGTATCGTTGACGATGCTGGCCGCTTACTACTTCGTCGATATGATTGCGCCGTTACAATCCTTACTGGAACAGGCGCCATATAAGTGGACGCCTTCAAACTACGGATTCTTTTCCGGTTCGGAGTATCTGCTGAATGTATTCGGTTTTCTGATCCTTTCGGGGATTATCCTCGATAAGATGGGAATACGGTTTACCGGACTTACCGCCACCGGGGTAATGCTGGTGGGCGGATTGGTAAAAATGTACGCGTTGACCCCCTATTTCAGCGCAGGTGGTTTTGGTTTTGACTTTTTCAATTCCTTTTTACCTTCCCTTCCGGCTTCCGCGAAACTTGCCGCCATCGGTTACGGTATTTTCGGTATCGGAGTCGAAATGGCCGGGATCACCACGTCACGGACTATAGTAAAATGGTTCGCGGGAAAGGAACTTGCCCTTGCCATGGGCATGCAGTTGGCAACTGCCCGTTTGGGAGCCTCGGTAGCCTTTTTCTTCTCTCCGATGATGGCCGGTTACCAGGATACCCCCGCAGGACCGACAGGCAACCTTCTGAATCCCGTCTATTTCGGAATCGCACTGGTTTGTATTGGTTTCCTGACGTTCCTGACCTATACCTTCATGGACCGCAAGCTCGACAAACAGACCGGTACTGCCGGTCCCGGAGCCGATCCTACCGAAGAGTTTCACGTTAAAGACCTTAAAAAAATTATTACCAACCGCGGCTTTCTGATCATCTCCTTCCTGTGCGTGCTTTTTTATTCGGGAGTATTTCCATTCCTGAAATATGCCGTTAACATGATGCATTATAAGCTGGGCGTCTCTGCCGAAACCGGAGGATGGATCACCAGCCTGCTGCCGATCGGAACCATTCTGCTGACTCCCATCTTCGGAAATTTCATCGACAACAAAGGAAAAGGCGCTTCTATGATGATTCTCGGATCGGCGCTTCTCATGATCGCCCACCTGACCTTTGCGCTGGTTCCCCTCAATATGGTCATTGCCATCATGGCCATCATCCTTCTCGGAATTGCATTTTCTCTCATCCCGGCATCCATGTGGCCTTCGGTGCCCAAGATCGTAGAAGAACGTTATCTTGGGTCGGCCTACGCACTGGTTTTCTGGATCCAGAACATCGGCTTGTGGTTTTTCCCGTGGCTGATTGGGATGGTGCTTCAGGCAATGAATCCCGGCGTTGCCGAACGGATCCAGGGTGGTGACCGGACTGCTGTGTATAACTACACCGTTCCCATGCTTCTTTTTGCCGCACTGGGAGCCTTGGCCATCGTTCTTGCCTTCCTGCTCCTACGGGAAGATAAACGGAAGAAATATGGCCTCGAAGCGCCCAATAAGAAAAAAAGCTGATTTTACGAATAGATCGGCTGAAATAAGCCGAATCAAATACCGGGATCAAATCCTGCCATTTCCCGGAATCAAACTTGCATAGCATTGAAAGAACGCCCGTGCAGGGGCTGATTCTGACGTTCATCCTGTGCCCTGAAAGAAAATCAGGATCACCCGCTTAGTGGATATTTTCCGTATGTTTGCAACGTTCAAATCAAATCCCTATGAGATTAAGGATATTGCTTTTTTGCTTATTGATAGGTTGCGTTTCAGGAACCCGTGCCTTAACCAGTGCAGGGGTGCCCGACAAAACGCGGAAATCCCCGCCTCCTGTTGTGAATCCGGTTTTCAAAAGTGACTCCCCGAACCGTCCGGCAAGTGTCGCCCCCCTGCTTTCCACCCGCTGGGATGAAGATTGTTTCTATAACGGTTCGTGTCCGGCCGACCCCGCAGCCACCTCCTCCTGCTTGCATACCCTGGCTGGTTGCGGCGCCGTTGCAATGGCACAGATCATGAAATATTACGGCTATCCGTCACATGGAACCGGTGAACATGGGTATGTCCATCCGGTATACGGTATTCAGTATGCCAACTTCGGGAACACATCCTATACCTGGAGTGCTTATCCTGACTCCATCACCGGAAATCATGAAGCCCTTGCCACATTGATCAGTAAATGCGGTATTGCCCAGGACATGAATTATGGTATTCAGTCTTCCGTCTCTGAACCCGCGAACCTGGATTCGGCCCTGATCAAATATTTCGGTTATCCCAAAGCGGCCGCCTGGAAAAACAAAGACGACTATCCGCTTACGACCTGGATCTCCATGCTTAAAACCGAGCTGGATGCCGGCCATCCCCTGATCCTTTGCGGGTACAATTACAACGGCAGTCAACATCGGTTTTTTATCTGCGACGGGTACCTGAACGATTCCTTCCACATCAACTGGGGGCGGGGAGGAGTATCCGACGGCTATTTTGAACTATCGAACCTCATCCCCGACACCATCGACTTTTCCTATAATCAATGCGCCTTATTTGATCTGACGCCTGCCACACCCCCTCCTGCGAATATCACCATGGATTTTGAAAATATCGCCGATTTTTCGCTGACCTTCAACGACTGGACAGTTAATGATGTCGACAAACACGCCACGTACGGAATTACCAATTACACCTTTCCGCATCAGATGGAGGAGATGGCGTTCCTCTGCTTTAACCCGGCCGCTGTAACGCCCTCCATGGCCACCGATCCGGCCATTCAGCCGCACGGCGGACAGCGTTTCGGCGCCTGCTTTTCATCCAACCCGCCCTCCAACAACGATTGGTTCATCTCACCCCGGGTACAACTCGGAACGGGAGGCAGTTTTTCGTTCTGGATCAAATCGTACAACGACCTGTACGGGGTTGATGAATATCAGGTAGCCATTTCCACGACCGACAACAACCCTTCGAGCTTTGTGCCACTCACGGGCGCTACTCCGCTGCAAACAACCACAATCTGGTCAAAAAAGGTATTTAATTTATCTGCCTACAACAACCAACAGGTTTACATTGCCATTCACTGTGTCTCCAACGATCATTTCCTGATGATGATCGATGATCTGGTGATCCAGCCACAGGCGGCAGCTTTCATAACGGCCGATTTCGTTGCCGACAAGACCATCGTAAAGGTGGGCGATACGGTGCACTTCACCGACCAGTCAACAGGAGCTCCCGTATCCTGGAAATGGAACTTCACAGGCGGCATACCATCCACTTCGGACCAGCAGACGCCACCACCCGTGATTTACACAGAACCGGGCACATTCGCGGTGAGTCTGAAGGTTTCAAATGGAACTCAGAGCGATTCGATCACCCGGAACGGTTACATCACAGTAAACGGGTATCCGTCATCCATGTCGCTCGACTTCGAATCGCTGACCGACTTTATCCTCGATTTCTCACCCTGGACAACCCTCGATGTGAATGGTGGTGATACTTACGGGATTACCAATGTTACCTTTCCGCATTATATGGAACCGATGGCATGGATCTGTTTCAATCCTTCGCATACCTCTCCGCCGCTTACGAATATGCAGGCCCATTCATGCCAGAAACTCGGGTGCTGCTTCTCTTCCATGCCTCCGAAAAATCCGAATAACAAGTGGCTGATCTCACCGAAACTAAGCCTGGCCTACAGTCCGAGGATCGAATTTTTCGTACAGACCTATAATCCCCTGTATGGCGATGAAACATTCAATGTTGCTGTATCAACCACCGATACCGACCCGTCGAGCTTCGTGACGATCAATAACAACCCTGAAACGGCGCCTTCGACGTGGACGAAGATGAGTTACAATTTGGCTGACTATGCCCACCAGGATGTGTACCTGGGAATCCAATGTACTACCAACAACGGGTTTATCCTGATGCTCGACGATATCAACATTTCTTCGTTGGTCGGTACGGAGGAACAAGATATGGAGAGCCGACTGTTCATTTACCCCAATCCTGCTTCCCGGGAGGTGATCATCCGGACATTGCAACCTGCTCATGGCCAGGTGCTAATTGAACTTGTCAATTCACTTGGGAGGGTTGCGGGATCCTGGCTGCATCCCGTTGAAAACGGCATGATAACCCTTACCGTCGATGATATTCCCGTGGGGTTGTATCTCCTGCGATTCAGCATGGGAAAGCAGGAATTGACCGGAAAACTATCCATCATTCATTAAACTTCACAGATTAACCATGAGTCCACACCGAAAACCCGATATTTTCCGGGAAATCAAACAAACAAAATCGTACAAAGCTGATTGCAACTGTCCTTCGACTTCATTGGGGATTGCTTTCCTTTTCTTGTTGCTATTGATCGCTTTTATTTCGAATCCGGTTTCCGCACAACTTTCGCGCCCCGGGATTCCATATAGTTTTTCCCATGGATTGCCTCCCGTTACCCGTGACCTGCTGCTCGTTTCCGCTCCCGATACCGCCCGGCTGCATGAAGAAGATGCCAGGAACCCGGTTCCCTACCGGTTTGCTGTAAATATCCCGGTCAACGCCGATTTCAACAACTCAGGGATTTCTGAAATGATGGACGATGGCACCCGTGTGTGGCGGCTGACCCTGAAATCACCCGGAGCGCTGGCCCTGACCCTCTATTTCGACCGTTTCAGATTGCCTGCCGGCGGAAAGCTATTTGTCTACAATCCGATCCGGACCCGGTTGCAGGGAGCCTTCACGGCTGAAAATAACAATACGCTGTCGACTTTCGCAACCAGTCTGATCACCGGAGATGAGATCACCCTTGAATACAATGCACCCTCCTATACAGAACTTCCTGAGTTACGCATTTCCGAGATCGCCCACGCATACCGGGGCATTTCATTTCCCGATGCGCCGCAAACCGGATTTGGCGCCTCGGGGAAGTGCCAGGTCAATACTGCCTGCATTGAAGGGATTGACTGGCAGAAACAGAAACGAAGCGTCGTGCGGCTTGAGGTGAAAAAAGGCAGCAGTACCTTATGGTGTACCGGTTCGCTCGTGAACAACACCCGGAACGACGGGACCCCGTATGTACTTACGGCTGACCATTGCGGGCGGTACGCCACGGCATCTGATGTCAGTAAATGGGTATTCTATTTCGATTACCAAAGCCCTGTCTGTGAAAATCCGACCAGCGAACCGGCCTATCGTTCGATCACCGGGGCATTGCCGGTAGCTCATGGCGGAAATGCCGGCAGTACGGGGTCCGATTTTTACCTGGTTCGCCTTATCCCCGCGATCCCCGATTCCTTCAATGTTTATTTCAACGGGTGGAACCGCGAAACAACACCCAGTCCTTCTGGCGTTTCCATCCACCATCCCGAAGGCGACATTAAAAAGATATCTACCTACACCACTCCGGCACAGGCAGCCTATTGGCCGGGTTGCACTGCGCTTGCTCACTGGCGTGTTTCCTGGGCTGAAACAATCAACGGTCATGGGACTACAGAACCGGGTTCCTCCGGCTCCCCGCTCTTCGATAACCAGGGACGGTTGGTGGGTACTCTGACAGGCGGCGATTCGGCATGTGACACCAATCATATTTCCCTTCCCGACTATTACGGAATGTTTTCATACAGTTGGGATCAGAACGGCACCGACTCCGCATCTGTACTGAAATGCTGGCTCGATCCCATCCAGTCGGGTGTGACGACCCTCAACGGTTGGGCCCTGGGAATCGTTGCCCCGGAGAACGCGGCGGACATCTCACTTTTCCCCAATCCCGTCGCTTCTGAATTAAATATACAGATCAATGGGACGATGAGCCGGAACCTCACCGTGGCGGTGGTTAATATTCTGGGTGAAACGCTGATCTCTGAACAACTCCGGATCGATCCGGCAAACGGAACAAAGATCGGAGTTGCCGGCCTACCCGAGGGCGTTTATCTGGTAAAGATTTTTGACGGGAAGCGCCAGATTGTAAAAAAGATTGTTAAAAAAGACTGATATGGCGGAAAAACCCGCTGAAACGATGATCCGTGCAACAACCCACAACGTTGAACTCAGGAATGTTGCCCGTAAGATCATGGATAACCAGCGGATATCGGTCGAAGAAGGGGTGTCGCTCTTTGAACAGGGGAACCTCGGCTTTTTGGGGATCCTTGCCGATCATTGCAGGCAGGTGAAGAACGGAGATAATGCCTTCTATATCCGGAATTTTCACATTGAACCGACGAATATTTGTGTCAACAAATGCCGGTTTTGCTCTTACTCGCATCATTTCAGCCCGGTGAGTTGGGAACTTACGGTCGATGAGATTCTCGAAAAAGTGAGGGCACAGGATGAAACGGTAAGAGAACTTCATATAACCGGGGCGGTACATCCTGCCCGCGACATTGTTTATTACGGAAACCTGTTGAAAAAAATCCGGGAAATGCGACCCGGCCTCCATATCAAAGCTTATTCAGCCGTCGAACTCGACTACATGATCCGGAAATCGGGGATGTCGATCCGCGAAGGGTTGCAATATCTCAAAGCCTGCGGACTCGAATCGATCCCCGGTGGCGGCGCGGAGATCTTTGACGAAACCATCCGTCAGCAGATCTGTTCCATGAAAACACCCGCGCATGCCTGGCTGGAAATTCATGAAACCGCGCATCTGCTTGGAATTCCATCGAATGCCACCATCCTGTATGGTCACATTGAGAATTACCGTCAGCGGATTGAACACCTTGCCGAACTCCGTGCAGTCCAGGATCGTACCGGTGGCTTCAACGCCTTTATCCCGCTGAAGTTCCGGAACGGCAATAACCTGATGGATGCCGTTCAGGAAGTCTCCGTGACCGAAGATATGAAGATGTACGCGGTATCGCGGATATTTCTTGATAATTTCCGCCACCTCAAGGCATACTGGCCGGCGGTGGGCCGGCAGCTCGCACGGATTTCACTCTCATTCGGTGTCGACGACCTCGATGGAACGATCAACGACTCCACGCGGATTTATTCACTAGCCGGAGCTGAGGACCAGAACCCGGTCATGACGGTGTCGGAAATGATTGAGCTTATCCGGGAAGCCGGCAGGCTTCCCGTTGAACGTGATTCGTTCTATAATCCGGTGCATCCGGGTGAATGACAGCCAAAACAGGGTATGATAACAGGCATGCCTTAAAGGTAGGATTTCGTTAATCTTTTTCCATTGCCTCTTTGATCCTTTGTCGCACCATTTCAGCGATTTCCCGTGGTTCCGACTCCCTGAAATCGTCGTAAGCGATCGGCGCGAGGACGGCAGCCCGGATGTTGAAGTTCCGGTTGATCAGAAATCCTCCCTTCCGGATTGCCTGCGAAGTGCCCCGGATCGCCACAGGGAGGATGGGGCGTTTGTTTTCAAGGGCAAGATGAAACGCCCCGGTCTTGAATGGCTGGATATTACCGTCCTTCGAACGGGTTCCCTCCGGAAAAATCATTACCGAATTTCCCTCCTTCAGGGTACGGGCTGCATCGACCATCATTTTTTTCATACTGCCGGTGCTTGCCCGGTCCAGCGAGATATAACGGTTAAGCCGCATATTCCATCCGATGAAGGGGTAGTTGAACAGCGAACGTTTTGCAACCCATTTGAAATGCGTCCACAACAGGAACAGGACGATGATATCGGCTCCTGATTGATGATTCGACACCATGACATAGGTCTCGGCCGGATTGATTTGGCTTCGTCCGGTTACCCGGATTCTCCACATTGGATTTATTTTCAAAATGATAAAGGACCAAAGGCAGGTATATTTATGAAGTATCCGGAGCTGTTTGTCGAACGGGAAAGTCAGAAGGTAGACCAGAAAAGAGATGGGAAAGAGAATGGCCGAGATGAGATTGAGTTCGAGCCAAAAGTAAAGGGATGCGATATAACGGATGATGGTGTTCATAGGTTACCTTTTAATTACCGCTGCGGGCGGATGGTATAGTTGCGCCATTTTTCGATTACGGCTTTGAGATCGGCTGGGTATTCCGATTTAAAGAACATGTGCTTCCGGGATATGGGATGTTCAAACCCCAGGGAGGTTGCATGCAATGCCTGCCGGGGTATCAGCGAAAAGCAATTTTCCACAAACTGCTTGTACTTGCTGAATGTGGTTCCCTTCAGGATTACAGAACCGCCGTAGCTTTCATCGTTGAACAGGGGATGCCCGATGTGGCTCAAATGAACCCTGATCTGGTGGGTGCGTCCGGTTTCGAGCCGGCATTCAATCAGGGTTACATAACCGAATCGCTCAATCACTTTGTAATGGGTCACCGCGTGCCTTCCCGTCAACGGATCGCGGCTCACGGCTTGTATCAGCCGGTTGCGCGGGTCACGCCCGACCGGGGCATCGATGGTCCCTTCATCTTCGGTAAAATTACCCCAAACCAATGCGGTATATGTCCTTTCGATGGTATGGTCGAAAAACTGTTTTGCCAGCTTCGTTTGTGCCAGTTCATTCCAGGCTACCAGCAGAATGCCACTGGTATCCTTGTCGATCCGGTGGACCAGGAAGGGTTTATCGTCAGGGCTTGCATCCGGTTTCTGAAGGATATGAAACAACAGCGCGTTCTGGAGGGTTCCCGAGAAATTCCCGTGACCCGGATGAACCACCATTCCTGCCTCTTTGTTCACTACAATCAGGTCGTCATCTTCATAAACAACCTGAATGGGGATATTCTCCGGATAGATTTCTGTATCGCGCGGCGGATAAGCCAGCACAATGGTGATCAGATCCCGTGGTTTGACCTTGTAGTTTGACTTTACCACCGTTCCGTTCACCAGGATGTTCCCTGCCCTGGCTGAATTCTGAATCCTGTTACGGGAAGCGTTTTCGATCTTGGCCATCAGGTACTTGTCAATCCGTAACAACGCCTGCCCGCGATCGACCCGGAACCGGAAATGCTCATAAAGTTCATTGGAATCTTCGGCAAATCCTGATGCCTCGTGCTGAATCTGTTCCTCCCGACTTTCTGGATTGTCCGGCATGTCCCGAATATTTACCTGTCTACCGCGTAATGATCAGTTTCTTCACCGTGATCCGCTTCCCGGCATCATCTGTTACAGATAAAAGATAAAAGCCGGTCGGGAGGTCGGAAACGTCCAGATCATCCGTATATGGGTGGTTCGCCAGAACATGACCGGTCAGATCGGTTATCCGGATCCGCAGGCCCGTCGCAGAAAGTTGTTGACGGTCAGACTTGATAATGTGAATGCGTCCGGTGGAACATGGATTCGGAAAGATCCGGATCTCACGGTTTTCAGTTAAAATATCTCCCTGGCCCAGGGGAATGGGTTTCCCCACTACCGGGCGGATCATCAGGGAACCCGGGTACGAAGAAGTGTTCCAGTTTCCCGTCGAGTTGTAAAGAATTTCATTCTGGCTGTTATTATACTGGTCAAAGCCCACAGAAAGGTTATCGTTGGTGGTCTGGATCCATCCCACGTAAAATGTCCCCGTAATCCGAAGGGGAGGATCGATATGGTAGGTGACAAACTTATTCAGACTGTCGGCATACCTGGGCATCACCAGATCGGAATAGATGGTATCGCCCGGTTTTCCCGCATTGTCGTTCCAAACGCACATATAAAAAAACTGTTGGCTCTCGTTACTCAGGGTACGGTTGAAATACCAACGGATGGCACGCAGGGTATCGGGCGATTTGTTCAGTTTGAAGCGATAGGCAAGTTTGGATCCCGCTGGGGTCAACCCGTAGCTTGCATCGGGTGTTCCGTCGTCGTATGCGAAGTAATTGTAAAACCGCTGGACCGACTCCATGGTGTCGCCGATGACCGAACCCGGTGTGATTTCCCTGACTATATGTTTTTGCAGGAAAATGGCGCTGTCGGCCGATCCGATCGGAAGCAGGAAAGGAAATTCGGGATGCGCGAATTTCTGATAGGTCACGAAAGGCACCTCCGTGTACGGCTGAATATTATAGTTTCCGCCATTGTAGTTTTTTGAGTAGCTGCCCGCCGGATTTGAAATGTAGT
The DNA here is from genome assembly GCA_028706295.1 of Bacteroidales bacterium. Lineage (GTDB taxonomy): Bacteria > Bacteroidota > Bacteroidia > Bacteroidales > FEN-979 > CAIVAT01. The sequence goes on from JAQWBQ010000080.1 coordinate 11,379, forward strand.
AGTTGTAGGATGACATGTGTGGCGCCAGGTCGCGGTTGGTCATCACGATGTTCAGGGTGTCGCGGATTTCATTGGTGGGATCGTCGCAATATTGCGGATAGGGCATCGATTCATAGCGGTCGAGCAAGGATGGCGGTCGGTAAACAAACCGCAATTCGGGATAGACCGTATCGCTTTTCGAACGGTTCAGATTCAGATAGACCTGGTCGATATTCCACTGATCGCAGTTGCTCTGCCAGCTTGGTTCAGCGCTGCTTGCAAGGCTGACATAATTGAAGAACCGGAACCTGAATTTGGATGTAAAATAGACCGGATCCGTGATGGGAATCATCACCCTGACAAACCATTGGTTGGTCTTAAAATAAAAGGTATCGAGCGACATCCCGGTCGAAAACCATACCTTGTTCCAAAGATCGGGGATCTTGTAAGTTGAGTCGGGTGTGATGCTGTCGTGGGCGGGTGCAACCAGCAGTTGCAGAATCAGTGAATCGGCTGCCTGCGGTGCGCGCGCCCTGCCCTGCGGTTGATAATAAAAACTCAGATAGACCGAATCGGCCGGGGTGATTTTCCTCTTCACGGGTGTAAAAAGTGAGTCTAAACGGATATAGCGGCTGGTCAGGTGGTCGGCAATAAAGGCCTGGGGACCGGGTACGGCGTGGGTGTACATCGTACCCGAATCGTTAATGGCGTCGAGGGTTACAGCGCCCATGTTCACGGGATAAACCGGAATTTCATTGTTCTCAAATGCATACCGGTCGATCCACAACCGGTCGTCGGGGAACACTTTGTTTCCTGAAAAATCATCCCGGAAAGGGAGATTAACCGGAATGGTGTCATCGGCACGATGCAGTTGCTTTTTTGCCCGCAGCTCCTCAAACCTGGCCTTGACAACCGGATTCACCTGCAACCCGGTAAGGATTTCCTGTGCGAAAACCCCTGACCCGAAAATCAAAAATAGGAGCAAGGTGACTAAAAGCCTTGCGAATAGGAAGTTATGATGCGGTGTCCTGAATGTTATTTGCTTCACTATGAATGGGATAAAGAAAAAATTCAAAGTTCAAAGTTCAAAATTTACATGTCACTGTTAAAATCTTTTAAAATCCTATGGCTCCTCTGATCCGAGGGTGTCGGGCTGCTCTTCGTTTCCTTTTGCACCCATGCCCACCGACACGGTTATCACAGATCCTTTGCTGATCATGGTTCCCGGTTTAACGGGATGACCTTCGAAATATTGATTCTGAACCGCGTCGGCATCAAAGGAGGGAATATACATGATCTTACCGAGTTTCAGTCCGGCCGCTTCTACCATGGTCTGAGCCTGCCGCAAAGTCAGGTCGCGGAGGTCGGGCATGGGTGTCTTTTCCGCGACCATGGAGGTAATCGTGAGATAGACCATCCGGTTTTTCTTGACTTTTGCGCCGGGAAACGGATCCTGTGTCAGCACCGAACCCTGGGGTTTGTCTGCATCAAAAATAGAATCGATCACCGAAAACTGGTAATTTCTGAATTCCGGATTTCCGGCAACTTCCTGCAGATACCTGCCCCTGAAATCGGGAACCACGATATAATCGTTGTGTTTCGTGTACCACGAAAGTCCCTGCAGGGTTATCCATATCAATATTACGGTAATCCCGATGGCAATAAGGAAATGCTTTAAAAACCTGCCCGAAAAAAGAAACCGTAAAAAATTCATCCGATACTTTATCTCATTAACCCGGAAACATCAGTTTTATTGTACTTTCCAAAAGTCACCGCAAACTTACTGAAAAATTGACTTTTCCGCAAGGAGTGTCAATTTGTGCTATTTTTGCAACAATAAATTCTCAGTTATGTTGAACGTTGCCATTGTGGCCGGCGGAGATTCTGGCGAATACAGGATCTCCATGAACAGCGGCCGACAGGTAGAACTGAACATGGATCACGGGCTGTTTAACCCCTTTCTTATCAGAGTCAGGGGGAAAGATTGGAGCTACCGGATTGGTATGAAACGGTTCCCGGTCGATAAAAATGATTTCTCGATCCGTCTTGGAAGGAGAAAGATAAAATTTGACGTTGTTTTTAACGCCATCCACGGAACCCCGGGTGAAAACGGGATACTGCAAGGTTATTTCGACATGATGCATATTCCCTGTACCTCATCCGGCGTCACCACCGCGGCGCTGACCTTCAACAAAAGTTACTGCAAAGATGTAGTGGCAGCATGCGGGATTACGATTGCACGGTCAATGCACCTGTTTCGCGAACAATTCCCCGATCCCGATGATATTTTAAAAAAGCTCGCACTTCCCTTTTTCGTGAAACCCAATAATGGAGGCTCCAGCGTGGGCATGTCGAAGGTGAACCACAGGGATGGTTTGGAACCGGCCATAGTAAAGGCTTTTCAGGAGGACAGAGAGATCCTGATCGAGGAATATATTTCCGGGCGGGAACTTACTTGTGGCGTGCTGAGGAGTGAAGGGAAAATTGTGGCGCTGCCCGTTACGGAGATCATTCCTAAAAATGAATATTTTGATTTCGAGGCCAAATATAAAAAAGGCATGTCGGATGAAGTGGTTCCGGCAATGATACCCGCTAAGGTCAGCGATTTATGCCGGGAAATATCGGCAAGACTCTACCTGGAACTGGACTGCAGGGGCGTGGTGCGTTTCGACTATATCTGGAACGGCGTCGATTTTCACTTTCTCGAAGTCAACACCGTACCCGGACTTTCGGCCGCCAGCATTGTCCCCAAGATGGCCCACGCCCACGGATGGAGCTTCACGGAACTGATAACACGGCTGATCCGGGAGGCAATCCCTAACACATGATGAAGAAAGATTCTCTCCATGACTGAACTCCTTTTTGCAACCAATAACCTGCACAAACTGCGCGAAATCCGGGATATCCTCGGAACGGTCTGTTCCATTAAATGCCTGAAAGAGGTTGGCCGCGATATCGAAATTCCCGAGACCTGCGATACCCTTGAAGGGAACGCATCCCAAAAAGCATGGTTCATCCATGAAAAGACCGGGATGAATTGTTTTGCTGATGATACCGGGTTGGAGATCGACGCGCTCGGCGGACGACCCGGCGTGTTTTCAGCGCGCTATGCCGGCCCTGACTGCTCCTTCGATGACAATATCGAGAAGGTTCTTTTGGAAATGAAAGATGTTGCCGACCGTACAGCCCGTTTCAGATGTATATTCTCCCTGATCCTGGATGGCGTTGAATATACCTTTGAGGGAGTGGTGAACGGCAAAATTCTCACCGCGAGGAGCGGAACCGGAGGCTTTGGCTATGATCCGGTATTTTTACCCGATGGCTACAAGCAGTCCTTTGCCGAAATGCCACCGTACCTGAAAAACGGGATCAGCCACCGGGGCCGGGCCGCCACAGCCATGGAACATTTCCTGAAAAACAGACACTAAGCATTAAATATCAGTCACCGTATAAGCGGCCTTAGCTGGCGCGTGACCAAAGACAGAGGTACGGCAAAGGTAGGCTGTCATAGCGCCAGGTTCAGCCGCGTTGCGGTGACGAGGCCCGCGCGGCCTGAGCGTAAACATAAAAAAGAAGGTGGCCTTTTAAGCCACCTTCTTTACCACATATTAAGCATTTGTGTTGGTGCAGAATCTTCATTCTCAGGGGAATATCACGCCTTTGAATTTCGTGATATCGGCCTGGGGGATCGAGCACCCGTATTTGGCATTGATAGCCTGAATAAAGTAATTGGCTGTCAGTGCATTTCCTCTGGGATTCAGATGCACGCCATCAGTTGAGAAGAGTCCGCCGGTGATGAAGCTCGTGGTGAACTTGACCCCGTCGAATACCATCCCGGTCTTAAAGAGTTTCAGATAGCCATTCATGTCGACCAGTGCGAGGTTGAATGTTCCGGCAACATTTGCAATAACCGCGTTGTAAGCTGCAGTCCGGGCCTGTATGACCTGTTGCTCATCCGTATCGAGGATATATTTTCCTGCTATGGGGTAGGGCTTCGGAAGTGGTACCGCCGTCGGATCGGCGACCCCCATTCCTTTGCATTTAATCGAATCCGTCGGAATGGTAAGAAGGAGAAGATCCCCCGGTTTCATTTGTGCCCAGGAACCATCACCCTTTACATAAACAAACGGATTCTGGCCAACCTGCCAGTGAATATCGGGATGCCCGTACATGGTGTAGAGAATGTTCAGTCCCGC
>JAQWBQ010000019.1 GCA_028706295.1 Bacteroidales bacterium
AAAAGCCAGAGGGAACAAATCAGCCTTTTGGGAACAGGTTGTCCCAATAAGCCTGTTGACAAGGAATAGAGGGGAGTCAGGCTGCTGTATTTTTCCGTTGCCACGCTGTACTGCCCCGACCGGGTAAAGACCGGCGAAGGTTTATAGACCGGGCAGAGAGACAGGTTTTCGAAATCGTTGATGAATGAAGCGGTCGGATGCGACGGCTGGATGATCCCGGCCCGTTCAAGCGACCGTAAATAATGGTCCCAGTCCCACGTTGACCCGTAATAGCACCGTTCAAACCGGTAAAGGGAGATGATATACCGCAGGTTAAAATAGACAGAAAAGAACAGGAGGAAGAAGAAAAGCGAAACCCGGATGAAGTGTATCATCCCCTTGGCCCTAACCGGCTTTCCTTCAAGGCAGGGTACCTTGCCAGTCGGGACGCCCGGATGCTGCTCCCTGACCGGATCGCCGGAGATAGCTCCCGGATTCACTCCGGTTGCGGAACCGGAGGGGAGGCCGGTGATCCGGCCAAGCAGGCTCCCAAACGGAACCGCGAGGATTGTCAGGTATTCGATGTAATTCCGTTGTCCGAAACTGCACCCGAAGTACCACATCTTCCAGGTTGCGCTGACCAACGTGACCATGGCGAACAGGACGGCAATCAGCGTTCCGTTCTTTTGTTTTGTCACGATCATGTAAATGATTCCGGCAAGGCAGAAAAGCATGACCGGCGAATTGGTAAAGAGCCCGTTCACCGGCGAAAAAAGCACGGCGCCGATGCGGGGGCGCCGCCAGTTCGCGAATCCCTCGCCCTGGTATGAAAAATGAATCCAGCTCCCGGTCAGATAATCCCAATAGATCATCTGCGGCAAAAATACCAGGAACAGGATCCCGGCAAATATCAACAGGTTCAGCGGCCGGAAAAATTCACGAAGCCGCCTGATAACCTCCCGGCTGTTCGGCGCATCCCAGAAAAACAACAGGGAAACGAGCAGTGCGTTGGTCGGACGGATCAGGATGATCAGCCCGAGGATCAGGCACAGGAGCACATAACGGGTCCGACCCGGCCTGTCGTTGTACTGCCTGACTTGATCGAGGAAGAGCGCAAAGAGAAAGAATGAATAGACGTGCGACATCATCCCGTCGAGGATCACGTAATAGAAGAGATGGGTCCCCGCGAAGAGGATTACCATGGTTGCCATGCTGATCCATTCGGAAAAATAACGATCCAGAAACCGTTTGAGGAACCACAGTCCAAGGATGAACCAGATCACACCCGAAAGTTGCAGCATCCGCACAAAGATCATCGAAAAGCCATCCTGATCATCATAACCGGTGGCACGGGAGATCAGCCGGGAAACAACGAAGGCCGGCGATTGCATCAGGGCCACCCCGTACGTGTACTTGATATCGATTTTATTTCGGGTGGTGTCGATCGCGAAACCGCCGCCGGTTCTGATGTCGAGATCGGCAGGCATGGCGCGGGCGTCGAAATGATAATAAAAGAGGGCGGGAAGATAAATATAATAGCCGGCGCGGTCGGACCACACGCCCCGAGGGTCGTCGAACCGGGAAAGATCACGGTTAAAGAACCAGGTCAGTGCGAGGGAGACGCAAAAAAGGAGGTAAAAAAACCAGGTTATGTTCGTTCTCTTTTCCATGCATTTCCCCGATGGGGTCTTGTTACTCATGCTGTTTTTCGAAAAGGGTCACGGCAATGTTGTCGGCCAGCATCCATCCTCCGTCGTAGTACCAGAAATAGACCTGGACGACATCCCGCGAAGCGGCAGGATCGGGGATGCGGTAGTCGAGCGACACTGCATTCCACCGGTCCGGCGCCAACGGTTCCCGGTCGAGCGCAACCGACTGGTATTTGTAATTGATCCCGTCGCGGTTGCAGGTTGTCACCAGGTTGCACTTCAAACCGGCGTGGCTCCCGCTGTACCAAACCATTGCCCTTACCCGCAGCCACGAGCCGGGGGCCGGTTTCAGATCGGAGAAGCGGATCCACAGACCCGGTGAGAAATTCACGAAGGAGTTCATACGGAGCGATTTCCCGCTGTTGTAACCGGTAGCTGCAATATGGGTGGAGGTATCGGCGGTATTTCCCGCCTCAAAATCGTGAAATGCCAGTCGTTTCGCGATAAAGCCGATAGTGTCGCCCAGCCGCTCCCTAACGGGGATGTTCCCGGCTTCCCTCTTTTTCCGAAGATCGTTCCAACCGGCATACTCGTTAAAAGCAATAAACAAACCAAGGAGTAACAATCCGGCAAACGGGGCGATGATGTTGTTGCGTTGCAAAGGATGGGGACTCAAGAATAAATCCGGTCTTAAAAAATCAAAGATAGAAAATATTTAGTTCGATGGCTAAGCGCGGTGCCGGTAAATGCAAACGGTGGAATATGTAAACCCATCTTTTCCCAACTTGAGGTGCCAAATTGGCTCCTCAAGTTTGTCAACTCTTCCGGCGTTAATGCAAATATAAAAATTCACTTTCAGGAAAACGCGTGATTACATCGGGGTAGCGGGTATCATATAAAGCCTGATCATTTTGCGGATCAATTCCGGGTTGGTTTGTACCTTCAAAATTCTCCTCATTCTCCTCAATGACTTTTCGATGGCGGGAGTTGATCTTCCGGTCTCCACTGCAATCTGCTTTATTAATCTGCCATTTGACAGAAGTCTGGAAATCTCCAGGTCATTCAGCGAAATGGTAGGTTCGGCACAATTTTTATATCCCGGTATAAAAAAATGACGGATATTCTCGGGATAATACTGCTGATGTGCAGCGGCATATTTGATCCCTTCAATCAGCGCTTCATTTCTCTCAACTTTTTCGACAAAGGCAAATACGCCAAGCCGGAACATTCGAAGTTTCCAATACAGGCTTAAATCTCCGGTAAAGATTACGACGGGTATTCCGGGGAAGGCTGATTGTATTCGGTTAAAATTATCGACCGGCGAACGATGCTCCTGCAAATAGAGATCAAAAACGACAAGGTCGAACGAAAGACTCCGCATCCGGTCTATGGCATCATCCATATTCGTGGCTGATCCGACAATAGTAATTTCATTGTTAGTTTCAGCGTCAAACTGGTATGTCAGCGCTTCAATTATCGGATAATGATCATCGATTAAAAAGAACCGGATCATGGAGCCTCTCAATACATTTGCATAGCAAAAGTAGAGAAAATTTTAAAGAGAATTCATTTTGCTTGGGAGGCGTAATGATAAACATATCTTTTAAGGCGATAAAGACCTCACGGAAAAATCAGGCTCATCGGATAACTCGCCGGCAAAGAAAAAACCTCGATCTTCAATATTATCGATAGCCTCTTTGCCAAGAAAAAACTCCGGGGTATCCTCTCAAACGCAATTACCCTGACAACGTAAAGGGGATGAGCAAGTTTGTTCTGTCTTATTATTCCTTACTTGTGTAGATAAAGTTTGATTTATCAGTCGTTCCATTCTCTCCTGTAAAGCTTAACCTGGATTGGCTATCCTCAAAGAGTTGTTTACCTTCTGTACTTTTTCAAAGATCTGAGAGGTATTTTCCAGAAAATCTTTCTTCCAGGTTGTGATTTGATTTGGATGCACCTGGTAAAATTGAGCAAGTTCACTCAGGGTTTTCTGTTCTTTCAGCGCGTCAATAGCGACTTTGGCTTTGAACTCTGCACTGTAATTTTGTCTTTTTTTCTACTCATGATGACAGTAAATTTAAGGGTTTGTTGTACACTTTAACTCCCTGTCCTAATTTTGGGGAGTACTAAAGTATATCGTAATCGGCGCTAATACTACTTCACAAGAAAATAGCCTGACCATTTCCCTTTAAAATTGGGGAGTGTGAAGAATTTATTAATCCCATTGTGTTCTTTGAAAATTATAAACAGGTTTATTTGTGTCCCAAAAACCATTTTCAGATATATCCCAACCTGTTTTAAATAAATACTTAATAATTAAATCGCTGGGTAATCTATCCTTAATGCTCCGTTTCTTATAGTATTTTTCTTCTTCAAAAAATAAAGCTTCACCTTTTTGAAAAAATTCCCATTTTTCAAAATCCTTATAACTAAGAATATTTCGTTGCTTTATTCCTTTATAATAAGAGAATTTTTGCATTGGATATTTTATTCCTTCATCTGATATACCGATCTGCACACACAGTTTATCAAATTTCTGTGAATACATTTCAATAAAGGAATTCCATCCATCTTGATAGTTTACAAAGAAAATTGTGGTTCCCTGTTTACTAAGCGGCTCCCAGATGATTAGATTCATTAAATGAGCCCCCCCGGCTTGTGGGGCGGGGTAATAAATTTCTTTAATATTAAAACCAATTTGAGATACAATCCAATTAAGTGGAAATTTAGAAATAGAAGTAAGAAGTAGGCTAATATTATCTCTAACAACTGAAACTTCCTCTTCTATGCAGGTAAGTGTTAAATATTTGTAACCCAAGATCATAATACATTTTATTTTTTCAGAATGTCTTTTTTTACAACTGCATTTGGATCGTTATTGGTAATTGTATTGACATGTTTTTGACTGCTTGTGGTACTTCGGTCAACTTCATAAGTATTGTGTTGTCCATTCAAATCATACTGTGCATCTGGACGGTTATTACCCACCTTATTTCCATCAACATCAACTTGAGTCTGATTTTTACGCACGTTAGAGGCACCTTGTTCTTTTGCTGATTGTATATGATCATCAATGGCCTGATTGTGATCATCACTACCATGTTGCTTGGCATTTCCATCATTGGGAGCAGGACTGTTCCCATAATTATTGCCAACAGCCAGATTAACTGTAGCATTAGAAGTTAATACTAATCCAGCAGCAGCTTCAGCTACACCTGCGACTGCAACACCTGCTCCGACAGGTCCAGTGCCAGCAGTAGCAAGTGCTCCTGACCCAGCATTAGTAGCTCCATTGGCTACCATAAATGCACCTGCGACCTGACTTACCTGATCAGCCTTTGTCAGTGCCGCATTGTAATCTTTAGTACTGGAAATAAGATGATTTGCTACTGTACTACGAATTGCGATGCTTGTCACCGGGTTAGTAAGATTAGTTGCAACGCCAACAATGGAACCTATAATTTTATCCAGTAACCCCATTCCATCCGGGTCAATAAATCGGAGGGGATTATCAACTCCGTAAGTATATGGGCTCCATCTTCGGTATTTCTCCGCCAGTGGATCCACGGAGTGCCATCTGCCTAACTGCGGGTCATAGAACCTGGCGCCGTAATCATACCACTCCAACCCATAGTCCGACTGCAGTTCTTTACCGTTGTACAGCAGGTTGTTTTTCAAATCGGCGCCGGAGTTGTATGTCAGAGCTTCTAACTGCATACCAAAAGGATAGTAATTATTGTATTCCGCCACTTGTGGAACACCCGGACAGACAGGGGCATAAATTGCACGGATATTGCCCAGATGATCCTTCATAAAGTACTCAAACCGGAATGTATTGCCCACGGGCACAAGCCGGCCTTCGGTGGTCAGGATGTACTTCAGCGTACCCGAATAATCGTAAATGAAGTTACCTGAATAGATCATCGACGAAGGTTGGAGGGTATTGCCATATAAAACCTGCCTGGCGACTTTATCGCCTGCAGCATTGTAAATATAAACAATTTTCTCTCCGTTGCCGAAATCAAGTTCAGTAGGTTTGTTCAGAAAGTTATATCTCACCGGATCAATGTTTTTAGTGAGATCCTTAACCATATTACCGTTGGCATCATACCAGTATTTGCGGCTCGAAGTGTTATCACCCTGGTAGTCAATAACACCGGCAACATTTAGCATTTCATCTTTGACATGGTCCAGTTGGTTCCCTCCTTCAAGGTACTCGTATGTCAGTTTATCAATAAACATTACGCTTCCAGTTGCATACCTATGTAATGTTTTTATGTTTCCGTTAAGATCGTAGGTAATATTTGTTTCATTGAATGATCCATCAGAACTCCACCCGCTACCTGTGTTTCTGAAAAAGACGCCTTCATTAAGACGGTTGAGACGGTCATATGTATAACGGTACATGTACTGTTCTTCATTACGATTGGTTTTCCAGAGAATAGCGGAGATGTTGCCATTATATTGTTTCACCTGCCCTGTGATACCGCTAACTGCCTCGTTGTAATTCATTCTCATTGCAAATATATCATTTTCTGTTACTGTACTGTCGGGATTGTTCACTTCCTTAAGCCAGCCACGGATGTTATATTTGTAATCGATTTTCTGAAGAAATGGTTCCTGAATTCCGGAAACATAGACAGAGTGTATATACTTTTTCTCAAGTCGGCCCGATTCATCATATCGCTGACAATTTACCATTACCGGAAAGACCTGGCCGGGAAGCCCTTCTATGATTTGTTCAAGCTGCCGTCCCCGGTGATCATAGGTAAACCTTTCCAAATAGCTAATTGTGTTAAAAAAGGCTGTGTGCTTTGTATGATTTGCCAAAACCTTGCCAGTGAAATTGTACTGAGTTGATTTCACATCCTTTCCACCCTGGCAGGCATTGTCAGTTATTGATTGGATGATCCTATTTTTTTTGTCATAATAGATCGTATTGATCTGCCATTCATTTAGAGTGGATTGTCCTGGCTCAACCATGATCATAGTCTTGCCTCCGGTGCTCAGCCCTTTAACATTACTATTCACTTCGGATATATCAACCAGGGGATTGGACTGATCAAACAGATAAGGACTTCCAACAGGGAGAAAGTTATAATTATCATAATATGAAACTGTCATCACAGTATAAGAGCCATTAAGAGTATTTGCCACGTTGCGTGTATATCCATGATCGGAGCCGTTGTAAAATCCTGTTCTTAATTCATTTTGATCCGTTAGACTCAGGTTATCATATGCCTGCTGCATTGCAGAACGATCCAACACCAGTGTGTGGTTATAAATGCCGGTCATCACTGGTCTGTTGAGATTGTCATACGAGGTCATCAACCACTGCGAACCGTTTTCCCCCTTCATTTTGGCATCCTGTGTCAGTACCATCCGATCTCGTTTGTCATAGACCATACATTGCCAGCCGGCATCAGGTAGTTTTTTTTCGATCATCCTTCTGCGGGTATCATAACGATAGTAGTAACAGAGGTCGTTTAGTGAAGGATTGTCAGTAGGGCCAGATGCTTTTGGTGGAACAACACATCTCAGTAAGCCATAATCATCATAAATATAGCGGATTTGCGCCCATCCATCAGAACTTGTATAGCTTTCTTTCATAACAACCTGGCCGCCCTTGTCCTTATACTCCCTGGAAATGGCATGTTGACTGCCGGTATTCTCATTGTTAGTTTCAATGACAAAGAGAGTAGATGGCTGATATGATATAGTTTCTAATGTATTCCCGTTAAATTTCCAACTATTTACTTCAGCATTTGTTAAATAAGTATACGAAACGACATGTGGAGTCTCAATCGTCCAGTCTGACCCGGGTGATGCTTGTTTAAGAATCCTATTGAGTGGAGAACCATCAAAAGCTGTTTGTGAATATCCATGAGCTTTCTCAGAAGGATCGAAATAAGATTCAATGAATGTTTGCTGGTTGGCAATGAACAATTCATCGAAAGCCCCCCCGTTTGTTTCCGAAGATGATTCATAAGGAATAAAATCCATTTCTTTTCTGCCAAAAGCATCATATGTGTGAGGCTTAATAATATCTCTTTGATTCGGACTTCCCATTACTGAAATATCCTGGTAGTTTCTTCCGAACCCGTCGAAATAGGCAATATCAACATTCAATTTGTCACAAGTATAGGTTGATTGAGGATTGAGATTCTCAATCTCAATCTGAGGAATCCAGGTAATAATGTAGTTTATATTGGTTGCATTCATCTGAATGTTTCCCGGGGTAATTGGAGGAACATATGTAAGCCCATTTCCGATAAAGGTAGGATCGATAATTGCATCGTAAGCTATTCCGGCACTGACTTCGAAACCTGGTTCATGTGTAACTTCTTGCCTTGCTTTAACCGTAGCATCCCCAATCATGCCCTGGTTAAGATGGATGATGTCGGGATATTGGGGCCGGACAAGCAAAGGAATGAAAAAAACAGTCAGAAAAATCATTCCTTTCCGAAAAACAGAATCTGAGGATTTTACCTTTCTGAAAAAGTTTTGTTGCATAATATTGATATCTGTTTTATTTAAGGATTATTTTCTTTACAGTAGAAGCGCCGTCGGCCATTATTGCTATCGTGTAAAGCCCAGGCGTGTAGTTCTTCAAAGGAATAACCACAGGCGTACTTTCAGAATAATCTGTAAACTTTTTATTGACAATTTTGATTCCAAGTGAATTAGTAATTGTAAGTTCCAACCTTCTAATTGGCATTGTTATTTGGATGGTAAGTAAATCATTGACGGGATTTGGAAATACGATAGTTTTGGCATTTAAATATCGAGAGATAGCATTAGGAGTGGTAGATGCCATTAATACGACCTTTTCATCATACCCCTGGCAACCGGAATGATCAGTTACCTTCACCCATATAGTATTATATCCCTCCACCAGATCATATCCGGTAATAACTGTGTGTGCTAAACTGTCACCATTACTCCATCGGTAAAAAAGGAAATCTTTGCCGGCATCCATTACAAGAATTGAAGTGTCAGCAATTGCAGTGTCATTACCAATATTTACAAAAGGTAAAGGGTGTTCAATTAATTCGATCGAATCATACACAATGCATCCGTTCGTTGCAGTCCTCACCAGGGTACATAATCCAGGATGATCGATGGAAAATGTTTTTGCATTGCCTTCGCCATTGTTCCAATTATAAGTTGAGAAGCCTTCACCTGCTTGCAAGATAATACTGTCTCCAGGACAGAATAATTCCGGTGATTTAATTTTTGGAGCTTTCCTTCGACAGTTTTCCAATCGTGCGAGAAAAATATCCTCCTCTCCTGATGAGGACACTGAATTATTGCCAATGGTAAGTATATCACTATATGATCCAGATATATATATATCACCGGTTTGAGAAATTACCATTGATGAAGGATAATCATTGTTTTCACCTCCAAGCTGGCGGACCCAATTCAAACGACCATCCTTATCCATCGACAAGACAAGTACGTCGCTACTCTCCTTGACCGATTCTAGCGAAAATTGTTCAAGATAAATTCTTGAAGAAAAAGAACCACTCAGTAGAATCTCCGTATCCGTGGCATGAATTGTACAGGGGCGATCCTTACGAATACCACCAAAATGTTTCTCCCATAAAATATTACATTTAAGGTCCAATGACAACACGAAAATATCTTCTTCTCCTCGACTTTCAAACAGGATTTTCTCAGAACGGAAAAAATCACAGAAGCTACCTGTTAGGTAATATCCCAATTTATCTGCTGAGAGTGAATAAACCTCAATGTTCTTACCTGACCCTATTACACGGGATTGAATACATTGCTTTTCACGGTTAAATATTGCCAAAAAAATTGTAATTTCCTTTGAGACAGGTGATTTTAGCGTTATGTTTCCGCTTTCCAGGTTGTCAATGAAAGAACCTGTGATGATCATATTTCCAATACTATCAGTAATTGCAGATACAATTTTATCATTGCCTTTTCCTTGGAAAAGCATATAATCTTCAAGTTCACCTTTTTCAGAAAATCTGACTATGAAGCCATCCGATCCTCCCTTACTAATGAATTTTTGATTACCGATAGTCAGCGTGTCAAAGAAAAATCCAGAAAGGAGAATCTCGTGTGTTAAAGGTTCACATCTAAGTGAAGTGAATCCGTCGTAAATTTTTCCATTTATTGGTATTTTCCATTTTTGATTACCATTTGCATATAAACAGGCAAGAAAAAAGTTGACTTGGCCAATTTTGTCATCAGAACCTTTCTCCGCTGCGACAATTAAGAATTCATTGTCGGAAGTTGGAACTATTTTTTTAATGTATCCCGGAAGCATGGGAGTAAATCTCTTTGACCATAACTGCTGCCCATTGGTATCAAAAGCTGCCATGAATGAATTCTTTCGTAAAGGACTTACCAGTTTCTCAAAACCTCGAACTCCTATGGGGTCAGTAGTACTGCCGACGATCAGGATGTTTCCAGAAGTATCTATAGCAAAATCATTTACAATATCCCACCCTTTTTGACCAGAGGAGATTATCCAATCGGAAAAAACAACCTGAGACCATAGTTTGGATGAGGATAACAAAAAAAATATAAAACACACAATTATATAATGAATCTGTTTCATGGGATATTTTTTATAGTATGGTTGCCATCTGTCATTCGGAATGGAAACACCCTTTTATTAGGAGAATATTTGTGTTCACCGCTGCTTGTTTTGCCATTTAACTCGTAACCAAAGGAGTGATTTCTAGTTTGCGGAATAATAATGGTAATCATATTTAGTGATAATATTTCCCTGATGGTCCCTTGAAAGTAAAAGCCGCCCAAACTGATCATATTCATAGTAGGTTGTCAATCCTGCCGGGTCTGTTTGTGAAGTCATACCTACCAAAGGTTTAAATGAATATGTAGTAAGCAAAGCGTTAATTACAAGTGGATTGGTCCTGAGATTTTGGTTGAACTGATTCCAGAGATCTTTTTGATTCTGAGTAGTCAAATCACCGATATTTTCAAGTAACCCTTGAAAATCATTGTTTGAAGCAGCAGACACCGCAGTATTTAAATCAGTGAAGGATATATTCTCAGCGCTCACCACCTGATAAGAGTTTTTGTATCCATATACAAAACTGGTGTTGATATCATTTTCTTTGTGGTATTGGAGAATGTTTCCATAGTTGTCATAATCGTCATGAACTATTTTTATACTTTCAAGTGAAGGATAAGGATCTGTGAAATACAGTAATGTATTGTGCGAGCTTAGCATTGTCTGATTTCCAGTAAATGGAGGAGAATATGCATAGTGGTTGAATGATTTGAGGATACCTTTCAATGGCTTTTCTGATACTGATGGTATTGCAAGCTTTTGAATTATTTTTATTGGTTCATTAATCCTATTCTGACTGCACAAGGTTGACATTCCTGTGGCTGTAGGATCATCATAGGGGTAAGTATAATAAAGGTGCTCAAAATTTCCAAGACTATTTTTTACAGTCTCCTGTGTAAGCTTTCTGTAATTGGAATTATAATACTTCAGGTATTCTGTTACAACAGTTGTTCCCAAATCATGTAGCCTTTCTGTTTTTTTTGATACTTGAGAAACAACGGAATAAACCGGAAAGTATCCCACATAGTCCTGCTCTTGTTCTATATACCAGCAATTACCCATTCCAAACATGCAATTATTTCCTACTATATTGGCAAAAGCCACTCTGGAACCATAGAACACCTCCGATAGATATGTATTATATTCAAAGTCTGTAAATTGAACCGGAACTGTACCATTTTTCCAGATTTCTTCCTTTTCAATTGATCCATTAATAGGTACAGAAAAGTTTCTGCAGGCTGGCAGCAGGAAAGATAAATTATCGTTGAATGGAGATATAATATCCTGTTGATTATGGTACCAACGATTTATCCATCCATTCCTATTACCATTCTCATCAACATCTTGAATAGTAACCTGAGAATACCCAACACCATTTCCAGAGCCAAGTAAACTTGATGAATAAAAGTTTGAACTTAATATTTTAATACATGAAATTGGAAGACGCCTGTTTTGATATGATCCTTCATCCCAATAAAAATAAGTATTTCTTGCATAGCCATAATTAACAGCGATAGATAGGGGTAACATATTAATCCCGTTAAAATATATAAATTGTTTTTTGCTGACAAAATTTGAATTTGCATGATTAGTTATAGATTTTATCCGGAGACCATTCCCCTGATTAGCAATTGAGGTTAAAAAAGTATTTTCCTCATATTCGAAAATTGTTTGACCACCAGTAGGGTTATAAATTTGTACCAGAGTTCCGGCTTTTAAATAATCTATATCTGATTTATGGTCATTTCCGTTACTTCCAAGCGTCAATCCAATATCCTGTGGATTTGCAATCAGAGAGGTATTGGTTGTTTTTCCATTGTAAAAGCCCCAGTAATCCGTTGCATAGGAACATTTTGATGGCAAAGGAATCTGATCATAAATAAATAAATAGGGTGGCTCGCCATGCTTTTGTATTGATATTAATTTTAAACGAGTTAGTTTTTCATCGTTATCTTTATCGTTTAGTGTTGATAATCCTGTTTGTGTATCATATCCAAGTCCCGAACTTGTTCCTTCAAAATAATTATAGACAAAGACTATCTTTTCTATTAATTCACTTTTGTAATTCCGAACTTCAACAGAATCCAGCCTGCAATCCCTTTTAATATCCATTCTGGCAGAAGATTTGTGAAAAATCACTTTACCTAATGGAAATATGATCGTATCAACGTACAGTTTTATATTTGGCAGATATTCGGTCGAAGAAAATCCCAATTCTTCATAGGTTTGGTTTTGAACCATAGTTGGAAATGAAGAGGCGCAACCATGACGAACAGTACAGGAAAGTTCTTCTTTATAGAATTCCTGTATTCCTGATAAACAGCCTGTTATACTTTCACTTCCTGTTTCCATATGTTTGAATGTCTGTGTAAAACTTGGAAATTCCTGAACCGTACCATTTGTTGGTTCATAGGTGAATGAAACTTCTCGGTTATTAAAACTTTCTATCTTTGTTAAATACCATGTTCTGCTAACAATTTGTTCATCATCATACCTGTGGTGACTTATTTCATAACATCTAACTTGTGTATGACTATAAGAGGTTTTCGTGTGTTCTGTAAAGTAATATTGAATTCCATCGGGAGCGATAATTTTCCAACCGACTTCATTTTCATCAATAATTTGTTTAAAGATTTTATAGTCCTTTCTGTTTAATACTTTAATATCATAAGGTGATTGAGGGTTTATGATGAATTCCAGGTAATGACCATTGAAGTTCGCTTTGAAAATATCAGGTTCTGAATCTATTACATCACCAGAAGACCACCCGGATGCATTGAAAAAGCCAGGTAAGAAAGTTGTTGGCAATCCATTGACTGGAATGTCATAATCAGTATAAATAACAACTGAAAATTCAGGATTCGTCTGCGAGATCCCACTTAATATCGGATATACTGGATTGTTTTGAACACAAGGATATTGATATGGAAAAGTGCCATAAGGGGTGCTGATCTTGCAATAATCGGGCTGTATATATTCATATTCACCCAGATCATCCCTGTCATTAACAATCTGAGTAATATTTCCAAATGATAAATCCCACCCTAATCCTACCCATGAAGCTTCTTCAGAAACCCTGATACCACCTGCATGATATTTTAATTCAATTGGAAATTCGATGTTGCCAGCTTTTATAGTATAAATCGGAATCTTAATATCGGGAATACCATTGTATTCATTAACCGGAATTTCTCCATATTTTAAAAACTGGAAAGTTCCTGGCGGAACCGGTTTGCGAATTGGATCGTATTCTTCAAACTGAGAAAACAGAGTTAAAGGAAGAATACAAAAAATGAATATCTGAAATGCTTTCATTTGATTAAATACTTTTCATTGAGGAGTAATTACGCTACCCGATTTTTCGATTAATTCCGATGAAATTTGTTTTCACTGAAAAAAAAGTTGTTTACAACAATTGGAAGATGCTTCAGATAAATTAATAAGTCAATCGTATCTCTTTATTATTGTAAATCTTTTCTTTGTAAAACTTTCAGCGAAGTATTTTGGTTTTTTAATTGGTCCACCTCTTTTTGAAGGGCAATGATGTACAAGGTAAGTTCTTCGATCTTTTTCAACAAGAGTGCGTTCATTTCCCCGGTGTTAATGCCATTCTCAGCCACCTCTTCGGCGCCGGGTATTTCAGGAAGATGTTTGTTCGCTTTTATGAACTTTTCAACTTCCTTTATTGGAAGCAGCGCATAATCCCTGTCAAACACATGATCGGGCCATTGACTTCTGAGTCTCACTTTCATCTCTTCACAAATGATTTTACCGTTTACTGCCAGCTTATAATTAGTACACCGGTTTACAGTTCCAATGCCCACACGTCCTTCATTGATCGATATAACGGAGGTATCGGTCCAGGCTCCGTTACCATAACTGTTGTTACACATAAAAAGTGATCCGGTAAATGGATTGCTTTTTATCTTCAGGCTGTTGGTAATGATCTGTGAAGTGCTTTCGAGATAATTCTGAACTTTTACCCCCCATGAATAAATTGTCAACGGAGTTGTAACAACTGTATCCTCTTCCTCCTGTTCCCCTCCATCAGTAAACCCATCGGGTATGGCTCCTCCCGATCCGATGGTCGTGTATTGAAAAATAAAGGGTTGGTTTGCATTGCAGATATTCATACCGGTTGCATTGTTCCCGCTGCAACCAATAATTCCGTTTATGTCCAGTTGATACGAGGGTGTTAAAATATTAAGTCCAAGGTTATTTTGAAAGTAATTGTTTATTGTTTTTGGATTTTGAATAACACTCGATTTATAAGATTGAAAAAATCCATAGTATCTAGTCCCATCACATCTCCAGTTTTCGCAGGTTCCAATGGTGTCGTTTGAATTTGTTAAAACATCAACTTTAACAGCCGGTCGTGATAATACTGGTGTCCACAACAAATGTAATTTGGCTTTCACATTTGAATTTGTAACTCCCATTCCAATCATATACCTTGACCCATTAACTGTCTCGAAAACACTGCAAGGATTATAAGATGATCCATACTCTTTTAACAGGGCCTGAGAATAAAGATTATTTGATAGAACCAGAAGAAAAATTCCCGGTAAAAAAAAGACAGCTATTGTTCTCATGTGATAATTTATTAAATCTGATAACTTGATTATTTTGCAACAAAAAACTTCCCGTTTTGACAGGTATCACCACAGCGGAAGGTATAAAAACAGGCGCCTGGCTGCATGCCCGATACGTCGAATTGAACCGTATGGAGACCCGGGAGGAAATAGCGATCCATGAGAATTTTGGCCGACTGTCCGAGGACATTGGTAACCGATACGGTAACCCGGCCTGCCGTTTTTTGTTCAAATGATAAATTCATGGTTGTGATACAGGGATTCGGCCATATATTGATCTTTTGTTCCGGCTTTGAATTTTCAGGATCCAAAATTCCGCTGGGAGGAAAATAGGGCGCATCGATCGTGGCTGCGCCCTTGCCCGATTCGCTTTTCGATGTCCAGGTAGTTATTACACTTTTCTGAGAGGTATTTAACGCTATTTTCGGATTTGGAGGTGAAAATAGCTCACCATCGTTGTACGCGGCCGTTATGCATTCCCAATTATCAGGATTTTTCAGGTTGAAATCGTTCCGGTACAGCGGAAGTTTCTTATGGGTTGAGTCAAAACAGGTGACGACGAAACTGCTATCGTATGGATTGTAAATGATATCGGGTTGAACTTCCTGAGCCTGCGTGTTTGCAATATAGAGCCTGGTAAAAATGGTTCCGGTGGCTGCTTTTTTATTGTAAAAACCTGCGATATCATAATTTTCCGAAACCGAATCGTATTTTTCAAAAAGGATCACCTCCGTCAGGTTGGTACTGTCGTTGTCGAAATCGCCTGACTGGCAGGCAATGACCGGATTCCTGCATAAATTGGCTAATGAGGGATCCGTTGCAGTAAGATTGATGGGTTTTGTAAATTTACTATTGTAGTCGGATTCAGAATGCGCAGTAAAAATATTTCCTGAAACTGCTTTCTGATCAGCATATTCTTCCCAAACTGCAAAATATTTCCCTTTGTCTTGGGTTGCTGATCGGCCATATGCCAACCCCACTTTATTTATTCTTTTTTTCGACGTAGCAATAACCTGCCGGCTCTTAGCCTCCAGGCCATTACCGGCAATAGAATAGATTATCAGTGAATCCCTTACCCCTGTTGTTGAATATAATACACCGATACTTTTAGGGTCGGGAAGATTGGTTGAAGTGTCACAGGCAATTGCAAAGTCATGGAACGGAGTGTCACAGTACCAAACGACAGGACCTAAATATTGAAAAGGGGTTTCCTGGTATCTGCGAATGAGGATACAATAACGGTTAAGAATCTTTTCGTAGTAATCCACGCCAACATAAATAAGCGAACCGCATGTACTATCATATATGGCAGCTATTTGTATGTTTTGAAAAACAAGGTCAGGATCTGCGACATACGAATAATACAATTTGATCCAGGTCAAACCGTTATCAGTGGAGTGTAATATTGCATAACCGTTGCAATCATTGGTATCGTATACAATAGCTGCATACAATGAACCATTCGACGCACTGCATACTGCCTCGCTTCTCTGATTCTGTTCCGGTAGATTATAAATCGGGATATCTTTCCCGAACAGTGGCGACCTGCCGGGGTTGACCGGAGCCATGGGGCCGGGGCCCGATAAATCCTGTGCCAGAAAGGTTACCGGCAGGAACAAAAAAAATAATGATAATACGGGGATTGAAATTTTCTTCATGAGGACGGTAATGTTAAATGAATAATATGATATGTGCCTTACAAACATAGAAAAACATTTCCGCTATTTTGGGGTAAACTTTCCGTAATTGGATCATTAATCCTGATATTCAGTTTGTTTCAGATCAGGATCTGCTTCAATTTTATAAATTAGGCTGGAACTTTCTGCCCGGAGAGCTGGCAAACAAAATATACTATTCCGGGATGACTTCAGGGACCGGCAGCAACGGAATTCCGGTAAGGACCCGTCAGGCCTGCGAATGGTGAGGTTTATCCGGTGATTTTCAGGTACCGGCGGTCAAAGACATTATATTTAAGCAGGCACCATATGGCGCGGAATGCATCCTTCATCCCGATCTTTTTTCCCTCTTCGTAAGTGCGTCCGTAATAGGAGATACCCACTTCATAGATCCTGATTTTCGGGAACCGGGCGATCTTGGAGGTCACCTCCGGTTCAAACCCGAACCGGTTTTCCTTGAACCTGATCTGTTTGATGTACTCCGACCGGAAGAGTTTGTAACAGGTCTCCATATCGGTGAGGTTCAGGTTGGTGAAGATGTTGGAAATCATGGTGAGCACCTTATTTCCGATGGAATGCCAGAAAAAGAGTATCCGGTGTGGTTTCCCGCCCATGAACCGGGAGCCGTAAACCACATCGGCGAATCCGTCCAACACCGGTTTCAGCAACACGTTGTATTCGGAGGGATCGTACTCGAGATCGGCATCCTGGATGATGATAAAATCGCCTGTGGCTTCATCCACCCCCCGGTGAAGGGCAGCCCCTTTTCCTTTGTTCTTCGGCTGATTCAACAAACGGATGGCCGAACCAGGATGAGCGCTGATATAATTCTCCACCACTTCGATGGTACGGTCTGTACTCGCATCGTTGATGATGATGATCTCCTTCGACACGTTCCCGATAAGCTGAACAGCGAGAATCCGGTCAAGTATCAGGTGAATGGTACCGGATTCGTTGTATGCGGGAATTAAAACAGAGAGGACTTGACCAGCCATAACAGGTATCGAACGGCAAACTTAATGATAAATTGTTATTCGTAAAAGTATATCCGCTTCACCCTGCGCGATATCCCGGTCAAAACCTCATACGGGATGGTTCCCAGTTGTGCCGCGATTTCTGATACGGGATGCGCATCATTGAACACGATGGCCTCATCGCCCTCTTTGATTTGCAATGCTTCCCGCTGCGGATCCAATTCATGCCGGTTCCATAAATCAGTCACATCGACCATCGTCAGATCCATACAGATATTTCCGATGACCGGCGCCGGTTTGCCGTGAATGTAGATTACCCCGGTTCCGTTGCCGAGTTTCCGGTTCAGTCCGTCGGCATACCCGACCGGGATCAGGGCTATGACACTGTCGCGGGTTACGATTCCTTTGCGGTTATATCCCACCGTTTCACCCCCCGGAATGAATTTCAATTGGGTGATGACCGTCTTCAGCGTGCTGACATTCCGGAGCATCGATTGTTCCGTTGGATCA
This sequence comes from Bacteroidales bacterium, assembly GCA_028706295.1. Taxonomy (GTDB): domain Bacteria; phylum Bacteroidota; class Bacteroidia; order Bacteroidales; family FEN-979; genus CAIVAT01. The sequence goes on from JAQWBQ010000019.1 coordinate 17,956, forward strand.
CTACCCACCCCGTACAAACCGATTCCCAGCCGGACCATGTCGAACTGGGCTTCGGGAAACCTGCTGATACCGGCCGAATTGAGAACATGGCGCAACACGGGGTAAGGCAGTGCGCCGCGTATCCGGTCGCTTACCGATCGGAAGAGGTCGATCTGTTTCAGGGTAAACGCGTCTTCCGAGGGATCTTCACTGGCAGCCAGGTGAGTAAAAACCGACTGGACACGTAACCCGGGATTTTGACGAAGCAGGTCGATCAGTGCCTCTGTTTCACCAGGTAAAAAACCCAGCCGGTGCATCCCGGTGTCGAGCTTCAGGTGGATCCGGACCTCATCCTGTACCGAGGACTGGTTATGCTCCATCGCTTCAATAAGCAGCCTGAGAATCCTGAAATGATAAATTTCCGGCTCCAGGTTATATTTCAGGAGCAGATCGAGGCTATACTCTTCCGGACTCATGACCAGGATCGGCAGCCTGATTCCCGCCTTGCGGAGCTCAACCCCTTCGTCGGCATAAGCTACGGCAAGATAGTCGACGTGGTGAAACTGCAAAACGTTCGCGATCTCATAGCTTCCACTGCCGTAAGAGAAAGCCTTGACCATCGCCATGATCCGGGTTCCGGGCCGGAGGCGGGAACGGTAATGGTTCAGGTTGTGGATCAACGCGTCGAGGTTGATCTCCATCACGGTTTCGTGGGCCTTTTGCTGGAGTTGCCGGCTGATTTTTTCAAACTCAAAGATCCGTGCGCCTTTCAGGAGAATCGTCTCATGCTGGAACGAGGAGAGCGGGAACTGTTGCAGGAACTCGTCGGTGGTGGTGAAAAACCGTCCCTCCATCCCGAAAAAACCGGAGTACCTGACCATATCGCGGCCGATGCCAATCACCCTGCTGATATTCCGGGCTTCAAGCATGGAGGCAATTTCACGGTACAGTTCCTCCCTGACCCGTCCCGACTGCAGGATATCGGAAAGGATTACGCTTTTTTTCTGATGTTGGTTTTGTTGATTTAAGAAATCAAGGGCGATGATCAGCGAGTTGATATCGGAATTGTAATAGTCGTTGATCAGCGAACAATGGTTAACGGCTTCTTTCAGTTCGAGGCGGAAGGCGACCGGTACGAGGTTTGAGAAACGGGGAAGGATTGTACCAATTGAAAATTGAAAATTGAAAATTGAAAACGAAGTATTCACTCCTTTACTCCCAATCGGATGGTTCAAAGATTTCTGACCTGCATCGGTGGCCATTTGCTCCAGAATTATTCCTGTTGCCAGGCAGTGAATGGCATTTTCGATGGACGCATCATCGGTAAACGGGATGGCGATGGTAAATTCATCTCCCTCAAATTGAACCGTGATCCGCGCACAGTCTGGTTCTTTATCAACCCGGGTCACCCTCATATCCGATCCTTCACGCCGTCCCCAGGTAAAGGTCTTCAGCGACCGGTAAGCAGGATCCGATGCAAGGATTTGCCCGATCAGTTCCTGGTCGGAACAGTAGATCAGCATTCCTGCATGCCGGAAGAGCGTAAGCTTTTCCTTCACCTTTTGTTCCAATCCCAGAAAATGCTCATCGTGGGCATGGCCGATATTGGTGAAGATGCCGATGGCAGGGCGGATGACCGGCTCCAGGCGTTCCATCTCGCCGGGCCGTGATATGCCGGCTTCAAAAATGGCCAGATTGTGCGTGGGTTCCATTTTCCAGACAGAAAGGGGAACCCCGATCTGTGAATTATAACTTTTCGGACTGCGGATGATCCTGAAGTCGGGGCTGAGGAGTTGGAACAGCCACTCTTTGACGATGGTTTTGCCGTTGCTTCCCGTGATCCCGATGACCGGAATATCGAACCGGTTCCGGTGAAAGGCGCCCAAAGCCTGCAAAGCGCGGAGGGTATCATCGACCAGAATGTACGATGCGTCAACCGACCGTTCAGGCATTGCAGAGACCATAAACAACCGGACTCCTTTGTCGTACAGTTCGCCGATGTACTTGTGACCGTCGTTCCGGTCGGATTTAAGGGCTACGAAAAGAGACCGTTCAGGGTGGATCAGCCTGCGGCTGTCGATGAGTATATCGCTTACCGCTCCGGCGGAACCGTTGTCGGTAAAAAGTTTCCCGCCGCAGATGGCGGCTATCTGTTCGACCGTGTAGGCCGGGAGGGTCATGGGCGGGGATTTTCGGGTTGAGCGCCGGGGATCCGGAGCGGGTTGGCATGCAATTCATCATATTCCAGCCGGTTCATGAAGATGTCGCAGGCCATGTAGAGTGCATTCCGGAAGGCCTCGGGAGAAGCTTCGCCCTTCCCGGCCAGATCGTATGCCGTGCCATGGGCCGGCGAGGTCCGGATCACCGGGAGGCCGGCGGTAAAGTTAACGCCCTCCTCAAACGACATGAGCTTGAAGGGAACCATACCCTGGTCGTGGTACATGGCTAAAATAGCGTCGAATTGCTTGAAGTTGGAGGATCCGAAGAATCCGTCGGAAGGATAAGGTCCGAATGCAAGGATATTCCTCGCGTAAGCCTTCTCAATAGCGGGCTGAATGATCGTTTTCTCTTCAAGCCCGAGCAAACCGTCATCGCCGGCATGCGGATTGAGTGAGAGCAGGGCAATTTTAGGCTTCTGTATCCCGAAATCCCGCATCAGCGAATGGTTCAAAACCTGAATTTTCCTCAGGATCAAATCTTCGGTAAGGATCTCCGGCACTTTACCCAGCGGAACATGCCCGGTCACAACCCCGATCCGCAATACATTGTTGATCATGAGCATCAGGTAGTCATCGACATGAAACTTCCGGGCAAAATATTCGGTATGCCCGGGGAAGGTAAAATCGGGTGACTGGATATTTTTCTTATTGATCGGGGCGGTGACCACCACATCGATCAGCTCCTTCTGAAGGTCATTCACCGCGGCTTCAAGCGACAGGTAGGCCAGCTCACCGGCAACGGGCGTCGATTTCCCGAGATCGATCTTGATCTCTTCATCGTGGATATTCACGATGTTCGGACGCCGCGGATGGGCCTGGTCTGCCCTTCTTACCAGGTTAAAATTAAAATCATTGATATTTAAAGTTTTCCTGTGATAGGATGCCACTTTGGAGGATCCGTATACCACGACGGTGTACAGCTCCATCAACCGCTGATCCTGTAAAGTTTTGATAATGATCTCGTAGCTGATCCCGTTTACATCTCCGTGGGTGATTCCCACCCTGATCCGTCGTTCTTTTTCAGCAGATTGTTCCATAAAGAATTTTTAAAGGCCACAAAGGTATTGTAAAATGATGAATTAGGCAGCATGCGCTGACACCACTGGTAATAATATTGATCCTATCCCGGTCGCATCAACGCGACGGCCGGTTTGCCAGGTTCGACAGAAAGTTGAAGAGCAGCCTCACCCCGAACCCGGTTCCACCGGTGCCCCGGTAGCTGTCGGGCTTATCGAGGAACGCCGGACCGGCAATGTCGAGATGAATATACGGATAACGGGTGAAGTGTTCCAGAAATTTTGCAGCAATGATCAGTCCCGCCTCCGGTGTTCCCAGATTTTTCAGATCGGCAATTTCCGATTTCAGCGATTCCCCGTACTCCTCCCAAAGCGGGAATTCGACCACTCTTTCAAAGACCTGTTGTCCTGATTGTTTTAACAGTCCCAGCTCTTGCGCGGCATCTTTCTGCATGGCGGCGGCTCCGTAAGGTCCCAATGCCCGCACAGCCGAACCGGTCAGGGTTGCCAGATCGATTACCAGCGCCGGATCATATTTTTGAGCATAGCACAACGCATCGGCAAGCAGCAGCCTTCCTTCGGCGTCGGTGTCGACCACCTCAACGGTCGTTCCATCCTGGAATGTGATCACATCACCCGAAACCATGGCATTCGGCCCCGGCCTGTTATCGGTCGCGGGCATCAGCCCGACAAGGTGTACCGGCAAATTTGCCCGCGCCGCAGCAACCATCGTGGCTGCCACCGCGGCAGCCCCTGCCATGTCGTGTTTCATGTTCTGCATGCTGTTACCCGGCTTCAAATTCATACCTCCGGAATCGTAAATGACTCCTTTACCGACCAGGACGATTGGTTTTGCCGGAATAGCATTCGCGGGCTTCCATTCCGCTACGATGAACACCGGCGGCTCCATGCTTCCCCGGTTGACGGCCATGATGCCGCCCATTTTCAGGGCCTGCAGTCTCGATTTGTTCAGGATCTCGACCGAAACACCCGCCTGCGAAGCCTCCCGCTCCACTTCGAGTGCAAAGGAAGTCGCCGTCTGATGGGAATTGGGCGTGTTGGTCAGATCACGACACCAGGAAACCGTCCCGACAAGGGTGTTCAGATTTAACGGTGAAATGATCCCTGAACCGGGATTGCCATCAAAATCATCGATCGTAGCTGAAAGAAAACCGGAATATATCTCAATTTCGCGCAGGGTATTCACTTTTTTCCCATCCTTTCTGAAACGGAGGTACTGATAACTCCCCAGAGCCATCCCTTCGGCCAGGGCAAGCGCCTCATCACCATTGCCTTCAACATCGAAAACCGCAACCCGTTCCGCCTTTTGATCATTCAGGCTGCGGGCAATTTCGGCCCCTCCCTTGCGACACCCCTCCAGCCGTTTTTCAGGGTCCTGTTCCTTCCGGATGAAAAACAGGAATACCTGGTAAGTAATGCGGTTCAGCGTAACGACACTTTTTCCCTCCGCCTCAACCTGTTGTCGCAGGTAATTCTTTTCGGCCTGGTTGAAAATTCCTCCCGGGAGTTTGTTCCATCTCGAAACGACTACCACCAGGTTTTCGAGTTCCTGTTCCCTCGAACTGATCTTGATTTCAGGTATCATGATTTTCGTAATTTTGTATCGGAATCCGGCAAAATTAGGAAAAATCCGTGGCTGCCACGACTGGAAAAAAGGATTCCTCAATTTCAAAGTAATCGCTCAAACTATGCTGAACCGGGAGGAACTGATCGACAAAGCGCTGAACCTGGAATTCCTGACCGTTGAAGAGGGCGCACATCTTTTCCGTTCATGCCGGCTTCCGCAAATGATGTGGTTGGGCCATGAATTACGCCTCCGGCATCATCCCGGTAACACGGTGACCTGGATCATCGACCGGAATGTGAATATCACCAACGTCTGCATCTCGGGATGTAAATTCTGCAATTTTTACAGGCCATCGAACAGCAGCGAGGCTTATATCACCACGATCCCCGAATACTGCCAAAAAATTGATGAGATGATGCTGCTGGGAGGCAACCAGTTGCTGCTCCAGGGCGGTATGCATCCCCATCTCGGAATTGAATTCTACGAAAACCTCTTCCGCGAGCTGAAGCAATGTTATCCCGGGCTCAGGCTGCATGCCTTAGGGCCTCCGGAGATCGTACATCTGTCAGGTCTTGAGAACCTTCCATACCGGACCATTCTCGAACGGCTGGTGGCTGCCGGGATGGACAGCCTGCCGGGGGCGGGCGCCGAAATCCTCTCCGACCGGGTGCGAAAAATCCTTTCACCGGTAAAATGCAGTGCCGGCGAATGGCTCGGGGTAATGCGGGAGGCCCACCGGCTCAACCTTACGACCTCGGCCACCATGATGTTTGGCCACATCGAAACCCTGGAAGAACGGCTCGACCATCTTGTGGCATTGCGAACCCTTCAACAGGAAAAACCAGCAGGCAATAAAGGATTTCTTTCCTTCATCCCATGGCCGTTCCAGGATGACGGCACCGTTCTGAAAAAGAAAAGCGGTGTGCAAAACAAGGTAAGTCCCGAGGAATATATCCGGATGATCGCCCTCAGCAGGATCATGCTTCCCAACATTCCCAACATTCAGGCATCCTGGCTTACGGTGGGAAAAGAGACCGGACAACTCTGCCTTCATGCAGGGGCCAACGATTTCGGGAGTATCATGATCGAGGAAAATGTCGTTCGGGTAGCCGGCGCCAGCCACCGGTTCGATGCCGTGGGGATTCAGGAAGCGATCCGGGAAGCCGGATTTGAACCGGTACGCCGTAATCAGGATTTTCAGGTCATCATCTGATTAGCGGAAAGAACAGGAAATAATTTTTGTAAATCTGCTCCCGACAGTTATATAAAATGCCCGGACGGAAACCGGCAAAAACCGCTTCCGCACCGGGCAAATTCAATGCATATCTTTCGGGATCCGTTCAGGAAACTTACTTCCCTGCAAACTTTAGCAATCCCTGCTGCTGCCAATCAGCATACATCTTCCCGGCAATCTTGTAAGCTACTTCGTCGATGTATTGGGGGTCGTCGATGGAAATTTCCGCGGTCCAGATCAAACCGTTGTTACTGTTTGCGTAAAGATTGGCATGGAGGTTCACAATAGAGGTGGTGACCCAGTAACCGCCGGAGGTCACTACATTGGTGCCGAATCCGTACACGGGATATCCCCAGTTATAATAGTTGTAATAGTTATAGTAATAGTCGGGATAAACGGTGGTGGTCGGTGGCACATAGCTCTGCGATTTATCGGTTCCTTTGTAGGTAATGACAAGGATACCATCGACACCCAGGCTGTCGAACTTCTTCTCAAGCTGTATCAGATCGTATTTGACGCCGGGTTGGATGAAATTGAGCGATTCCGTGGCTTTAAATCCTTTGTTGTTGAAGTAGTTCACGGCATACTGTTCAAAAGGTTTCTGGTATTCCAATTTATTAAACATCGCCCAGACAACTACGTTCCCCATCTTCTGGGTTTCCTTGGGGTTGGTCCATGTGGTCATGGTTACCGGACTGCACGATGTGAATAAATAAGTGACCAGGATCACCAGGATCGACGGCAGGAGTAGGTTTCGTTTCATGGTAAATGATTTAAGGTTTGACATTTCTTTCAGTTCCAAAAGTAGAAAAAACAATGGTTCAAAACGAAAAAACCTTTCCAGTCAGATCTCCTGCCGGAACCAGCTCATGATCTTCGCGGTCGCACCGCGGTTTTCATCCACATAGTTGCGGCAACATTCACTGGTTTGCCGGTATAGTAAAGGATCGCCCGTCAGTTTCTCCACAATCAGCCGGAGCTCCCGGGTGGTGCTGAGGGTAAAGGCGCCGCCAAGCCCGACCAGGTCGACAGCCTCTTTGAATTTGTGATAGCCGGGACCAAAAAGCACCGGGACGCCGAACGTTATGGGTTCCTGGATGTTGTGCAATCCGGTTCCGAAACCGCCCCCGATAAATGCAACCGTTGCGTACCGGTACAATTGCGAAAGGATCCCGACGGTATCAATGATCAGGATATCGGCGGTGCTGTAATTCTCGCCGGTGAGTTCCGAGTACCGGATGGCAGGAACCCCCAATCCTTCAGAGATTTCATGGATCCTGCTTTCACCGGTATCATGCGGCGCAATGATAAACTTCAGGGTTCTGCCGGATTCCGGCCCGGTTGTTACAGTTCGATTATTCTGCTGTTCCTGAATGACATCCCGGATCCATGGAAACAGGACTTTTTCATCGGCAGGCCAGGTGCTGCCGCAAATAAAAACCGGGTACGTCCCCTTGAATTGCTCGATGAGCGGAAAGGAAATTTGTTTCTGAGCAATCGCGTAAACCCGGTCAAAACGGGTATCCCCCGTCAGGGTGACCCTCGAAAAACCGGCCTGATTCAGCAGTTGAAGTGACTCGCGGTTTTGAACAAAAAAACGGGTTACACCTCCGAGTTGTTTCCTGGGCCAGGAGCCGTACCACCTGAAGAAGTAATGGGAGGGCCTGAACATTGCCGAAATATAATAGGTCGGAATTTGTCGGATTCTCAGCTCCCACAACATATTGAACCAGTAGTCATACTTTATGAAAACCGCCATGGAGGGTTGCACCAACCCGATAAATCGTTTTGCATGCCCGGGCAGATCCAGGGGGAGATAACTCACGTAATCGGCCTGGTCATAGTTTTTGCGGATTTCGTACCCCGAAGGGGAGAAAAAGGTAAGTAGTATCCTGTACTCCGGCCATTCCGCTTTGAAGGCCTCAAGGACCGGCCTTCCCTGCTCAAATTCACCAAGCGAAGAGGCATGAAACCAGGCAACCGGGTTTTTCTCCCGATCCAGGCTTCGAGTCCAATGCTTCAATTTGGTAAACAAATCCCTGCGCCCGCTTACCCATTTCCCGGCCTTGTCGCTGAAGAGCGCCGCTGTTCGAAGGATCAGGCCGTAGCATTGAATGAATAACGTATAAATTGCTTTCATTCCGGTTTAACGGATCCCCGTTTCATGCTTAGTAATAGTAGAATTCCTTGGGTGTTCTCCGGTAAAGCGGGATCATCCATACTGCTCTGATCGTGTAAAACTGGCTGCTCAGGTTCCGTGTGTCTTTGAGACCCGTATCAAAATCCCGCTCCCGGTATGGTTTGGTCCAGGCCTGCATGAATTCAAACTGGACCGAAAAATTAAGCAACCGGGTATTGCTCAGGTACATGTAACCGATGGAACCGGTCAGGGCGATCCCGCCGTTTAACCGGTCATATCCCTTTTTGTAATCCCCTAAAAGCTGGGGAGCCGTATTGCCAGGGTTGTGGATCCTGATCTTGTCCTGAATGTATCCTGCGCCTGCGATGACCGTGAATCCCGAGTTCGGATTGGGTGATAAAACCGGGATCACCTTGCCGATCCGGGCAAGAAAATTATAACCCCGTTCGTAATATACCAGGTCGGCATAAAAACCATTGGCGTCGATGATGAAACCCTGACTGGTCGATATATTCCGCAGCATCGTATCACTGCCTTTTACGCTCTGACCAAACATGAAATTACCTTCAACACCGAACAGCCAGTTGTGCTTTGTTTTGATCATGAATCCGCCGCCGATGCTCGAATTTGATCCAAATTGCCGGGCCAGGTCGCCACCCGGGAACTGATATCCGTATGCAGCATAAAAAATGGGGGTAAATATCGCCGAATCGCGGATGCTGACCTGGGCCTTCAGGAGCGTGGATCCCATGAACAGGCAGATGATCAGAAATAAAAGCCTTGCTGATTTCATGAATCGGGATTATTCAGAATTTGAAGATCACCCCCACAGAGGGGTTGAGTGTAGTAACGACTTTTTTAATCACATATTCTACCGGGGCGGAATAAACAGGTTCGTAAACGATCTGACCGGTTTTGGGATCAACATGTTCATCCCAGCGAATAAACTGGGAAGCGTATTGTCGCTCTTTTCCAGGCCATCCTGCCAAAAAATCAACCTGCATACGTACGATGAATCGGGGCGTTACCAGATACCCGGCTCCTGCTCCGAGTTGTAAGGCAAACCCGGCGCCCTGGTTGTGGTTGTTGTTACCTGAATATGGATCGGTCGTGTTAAAATTGGAACTGAAAGAATAGATTAACCCTCCAAGTACCTGTGCAGAAATCTGAACCCGTTTCACAGTGGTCTCGAAAACCGGACCGATCAACAGGTAATGATTGCTCCAGCTCCCGGTACCCAGCGTATAGCTCTGGCCTTCGGGATAAACATGGTCGGCCGAATCTTTCAACGGATTCTGCTGAAAAATATATCTTAACTCCAGCCCGAAATGGTTCTTCCCCATCCAGTCAAAGGAGATCTGGGCCTGCCATCCCCCGGAGGCAAAGCCCGACTTTTTATCCTTCGGATCGGTAGCGCCGTATTTGCCTAAAACCATTGAATATCCTGCGGAAAACCCCAATGCCATGTTCCTGAATTTTTTTGTTGTTGCCGTTACCGGCGATTTCGATGTGGTCGTATCCGACACAGGCTGACCCGAAATATTCAGGATCGAAATAAAAAGAAAGAGGATCAACAGCGCTTTTCTCATGTTTCGTGAAGATCGGTCGACAAATGTAATGATTTTTTATACCGCGGATGGGTTTTTCAGGCTGATTTCCCGAAATCTGCCGGATAAACCTGACAGCATCGCTGATCTCAGAAATATTTTGTAGCTTTGAAGCCTGAAACATAGGTTCGTTGTCTAAACAACTGATTGAATGTTACTTGATCTGAATACCTGAATGCATCACCCAAAATAATAAATCCAAAATCAATCTAATCTTTATGCGTAAATCTGTTTTTCTTTTTCTGTTCATGATGAGTGTTGCCGGCATTTACACGAAAGCACCTGCCTGTACCAATTTTATTTTTACCAGAGGTTCAACCACCGATGGATCGGTAATGATCACCTATTCGGCTGATTCACACACGCTGTTTGGCGAGCTTTATCACTGGCCTGCAAGCGACTGGCCTGCAGGGAGCATGTTTGAGGTCGTTGAATGGGATACCGGCAAACCGCTCGGAAAGATCCCGCAGGTAAAACACACCTACAATGTTATCGGGAACATGAATGAACACCAGGTTGCCATTGGTGAGACCACCTTTGGCGGCCGGGAAGAGTTGGCTGAACAGCCCGGGGCCATCTGTGATTACGGGGCGCTGATCTATGTCTCCCTCATGCGTGCCAAAACCGCCCGCGAAGCCATCCGCATCATGGGTGAACTGGTTGCCAATTACGGATACGCGAGCAGCGGGGAATCGTTTTCTGTCTCCGATGCCAATGAGGCCTGGATCGTGGAATTGATCGGAAAAGGGAAAGTGGAAAAGGGCGCCGTATGGGTTGCCATGCGTATTCCCGACGGTTATGTCAGCGGCCATGCCAACCACCCCCGCATAACCCAGTTTCCGATGAACGATCCCGAAAATTGCCTTTACGCCCCCGATGTAATCACCTTTGCCCGCAAAATGGGATGGTTCAATGGCGAGGATAAGGAATTCAGCTTTTCTGATACTTACGCTCCGGTCGATTTCAGCGGAGCCAGAGCTTGCGAAGCGAGGGTTTGGGCAATGTTCAACCGGGTCAATTCAAACATGGGAATGTATCAGGACTATGCCATGGGACATATCGTGAACGGCAAATATGGTTACGCCACGAACCGGATGCCCCTCTGGATCAAACCCGATAAGAAGATCAGCGTGCAGGATGTGATGAACCTCATGCGTGACCACTATGAAGGTACCAAAATGGATATGAACAACGACCTCGGCGCCGGCCCGTTCCACTGCCCGTATCGCTGGCGTCCGATGACCTGGAAGGTCGACAGTGTCGATTATGTTCATGAACGCGCCACCTCGACACAGCAAACCGGTTTCGTCTTCGTGGCCCAGTCTCGCAATTGGTTGCCCGATCCCATCGGGGGAATCTTTTGGTTCGGACTCGACGATACCTATACCATGGTCTATTCACCCATGTACTGCGGCATGACCCGCGTTCCCGAGGCGTACCGCGTGGGCAACGGAGATTTGTACCACTTCAGCAACACCTCCGCCTTCTGGATCTTCAACATGGTCTCCAACTGGGCTTATACCAAGTACGATTACATGATCAAAGACATACAGCCGGTTCAGCAGGAACTTGAGAAAAAGTATGTCGAAGAAACCACCGCACTGATTGATAAAAAAGCCATGGAACTGTATAAAAAAGACAAGGCTTCGGGTATAAAATACATCACCGACTACTCCGTGAAAACGGGACAGGCAACGGTGAAGCGCTGGCAGGAACTGTTCCAGTATCTCTTCGTGAAATATATGGACGGCAATGTAAAAAAGGAAAAAGATGGCAAATTTGAAAGCAACCCTTATGGCGTTCCGGTAATGCCTTCTCAACCCGGTTATCCGAAATGGTGGCTGAAAGAAATCGTGGATGACCACGGGAAAGTAATCCTTCAAACCGGCACCTCAGCCCACTGATGGAACCGAAATAAAAATCAGACAGACCATGGAAGAATCAAACACCTCTTCAAGAAAGTATAAAGTTTTCGTGGCAATTCTGTCACTGGTCATCCTTGCCCTGCTGTTCTGGCTTTTCATCCAGCGTTCCCAACTCCTGAAAATGATCAAGGCTAAGGAAGCTGAGAAAGTCGAACTTCAGCACGATCTCGATTCACTGATGACAGAGCACAACACCATAAAAGTTTCGTACGGCGCCCTCTCGGATTCCCTCAAAGTCAAAGACAGCATCATCCAGCAAAATGCCCTTGAGATCCGGAAGCTGCTCGACACGGAATACGAATACAACATCATCCGGAAAAAACTGGCCCGGCTCCAGAAAGTTGCCCAGGGCTATGTGCATCAGATGGATTCACTCTATACCGTAAACCGTGAACTGACCGCCGAAAACGACCGGATACGTCAGGTAGTAAAGACTGAGCAGAACCGGAATCAAAGCCTGATGAAAGATAAGGAAGAACTCCGTGAGAAGATGAACCAGGCTACTTTTCTGAAGGCTTACGATGTTACTGCCAAACCTTACAAACTCAAATCGGGCGGCTCCAAAGAACAGATTACCGATAAGGCCAGCCGTACCGACCGGATCCGGATCTGCTTTACGATCGGCGAGAATCCCCTGGTTACTTCCGGTAAAAAGATCATCTACATCAGGATTCAAAGACCCGACAATGTGGTGGTCATCAAGAGCAAGTACGACACCTTTGTTTTTAACGGACAAACGCTTCCGTACTCGCTCCGCGAGGATATCGCTTACGAGGGAAAGGCCATGAACGTTTGCGTAGCCTGGACCAAGAAAGATACCGATAAACCAGCCATGAAGGGGAGGTACGTCGTTTCGGTATTCGCCGATGACAAAGCGATTGGCGAAGGAACGTTCGAACTCAAGTGACCGGAAAAATTGATTTACGATTGCCATGATTTACGATTGAAAATGTGCTAATGAGAAAATTTGAGAATTTGAGGATGTGAGGATGTGAAAATTATGAATTGATTTTTTCTCTGTTCGCTAATCACTAATCGCTAATCACTAATCGCTAATCCCTATTTACTATTCGCTAATCCCTATTCGCTATTCGCTAATTTGATTTTTTATTTATGCGTATCGGAATCCTTACTGCCGGCGGTGATTGTCCGGGAATCAATGCAGCCATCAGGGGAGTCGGGAAGACCGCAATCCTGGAATACGGGATGGAGGTTATCGGAATTTCATCCGGTTTTCTTGGCCTGATCAACGAAGAGTACATCAACCTGGAGGAGAACCTCCTCTCGGGCATTCTCACGCTGGGTGGTACCATTTTAGGGACTTCCCGCGAGAACCCGTTCAAAAAAGGCAGTGTTTTCAACGCGATTGACAAGCCCAAGCTGATAAAAAAACATTACCAGGAGTTGGGCCTCGATGCCCTGGTCTGCATCGGCGGGAACGGAACCCAGCGTACAGCTTCCCAGTTATCGGAAGTTGGTTTGAACATTATTGGTATTCCCAAGACCATCGACAACGATGTGTGGGGGACCGACGTAACATTTGGCTTTGATTCCGCCCTGTGGATCGCGACCGAGGCCATCGACCGTCTTCATACCACCGCCAACAGCCACAAGCGCATCATGGTCATCGAGGTTATGGGGCACCATGCGGGCTGGCTGGCCTTATATTCCGGAATGGCCAGCGGCGGGGATGTCATCCTGCTTCCCGAAATCGAATTCGACATCGATACGGTAGCACGCTGTCTGAAGAAAAGAGCCATCAATAAAAAACCTTACTCCATTGTCGTCGTGGCCGAAGGGATCCCGGTTCCCAAGGGGGAATCAGCCGGACATTACATTGCCAGCAACATCCTGCAGCTCACCGGGCTCGAGACCCGTGAAACCATCCTTGGTTATATACAGCGTGGCGGCAGCCCTTCGCCGATGGACCGGGTTCTGGCGACCCGTTTCGGAGCCCAGGCCGTTGAACTGATCGCCCAGAAAAAATTCGGACAGATGGTTGCGCAAAAGGGAATGGAAGTAACCTCAGTACCTTTATCAGAAGTAGGCGGAAAACTCCGTCTTGTACCCGGTGATCATCCGCTGATTGAGAAAGCGCGCCGGATGGGCGTTTGCTTTGGAAGTGAACGGTGCTAATCGAAGAATTTTATATCCTTGATGTTCAGCTGAAGGTTAACGGACCCATTCCATTCATTCTCCTCCACATGATAGCAGATGTTGAAGGGGATCTGTTTTTCGATCAGTCCGAAATGTTCTCCCTGCTGAAAAGCAATGGCCGAAAAGGGTCCTCCCGCAATTTCGGGATGTACAACCGATAATTTCAGGTGGTTTTTACCAACGATGCGTGATCCTCCGGCATCCATCACACCCCGGGTCATGAAAACAGGTGCCATATTTCCCGGGCCAAACGGGGCGAACTGTTTCAGCGTACCATAAAACCTTGAATTGATCTCGCTGAGCGAAAGGGGTGCATCAATTTCCAGTACGGGAACCAGTTCAATACCTTCCAGCCGGCTGCTCACCGTCGCCTCAAACCGGGCGCAGAACGCCTCCAGGTTTCCGGGTTGCAACGACAATCCTGCCGCAAATTTATGACCCCCGAAATGTTCCAGAAGATCACTGCAGGCATCCACGGCCTCATAGATATCAAAATCCCTTACACTCCTTGCAGATCCGGTGATCAGTCCGTTCGACAGAGTCAATACCACCGTGGGTCGGTAAAAGTTTTCCGTAAGGCGTGAGGCTACAATCCCGATGACTCCCTTGTGCCACTCAGGATGATAAATTACTGTGGAACGCGCGTTCCGGAGCTTTTCATCGCCCTCTATCATGGCCATGGCCTGTTGGGTGGCCAGCGAATCGAGCGTTTTTCGCTCGGTATTGTAAGCGTTGATTTGCTCTGCCAGCAGGTTCGCCTCTCCCGGATCCTGGGTGATCAGCAGCCTGACCGAATTCTTACCGCTTTCAATACGGCCCGCGGCATTGATCCTCGGGCCAATCATAAAGACCAGATCGGTGATGGTAAGTTCCCGGTTGAAAACGTACCTCCCGCTGCCATCATCGTTTTTAAGTACGCTGGAATAGCGGAGCAATGCCTCCAGCCCGGGCCTTGGCTTCGTGTTGATCAGCTTCAACCCGAAATAAGCCAGAACCCTGTTTTCGCCGGTAATGTCGACAATGTCGGATGCAATGGCAATAACGACGAGGTCAAGATATTGAATCAGCTTTTCAAAATCGATCCCGAAAAATTGGGCATAGGCCTGAACCAGCTTGAATCCGATCCCGCAACCCGACAACTCCTTGTAAGGATAGGAACAATCCGCCCGTTTGGGATCGAGGATCGCGCTGGCCGGCGGAAGGTCGGCTCCCGGACGGTGGTGATCGCAGATGATAAAATCGATCCCTTTGCTTTTGGCATACGCCACCTTTTCGACTGCCTTGATCCCGCAATCGAGTGCGATGACCAGCTTGAATCCGGCATCGTAAGCAAAATCAATCCCCTTCACCGATATGCCATATCCTTCATCGTACCGGTCGGGAATGTAAAAATCAATCTCTGTATAAAAGCTTTGAAGAAACGTGTAAACAAGCGCCACTGCCGATGTTCCGTCAACATCGTAATCGCCGTAAACCAGTATTTTTTCATGATTCGTGATGGCCTCCGCGATACGGGTAACGGCCTTATCCATATCCTTCATCAGGAAAGGATCATGAAGATCCGATAAGGAAGGCCTGAAGAATGTCTTGGCTCCCTCAAAAGTGGTGATTCCCCGCTGCACAAGGAGGTTGGTAAGCGACACTCCGATACCCAGACATTGCGACAATTCTTTTGTAATTGCCGAATCCCCCTGCGGTTTTAATACCCAACTTTTATCCATCTTAATTTTCCTACGGCTAAATTACAAAAAAAACAGATCGAAATCATTTCCTGGCCATATTATAATTTTTACCCGGACCAGGGTTTCCGGTCAGCGGAATTTTCTACAGAAGAAATCAAACCGGAATTCTTTGTCAATCAGAATTCAGCATTTTTCGGGGTCCGGGGAAATGGGATAACATCCCGGATATTCGACATCCCGGTTACAAAGAGGATCAGCCGTTCAAAACCCAGGCCGAAGCCTGAGTGGGGCGCTGTTCCGAAGCGACGCGTATCCAGATACCACCATACATCCTTCTCCGGTATGTTCAGTTCATGAATCCGCTTGACCAACAGGTCATAGTTCTCCTCGCGCTGACTGCCTCCGATGATCTCTCCGATCTTCGGGAAAAGCACATCCATTGCCCTGACGGTCTTCCCATCGTCATTCTGCTTCATATAAAAAGCCTTGATCTCTTTGGGGTAACCCGTAAGAATGACCGGCTTACCGAAATGTTTTTCAACCAGGTACCGCTCATGCTCTGCCTGCAGATCCGTGCCCCAGTCGACCGGAAATTCCCACTGCTGGCCCGAAGCCTTCAGGATATCGATAGCCTCCGTATATTGAAGCCGTTCAAAACGGGTACCCACAATCCCTTTCAGCCGGTCAATCAATTCCTGATCATACAATCTGTTCAGAAATTCAAGATCATCATAACAGTGGTCAAGCGCGTACTGAATCAAATACTTCAGAAAATCCTCCGACAGATCCATGTTGTCGTTGATGTCGTAAAAAGCCATCTCGGGTTCAATCATCCAGAATTCGGCCAGATGCCGCGGCGTGTTTGAGTTTTCGGCCCGGAAGGTCGGCGCAAAAGTGTAAACCAGCGATAAAGCAAGCGCCCCGAGCTCCGCTTCGAGCTGGCCGCTTACCGTCAGGTTGGTCTCTTTGCCGAAAAAATCCTGTGAATAATCTATATGTCCGTCGGGTAACCGGGGTGGATCCTGATCATCAAGCGTGGTGACCCGGAACATGGCGCCGGCGCCTTCGGCATCCGACCCGGTGATGATCGGCGCGTGGATGTAGAAAAAACCATGGTCGTTGAAATACTTATGAATTGCAAATGCCATCGCGTGCCGGATGCGAAAGATCGCCCCGAAAGTATTCGTACGCGGACGAAGATGGGCAATATCCCGTAAAAATTCCAAAGTGTGCCCCTTCTTCTGCAAGGGGTAGGTTAAAGGATCAGCCGTACCGTAAACCTCGATGCGTTCAGCCTGAATCTCAACCGGCTGCCCGGCGGCAGGAGATTCCACCAGCTTCCCGGTCACACAAATACAGGCGCCGGTCGACACCTCTTTCCAGTTATTTAAAGCAGCCTGATCCGGCAAATTGCCAGTTGTATTACCATAAACCGTTGCAAAGTCAACAATAATCTGAATGTTTTTAATGGTAGAACCGTCATTCAATTCAATAAATCCGAAGGTTTTTTTGTCCCTTTTGGTCCTGACCCAACCCTTGACGGTCACATCCCGTCCGTAATCTATCGATTTCAGCAGATCGCAGATCTTGTTTCTTCTCGTGTGTTCCATAAGATTTCTGAAAATGAAGCCGCAAATTTACAGAATTGTCGCGAACAAATAAGCCTGATGATTTATTCCCCGACCACACCGGCGTTACAGGAATTGACTTCAGGCGCCTGAAATACAATCCGGCCGCATTGGGTATGATCGGGTTTGGGATAGAAAATCGGATGCCGCCGGTTTGTAACCTGTCGGCCCTTACCTCGTCAAAGAACCAAACTTTACACATGAACACCACTACCCATGAACATATGCCCCGTTGGGCCAGGAAATGCGACGAATTCGGAAAACGACATTGTGACGAAAAGTCATACGGAAAAAGAAAAGGCGAATATGTCGGTAATATCATCTTTAACCTGATCTTTTTGTGGATCGTAAACAAAATTCCCGACTGGAATCCCGGATTTATTGGCGGTAACTATGGCGCGGTACTCTGGATCCTGAATGTCAACATTCTGATCCAGATCGGCGGAAATGCCCTGATGTGGATATTCGATTTCAGGATGCTCAGGTATCTCTCGCGGATCATCATGGAAGCATCCTCCTTTTTAACCGTGATGACCCTCTACTTTATCTATCCATTTGATTTCAGCCATTATCTTAATCTCGCCTGGATTGACCGTATTCTGCCGATCCTGTTTATCATCGCCATGGTGGTATCAGCCTTTAAAGTGGTCGGCAACATCTGGAAGCTGATCTTCTGGCGCCCCTGACCAAAATTCAGAACAGAAGCTTTTGAGATTGCGTACCTTTGCAGGCTGTGACCTCTGACATACATATTACGCCATTGCGTGACTGGCTTGCGGCGCCGGCCATTCCATTGGTTATTGCAGGGCCGTGCAGCGCCGAAAGTGAGCTCCAGGTCATGGAGACGGCAGTCGCCCTTGCCCGGAACCCGCAGGTCGGGGTCTTCCGCGCCGGTATCTGGAAACCGCGCACCCGCCCCGGTTCTTTCGAAGGCGTCGGAACCCGCGGACTGAAATGGCTTTGTAAGGCCAGGGAAGAGACCGGTTTGTTGCTTACGGTTGAGGTCGCCAACCCCGGGCACGTTCGCGAAGCCCTCGACCATGGGATTGATATACTGTGGATCGGCGCCCGCACCGTGGTCAATCCATTTGCCGTGCAGGAGATCGGGGAAGCCATTGGCGACCGGAACATCCCCGTCATGGTTAAAAATCCGCTGAATCCCGATCTGAAAACCTGGGTGGGCGCCATCGAACGTCTGAATCAGATGGGATTTCATAAACTCATCGCCATCCATCGCGGATTCTCGTTTTTTAACCGGTCGGTTTACCGGAACGCCCCTATGTGGGAGATCCCCATCGAATTGAAAAGCCTCTGCCCCACCCTCCCGGTTCTGGTCGATCCAAGCCATATCTGCGGAAACCGGGAACTGATCCCCGCAACCATCCAGAAAGCCCTCGACCTGGAAATGAATGGCGTAATGATCGAAGTCCACCACCAGCCTTCGAAAGCGCTTACCGATAAAAATCAGCAGATCACACCCGATCACCTCGCCACGATACTCCGCTCCCTGATCATCCGGCATGAGTCAGGCCCCCCGGAATTTGAGAACAAGCTTGAAGCGTTGCGTTCCGAAATCGATAAACTCGATGTTGAACTGCTTGAGATCCTGGCCCGCCGGATGAATATCGTGGAAGAGATCGGACAATATAAAAAGGATAACGGAATCACGATCCTCCAGATCAGGAGATGGAACCAATTGATCCGTGAAAGGATCGAAAACGGGATAAACCTGGGGCTGAGCCGCGAATTCCTCATGGAACTGCTTCGGGCTGTTCACGAAGAGGGTATCCAGCGACAATTGGACGTCATGAACCAGAAGGAAGATCCCTCCTGATCACATCCATTTCTTGATCTTGAAAAATATCACCATCAGAATGGCCAGCAGGGCCATGGATCCTGAAACAATGTAGAAAGAAAATGGATGATCCTGTACCGGTAACTTGATATTCATGCCGTAAAGACTGGCAATGAATGTAAGGGGAAGCAGGATCGATGAAACCAGCGTGAGAATCTTCATCACCTCGTTGGTCTTGTTAACCTGCAGGGAATCAAAGGTCATGGAATATCCTTTTATCAACTCCCCGTCATCTTCGACCATGTCCCAGATCTTTTGATAGTAATCCATTATGTTCCCCCAGTAGTCTTCCATATCGTCGGCAAATCCCTTGATAGCCCCGCTCTGAAGTTTATTGAACAAAACGATCTGGGGCTTGAACATGGTGTTAAGAAGGATAACGTTTTTCCGGGTTTTCGAGATCTTTTCAATGAGCTGTTCCGCCTTTTTACCGAAGATCGCCTTTCCGCAGTCGTCCACGTTTTTATCGACCTGCTCCACCAACCGCTGGGTATCTTTGGTCAGATGATCCAGGATCTGGTAGAAGAGGGCATCGCTGCTTCCCACCTCCATCCGGCCGGTTGCCTGCGACTTGGCTTTTTCCCTGTTGAACAGCTCCTTCAACAACCATTGTGATTTCCCGAGACTGATCAGGTAATCCTTTCCCCAGAAGAACTTTATTTCACGGGTTTCGATGAACTGTTCGGTCACGCCAAAGGCAGGAAAATGGAGGATCACAAAATAATAATCATCATAAATATCGATTTTCGGACGGAGATTCACTTCAGTCCTGCAGTCTTCCAGATCCAGGTGATGGAAATGATAGCGTGCTTTGAGCGCCTGCAAATCCTCTTCCGTGGGCCGGGTGATATGCGACCAACGCAGGGTTCCGAATTTTATGGTTTCGATCATGACAACTTCATTATTTCCAGGTAAAGGTATGGATCATGTGCTCCAGATCGACCCTGAGAAAGTCGATAACCGGGGCCAGTGAATCGTTGTTCGGGACCATGTTGAAGTAAAGCGCGCCTCTTACAAAATGGCGTGTACTGTCGGTCAGGTAAAATTGTATAGCCGATGCGGCGTCGGCTCCCCGGATGTCGTAGATCAATCCGAAAACATTCCTGGAGGGATCGGCGTATTCACGTTGGGTAATGGCGCTGGCCTTGGGTATGTGCTTGTTCACCAGGGTCCGGGCATCTTCAAGCAGGCTGGCAAGATTGCCGTGAACGGGCTTGTAACTAATGTGCAACGTGGCGTGAAATTGCGGATAATTGATATTGATCCAGTAAGGTTCTGCCAGTTTGCTTCGGTCAGGCGTCACAGAAGCATAAACGGGAAATGAAAAAGCATAGGGGAAGGTAGTGTCGAACATCTGGTAATTTTTTACCGGGAAATCGATGCGGTAATAACCCCTGGGCTTCGGTGTGTATGAGCCGGAACAGGAAAGCATGAAAAGGAAGAGTAACAGAAAAATGGATAAGGAGGTGAAGGGGTGCAACCACGGGTAGCGTCTGAACCATTGACGGGTAGCATGAAATTCAGGAAAAGCTGAAAAATCATGAAAGCCGGTCTTGAAAAGAACTGGTAAACGATTGAATATGTTCCGCATTCCGAACTTCAGATTATGTCGATTTGTTCAAGTTACACACCGGTGCACCCACTCACCCCGGATCATTTCAGAAGGGCAGGTCATCCTCGACCCCACCGTTGACCGAAGGAAAATCCTCCCGGGTCGCTTCGGTAGCCGGTGCGATTCCCGGTCCCTCTTCTCCACGACGCTGACCTCCGCCAAGCATCTGCATGGAATCGCCCAGGATCTCGAAAATGAATTTCTTCTGACCCTCTTTATCCTCGTAATCCCTCCTGCGAATCCTGCCTTCAAGGTAAATGGTCTGTCCCTTTTTTAACCATTTCTCCGCGATGTCGGCGAGGCCCCTCCACAAAACGATGTTGTGCCACTCCGTGTGGGTCGCCTTCTCACCATCTTTCCCTTTGTAAGTCTCCGTGGTGGCCAGGGTGAATGCCGCCTTCTTTACGCCGTTCTCAAAATTCTGAATTTCCGGATCTCTCCCCAGATTCCCGATCAGAATCACTTTATTGACTCCAGTTGCCATAACAATTAATTTTTTTGGTTAAAACTCCGTGAACAAATGTACTTAATTTTTAAGGTTAATCGGGCCGGACGGCAAAAGGTAATACTGATTTTCAACTTTTTTTCAGGGAATAATGGATCGGGTACTATTTCGTTTTACGGCTGCTTAAAAGATCATCCACGATATCCTCCACCACGACCACTCCTTCGGTCATCCGGTTTTTGTTGATGACCGGTACAGCAAGCAGGTTGTACTTTGAAACGAGACCGGCCAATGAATCAACCTTATCGTTATCGAAAACCGTCACCGGGTTCTTTTTCATGATGTCGTGAAGCGTTTTTTCGGGATCGGCCAGAACGAGTTCGCCAAGCGAGATAACCGAAACAAAGCGCTCCTTCTGGTCGGTGATGATCAGGGTATGGATGTGGGCCGGTTCGGGTTGCTGACGCCTCAACTCCTCCAGGGTTTGCGCTACCGTCATCCCCTCATGAAAAGAGTAGAAATCGGTAGTCATGAGCGAACCCACGTATTGATCCTGGTACTCGAGAAGTTCCCTGACCTCCTCAGATGATTCCTTTTCCATCTCTTCCAGCAGCTTCTCGGCCTGTTCATCATTGAGGGCATCGAGGAGGTCGGCCACTTCATCGGCAGGCATCTTTTCAAGTACATCGGCAACTTTTTCGACCGGAAGACTTTCGACCAGCCGGATCTGGGCATGGGGTTCCAGCTCCTCCAGCACATCGGCCGCCTGCTCCTCATCGAGCGATGCGAAAAGGTAGGTCCGCGTTGTCAGGTCCAACTCCTCAATGATATCCGCCAGATCAGAGGGGTGCAGGGTGTTCAGCCGGGAAGTCGGCCGGGAGAGTTTCAGCATGGAATTCGACAATCCAACCGCCTCGATATCATCCCACAAAATAAATTTTCCCGGAATATTGATCCGGAGCGGACCGAGCAGGATCTGAAAAGGTTTTTCAATTCCCACCCGTCGCAACAACCCGTCAAAACCGACATCTACCGCGATCACGTAAGTGCCGGCCGGGATGATCACCATCCGGATATCGTTAACCCGTACCAGTTTCCGGCCATGGATATCAACGATCTGCTTGTCCAGCACGTTTTCGGCAAGCCACAAACTGTTATGGAACAACCCGGGCGAAATATCATGGATCTCCAGGCAGGTTATGCGCCATTGCCTTTTGAATTTTTTTATTTCGAACGATGAAAAATCAAGGACCCGGGTCTGGGCTCCCTTTTTCACCCGGATGGCAACTACTTTCGGCCGTACAGGCTCATTTTCCTTGCCCGGAAGGGTGGACTGATCGATTAAAAAATCTTTGATCCTCCCGAGAATGGTACCGTCGTCAGAGATGTAATTCTTTCCGAGAATCTGACTTAAATAGAAGGTCATTTGCGATGTCATGGGTGCCTCCTTCTCTTTTTATTCCGCTGTATGGAAGGATGCAACACGCCGGGTCATACCCGGTGCGACACCTTTCAGTGCAGGGGTGGATTGATCTTGTTGCTTCGCGCAGGTCCGTCGTCCATTTCAAAATTTAAAAAATCGGGGGCAAAGATAAATAAATCCCTGAGATAACGGTCGATTAATCTTGGCACGGGAAAGAATTTCAGATCGCTGAAGGTCACCGCCTGATAGGGCAACCGGGGCTTAACCGAAAAATGAAAATGGTAAAACCAGACCGACAGATTCTGATGGGTCAGCTTGTGTTTCACCGGACCGGTGACACCATGGAACTCAGGATGATGCGGGGCGAACCATCGCGTGAGCTTTTTCAGGGGTAAGGGCCCGGCATCAGCCGAACCGGAATCCTCCGGGTACTGAGGAAAATCAAAGAGATTACGCCAGATATCGTTTCCATCCCTTTGTTTCACAAACAAACCCGGTTCATTGCCCTCCCGGTAGGTCATCACCATGTAATGCAGCGTACGGTCCCTGATTACAGGTTTTATTGATTTTTTTGGCAGCAGGTGCACCCTCCCGGTTTTGTACGCCAGGCATCCTGAGCGAAGGCAACAGCCGGCACAACCCGGGTTGGACGGAACACAAAGGGTGGCGCCGAATTCCATGACGGCCTGGTTGAAATCTCCCGGGCGGTCAGGGTCGATCAGGGCCAGGGCAAGATCCCGGATCTCTTTCTTTCCCGGGGCGGTATCGACGGGCCTTTCGATTCCGAAAAATCTTGAAAACAGGCGCAACACGTTGCCATCCACCACCGGGCAGGGCAAATTAAATGCGATGGAGGCGATGGCCGCGGCTGTATAATCGCCAATCCCTTTTAACGCTTTGATGGAGGCATAATCGCCCGGGAACACGCCGTGGTATCGGTCCATGATCACCCGCGATGCAGCGAGCATGTTCCGGGCTCTGGAGTAATAACCCAATCCCTGCCATAGTTTTAACAGCTCCTGCTCTTCAGCCCCGGCCAATGACCTGATATCGGGGTAAGCACGGGTGATATTGATAAAATATGGCAACCCCTGTTCGACCCGGGTTTGTTGCAGGATAATTTCAGAAACCCAGATGAGATACGGATCCCGGGTTCTCCGCCAGGGGAGATCCCGCTTGTTCTGCAGGTACCAGTCGATTATAGTTGTGGTGAAATCCATGAAAAATCAATAACGAAAATAAATTGCATTGTAGCGTGGTAGCGAAAATAATTAATTCGTCAATCGTAAATCATGTCAATCGTAAATTAACTTTCATTTTCTCTGCAGGGTTCCGCCTGATCAGATTGGTGTACCGCACCGAATGCGTTTGTCTGTATAGTTTTTTCAGTACAGGTCATATAGTTTTTTCAGTAGACACAGACACTTCACATGACGTAGCCTTAGACCAGACTTAGACAAGTCTTAGGCCACTCTTAGATAAGAAAAGGTTTAAATGGGAATCCTGAACCCGACGAATCTTTCTTAACACGTGATGCTTCAGTCATCTTTAAGATGACATACAAATTTACAAAATATTTTCGGCTTTTTATTCTCTAAAAATACTTTTAACCTGTCAATCGTAAATTGGTTGTTGACTAAAAGTCAACAACCAATTTCCCTTCCACCACGCTCTCGTTCATGAACACCACCCGGGCGAAGTACATCCCCGCCGGCCAAGCTGAGGTGTTGATATGCACGGTGGTTTGTTGTTTGGGAATCTCCATCGTGAACATAAGCTTGCCGGTAATACTGAGAATGTCCAACCTTGTTTTATCCCACTGGAACCAAGTGGTTGTGGATGACAGGATGCTTCCCGGATTCTGCCTGACCAGGTATTGGGGCATAACGATGGTGACCTGCTCCGCGGCTGGGTTCGGGTAGATGTGCAGCCGGGTCTTTTCGGGATGCTGTTCGGCATCGTCCAATCCCACGATTACCACCTCGCAATCGTCCAACGGCACGGTATCTGATACGATCGGGTGCGGGCAAAGGCTGTCGTAGGTGAAGGGCCGGGTATAAATGCTGTCGTATTCAAGGTCGGAGGTGAGTTTGAAGGCATAGGTCTGCCAATTCATGGTTGTGTTGTTAAACACTGGGCCCCCGACTATAATTCTATTATTATAAGTAATATCAGAGGCACGAATGATATCTTCTTTATTGAGAAGTAATGTTTTCTGCTTGATGAAATTTCCATTCGAATCTGTCTTGATAACCGCGGTTGTATCAGTGCCTGCACCAAGCCATCCGGCGCACAATACCATCGTTGAGTCCTGAAACCAGTTGATCGTCGTAGCTTCCCCAAGAGATGAAGAAGTCTTTAGATCCTTATAAAATACAGGGTTGCCATTATTCGAAGTTTTAAACATACAGGGTGAATCCCCTCCGGGTGCAGATGTCCTGGCCCGTCTTCCTGACGTATAGATATTGTTATTATTGTCAACTATTGATAACCTGCCATCGCTATACACTCCGTTATTGGTTCCCCAGGGAACCTCGAAAATGGAAGTGCCGTCCAATGCTGCCTTGATCAGGATAATTTTGATGATGCTCTTTCCGGGATAGGTTGGATCAGGATAATAAGCTTCGCCAGTTACGACAATATATGAGTCGGATGTCTTTGTTAATGAAAATGAAACCTCTGAAGAAAATATCGAGTCAGTTAAATAAACCTGGCTCCAGATAACCTCTCCCAATGAGTCTAAACGGAAAAGCCATATCTGTTCTTGATTTCCAGATTTCCAACCACTTATTAATGCAATATAATCATTGTCCTCGATTGTTTCGATATCCATACCTCCAGAATTGCAACCCGGGGCATTGTATATTTTACACCATTCTTTCTCAAAACAATTGTTCAATTTGATAATAAACGGATCCGTACAACTTGATTGCAGTTTATTGGTTATTCCGATTTCAATAATCCCTTCACTCAGGGTAGGTCGTGCATTAAAAAATGGAAAATAGCTACTTGCGTTTCCGTACGATTTTTGCCATAAAGGATACCCGTTAATATCAGTTTTAAACAGCAAGCCTTTGGCAAAATAAGCATTGTCGTATTCACTGCCGGAAAATAAAAAACCTTTATCGTATTGTTCCGATAAGGAGTAAACAAGTGTGCTTAGACTATCACCATAAACACGAATCCATTGTTGGGCATTGGATCCAAAATAACAAAACAGAATAATTATTCCTGTCAAGAATATCTTGTAGTTCATAAATAAAGCAGTCGCCTATGCTGATATCAAAGTTAGCATATTAATGATTGATGGGGAATAATTGAACTAACAACCAAAAAGTTGTATCCAAAAAACAGCCATCCCTCAAATTTTTATTAATTTTGACAAAAATGCGAATCAGATGGAACGAATAGTGAATTTGCATATCGAAAGATTACCGGAAGGCTTTTATCTTGCTACCTCCGATAATGTACAGGGACTGATTGCACAAGGCAGAACGATATCTGAGACCATTGAAATCGCTAAAGATGTTGCAAAAAAATTAATCGAGGCCCAGGAAGGGCAGATCTCCGGGCTACGGTCCTTCTCCGACAGTTTTGATTACCCTTTGGTTATTGGAGTTTAGATGGGGCAGCTCGCAGGATTCAGATACCGCGATATTGTCCGGATACTAAAACTGTCTGGATTTATTTTTCATCGACAAGCCGCAGGAAGCCATGAAATTTGGCATAATCCATTGACAAACAGATATACCACTGTACCAAATCATTCGGGTGATATGCCGGAAGGAACGTTACGGGCCATTTTACGCCAGGCAAACATTGATGTAGAAGAATTTATAAAATTGACATAATTCGCAAATCGTCAATCATGTCAATCGTAAATTATCAGGATTTTCCCTTCCGCCACACTCTCATTCATAAACACCACCCTGGCGAAGTACATCCCCGCCGGCCAGGCCGAGGTATTGACCTGAACGGTGGCTTGTTGTTTGGGAATCTCCATCGTGAACATCAGTTTGCCGGTAATACTGAGAATGTCCAACCGGGTTTTGTCCCACCGGAAATAGGTGGTTGTGGATGACAGGATGCTTCCCGGGTTTTGCCTTACAAGGTACTGGGGCATAACAATGTTGACCTGACCTCCGGCAGGGTTGGGATATATTTGTAGTTTGGTCTTTTCGGGATGCTGCTCCGCATCGTCCAATCCCACGATCACCACCTCGCAATCGTCCAATGGCACGGTATCCGACACGATCGGGTGCGGGCAGAGGCTGTCGTAGGTGAAAGGCCGGGTATAAACGCTGTCGTACTCGAGATCGGAGGTGAGTTTGAAGGCATAGGTTTTGATCAAACCTCCTGAGGCGACCGTTCCGGCAAGAATTACCCGGTTATTGTAAGTTATATCTGAACTGAAAAACCCACTGGCAGCATTTATCAATAAAACCTTTTCATTCAGGATATTTCCCATTGTATCTGTGCGAATAACCCCAGTAGTGTCTATTCCTGAGGGTGGCTTCCAACCCAAACATTGCACCAGTGATGAATCCTGAAACCAACTAATTGACGTTGAAATTCCCAAGCCGGAAGTGGATTTGAGGTCTTTGTAAAAGACTGGCTCGCTATTCTTTGATGTTTTAAACAGGCACGGTGAATCTCCTCCCGGAGCCGTTGTTCTGGCACGCCGGCCGGCAGTATAGATATTATTTTTCAAATCAACCACCGATTGCCTGCCATCGCTGTACACGCCATTATTTGTTCCCCAGGGCACCTCGAAAACAGCAGTTCCATCCAATTTAACTTTTATCAGGATAACTTTAATGATACTCTTTCCAGGATAGGTCGGATCGGGGTAATAGGCTTCACCGGTAATAATAACATCATCATCAGTAGTCATTACAAGCGAATGTGATATTTCGGACCAAAACAGTGGATTGGTTGCATAAGCTTGCACCCAGTTTACTTCTCCTTCCGGTGTCAGATTAAAAAGCCAAATTCTTTTTTCTTCCCCCGTCTTCCACCTGTCAATTAATGCAATGTAACCGCTATCTGGAATCGTTACAATGTCTTTCATCCATGAACTACAGTCCTGGGAATTATAAATCTTACACCACTCTTTTTCCCCACAATTGTTTACTTTTACCAGCAAGGGATCTGTACAACCTGATTCCAGTTGGTTTGTAGAACCAGACAAAACCAAGCCTCCACTGATAGCCTCCCTGACTGAAGTGTATTGATTCATTTGTGATGGTTTTCCATACGAAATTGACCATCGTACATATCCATTAATATCAGTCTTCATGAGGTAACCATTATAGGTCCACCCTTTGTATTTCTCCCCTGAAAACAAGTAACCTTTATCATAATGCTCTATTACTTTTTTCAATTCGATATTTGAAGAAGTATCTGAGAAAATACGAATCCATTGCTGCGAATATGATTCGTAAGAGAAAAACAGACACACAATCCCGGTCAAGAATATCTTGTAATTCATACAATGAAAAATTAGCGGATGATAATGACCTTGGAAGATTTTTGAACAGCTCCGTTTATCGTATATCTAATCAAATAAGACCCAGAGATAAGGTCGCCAACAGGAATGATTACCTCGTGTTGTCGGCCTTGCAGTAAAACTGATTTTACACGATCGCCTTTAATATCAAACAGTTCTACCATTGCTTGATCTGAGGGTTTGTCTTTCAGGTACTCAATGATTAAAAAGTCCCTTGCTGGATTTGGGAACACCCTGAAATCAGATAAGGAGGCTCCTGAACTTTTCCAGTGGTACTTTTCTTTTCGTGACGACTTTAAATTATTAGTAAAGACTATTGGTTCCGAGTAATCCAACAGATCACAGGAAATCAAGATATTCCTTGCCCATGCGCCAGTGAATAATGAATTGTCGCTCGCTATTTGTTGTAAGGTAATCGTTTGAGTGCTATCCGGGGGAAGGCATACAGGATCGTGAACAACTGTTTTCATTAAGAATCATTTAAAGACAATCGAATTTACGAATAAAATAAAAAACGAGGTAGCGTGATAGCGAAACATAATTCGTCAATCGTAAATCATGTCAATCGTAAATTGAAAACTCTTTCTTCTGCCTTCGTTCCGAAGCCCGGTTTATTTTTTCCTTGTTTTTGAAAAAAAGTCCTATATTTGCAACCCGTTTCCCTTTTTTTAAAAACCATTCATTAACAACATATTATAATTATCTAATTTTTTTAACATGACAAAAGCAGAAATTGTAGCAGAAATTGCTAATAAGACTGGTATTGAAAAAGTTGCCGTTCAGGCCACCGTCGAAGCTTTCATGGACTCCATCAAAAACTCCATGACCACAGGTCAAAACGTTTACCTCAGAGGCTTTGGTAGTTTTATCATCAAGAAAAGAGCTGAAAAGACCGGGAGAAACATTTCAAAGAACACCACCCTTATCATTCCCGCCCACAACATCCCTTCTTTCAAGCCCGCAAAGACCTTCGTCAATAAAGTAAAATCACACGTTAAAGTGAAGTAATAACTTCAAAGGAGATTCATTATGCCAAGTGGTAAAAAAAGAAAGAGACACAAGATGGCAACGCACAAGCGGAAAAAACGCTTGCGCAAGAACAGACACAAGAAGAAATAACCTGCCTGCTGCTGCAATTCCTTAGGTCATGCCGGATCGGCGGACTGTTGCCCGCGATTTCGTTAACATACAACGCACCGTGAATAAGGAATTAATCATCAACTCGACCTCCACCGAGGTTGAAATTGCCTTACTGGAAGACAAACTTCTCGTAGAATTAAACAAGGAGAAAACCAACAACGAATTTGCTGTTGGCGATATTTACCTGGGCAGGATCAAAAAGATCATGCCGGGGCTGAATGCCGCTTTCGTGGATGTTGGTTACGATAAGGACGCTTTTCTCCACTACCTCGATCTGGGCCCCCAGGTTCAATCCCTGCTGAAATATATCCGGCACAGCCAGTCGAATAGCGGCAATGCCCTTACCATCAGCGATTTTGAACTTGAGACCGATATTCAAAAGACCGGAAAAATTACCCAGGTGCTCAAACCCAACATGAACATCCTGGTTCAGATCGCCAAGGAACCCATTTCGACCAAAGGCCCGCGGGTGACCTCCGAAATTGCCTTCGCCGGCCGGTACCTGGTGCTTATCCCCTTCTCCGATAAAATTTCTGTATCGCAGAAGATCAAAAGCGCCGACGAACGAAACCGGCTTAAACGACTGATCACCAGCATCAAACCCAAAAACTGCGGGATTATCATCCGGACTGTTGCGGAAAATAAACTGGTCGCCGACCTCGATTCGGACCTCCGGAACCTCTTTAAAAAATGGGAACTCATCACCACAAAACTTTCAACGGCCCGTCCACCGCAGAAAATCATCGGGGAGATCGACCGTACCTCGGCCATCCTCCGCGACGCGCTCAACGAGTCGTTTAACAACATCATCGTCAACGACCCGGTTATCTACGAAGATATCCGGAGTTATATCCAGCGCATCGCTCCCGATAAAGTACAGATCGTTAAACTCCATACCGCGAAAGTTCCTGTTTTCGATCAATACGGGGTCGATAAACAGATAAAAAACTCATTTGGCAAAATTGTCACCATCAAAAGCGGAACCTACCTCGTCATTGAACACACCGAAGCGCTGCATGTAATTGATATCAACAGCGGCCACCGGGTGAACCAGGACCAGAACCAGGAAACCAACGCGCTCGAGGTCAATCTCGAAGCCGCTACCGAAGTGGCCCGTCAACTGAGGCTGCGCGATATGGGAGGCATCATCGTGATCGACTTTATCGACATGACCCAGGGGATGAATCGTCGAAAACTTTTTGAGAAACTGCGCGATGAAATGAAACGCGACCGCGCCAAACATTCCATCCTGCCACCCAGCAAGTTCGGCCTGGTTCAGATTACCCGGCAACGGGTCCGGCCCGAGATGAATGTCCAGATCCTTGAAAAATGCCCCGTTTGCGACGGCTCCGGCGAAATCAGACCCACCGTCCTGCTTACCGATGATATTGAAAACAACCTGAGTTTCCTGATCCGCGAACAAAATGAGAAAAACCTTACCCTGATTGTCCACCCCTTCGTCTATGCCTTTCTGACCCGGGGACTGTTCAACTACCGCTGGAAATGGTGGCGAAAATTCGGACAATTCATCACCCTCGGTAAAAAGAACTCCTATCATTTTCTTGAATACCACCTTTATAATAAGAACGGAGACGAGATAAAACTTTAGCGAACAGCGATTGGGGATTAGCGATTAGGGATTAGCGATTAGAGGAATGGGGGTCATTTTCTATTTTCAATTTTCAATTTTCCCTTGTAATTCAGTCAATCAGTCAATCAGTCAATCAATCATTCAGTCAATCAGTCAATCAATTAATCAATGAACATCGTAGTCAGCGGTATCCGTCCCACAGGGAATCTTCACCTGGGTAGTTATTTCGGAGCCCTTAAAAGTTTTGTGAAGATGCAGGAGGAGAACCAGTGCTTTTTTTTCATTGCCGACTATCACTCCCTTACCACCCACCCTACGCCTGCCGATCTGCATGGAAATGTGAAAACCGTCCTGGCTGGATTCCTGGCATGCGGACTCGACCCCGACAAAGTAACCCTTTATATCCAAAGCGACCTTCCGGAGACCGCCGAGCTCTATCTGCTCCTCAACATGAATGCCTATATCGGTGAACTGGAACGATGTACCTCTTTTAAGGAAAAGATCCGCACCCAGCCGCAGAATGTCAATGCCGGACTGCTGACCTATCCGACGCTGATGGCCGCCGATATCATCATTCACAAAGCACATAAGGTTCCTGTCGGTAAAGACCAGGAACAACATCTCGAGATGACCCGCACCTTTGCCAACCGGTTCAACAGACTGTATAAGGTTGATTATTTCCCCGAACCATTGGCATTTACCTTTGAAGAAAACCTGGTCAAAATTCCCGGCCTTGACGGAAGCCTGAAAATGTCGAAATCCGACAACGAAAACAGCGCCATTTACCTTTCCGACCCTCCCGAACAGATCCGGAAAAAGGTGATGCGCGCCGTCACCGATACGGGTCAGCCTGATCCCGAAAAACCCCGTTCGCAGGGAGTTGAAAACCTCTTTACCCTGATGGGATATTTTTCGTCACCTGCGACGCTTGCGTTTTTCGAGGAACAATATGCCGCTGCTACCATCCGATACGGTGACATGAAAAAACAGTTAGCTGAAGATATTATCCTGTTTGTTAACCCCATCCGCGAACGGATCCTGTCGGTTGCATCGGACGACGCCTACCTGAAAAAAGCAGCCAGAACAGGCGCCGACAAAGCGCGCGATTCGGCTTCGAAAACCATCCGCGAAGTTCGTGAAATCATCGGCTTCAGACATTTTTAATACCGGATGATCGATACCGAAGTCATTCCCGAGAAGGCCATCCTGGTTGGAATTTCCACCCACAAGCAACCCATGGACCGGACCCTCGAATACCTTGATGAACTTGCTTTTCTGGTCGACACTGCAGGCGGGATTCCGGTGAAGACTTTTGTCCAGAAACTGGAATACGCTGATCCGCGCACCTATGTTGGCAGCGGCAAACTATCGGAGATCCGCGACTGGATGGATTCAAACCCGGTCGATATGGTGATTTTCGACGATGAGCTCTCCCCCAGCCAGTTGCGCAATATCGACAGGATCCTGAGTTGCCGGATCCTCGATCGCAACAACCTGATCCTCGACATATTCGCCCGCCGGGCACGGACCTCCTACGCACGCACCCAGGTCGAACTGGCCCAGAACGAATACCTGCTCCCACGGCTCACCCGGATGTGGACCCACCTGGAAAAACAACGTGGGGGAATCGGGCTTCGCGGCCCCGGCGAACAGGAAATCGAGACCGACCGCCGTATTTTACGTTACCGCATCTCCCTGCTTAAAAAGAAACTGGAAGAGATCGACAAACAAAAGGCTACCCAGCGGAAATCACGGCGCGACCTGGTCCGGGTGGCTCTGGTCGGATATACCAATGTGGGAAAATCGACCATCATGAACCTCCTCAGCAAGTCGGACGTTTTCGCCGAGAATAAACTCTTCGCCACCCTCGATACCACCGTTCGGAAAGTGGTGTTCGAAAATCAACCGTTCCTTCTTTCAGATACTGTCGGATTTATTCGCAAACTTCCCCACTCCCTGATCGAATCGTTCAAATCGACCCTCGATGAGGTCCGCGAAGCCGATATCCTGATTCATATTGCCGACATCAGTCACCACGATTACGAAGAACAGATCAATGTGGTTAAACAAACCCTTACCGACATCGGAGCATCGGACAAGCCCACGATCATGGTCTTCAACAAGATCGATGCCTACCGTCAGGTTGTCAGGGATCCCGACGACCTGACCCCCGAAACGAAGGAAAACCTTCCGCTGGAAGCCCTCGAAAATACCTGGATGGCACGCGAACACTTTCCAACCCTGTTCATTTCCGCCAGGAACAATCAAAACATCGACAAATTGCGCTCAACCATCCACCACGAAGTACGAAGGATTGTCAGCTCACGATATCCGGAAAATAAAAAGTAATACGACATCTGATTCCCGTAAATTGGGAAAGTACAAGCTTCTTTACAGTTCTTTCGCTCCACGATTGCCAAAATCTTTATTTTTGTGGTCTGACTTTATTTGTACCGTTTTGAAAATCCGAAAAATTCATCCGGTCCTGTTAAGCCTCCTCAGCGGGGTTATTCTCTCCCTGGCCTGGCCTGAAAGAGGATTTCCGGGACTTCTCTTTATCGGTTTTTTACCATTGCTCCTGGCTGAGGAAAACCTGTACCAGAACCGGGAAAAAACCATCAAATTCAGTGCACTGATATATTCCTATCCGGGCTTCCTGTTGTGGAACCTCCTGACAACCTGGTGGATTGTGAATTCTACTTTTGTCGGCGCTGCACTGGCCATCATTCTGAATTCCCTGTTCATGTCGATCGTCTTTCAGGCATTTCACTGGACCCGAAAGAAGTTATCCGGCAGTCCGGTCGGTTATCTGGCGCTGATCTCCTATTGGATCGCCCTGGAATACCTTCACCTCAACTGGGATCTGAACTGGCCATGGCTGAACCTGGGCAACGGATTCGCGACCTGGTACAAATGGGTTCAGTGGTACGAATATACCGGAACCTTTGGAGGAACGTTGTGGGTTCTTGTTGGAAATATTATGGTCTTTTTGCTGATACAAAAGATTAAAGATCAAAGTTCAAAGATCAAAGTTCAAAAGTCAAATAGTCAGTCAATCACTGATCAGGACCCTGCAAATTCCGACGGATCGGGGGCTATTGTGCGGCATGGCCTCAGGGATACGAAAACATTGGTTGCTCTATGTTTCATAATACTCTGGATCATCGTTCCGATCCTCTTGTCACGTATCATGTACGAAACATACCATGAAAAGGTTCACCCTGTGAATTTTGTAGTTGTTCAGCCCAATATCGATCCCTATTCCGAACAGTATGTATTGCCCCCGCCGGAAGTGATCGGTAAGATCATGTCGCTTGCCGACCCGAAACTCGACAGCGCCACCAACTTCCTGATCGCTCCCGAATCGGCCATCCAGGAATCCATGTGGGAAAATGACCTCTCTTCGTTCGAAAGCATCGGCCTGCTCCGGAAGGCACTGGACCGGTGGCCCGATCTGAATATCCTGATCGGCGGCTCCACCTTTTACCAGTTGCCCCCGGGCGCTCCCCTTCCCCGCTGGGCACGTAAATTCACCGACTCGCCCAACCATTATGTCGCCTACAACGCGGCCATCCTGATCAACAACCACGATTCCCTGCAGTTGTACCATAAATCGAAACTGACCCCCGGAGTCGAAATCCTACCCTCCTTTAAAGGATTCAAATGGCTCGAAAAATATGCCATCGACCTTGGGGGAACCGTCGGAAGCCTCGGGATGGATTCAGTCCGGAAAGTCTATTCTACAGTAAAAACCGTCGGGGCGGCGCCCGCCATCTGCTATGAATCCATTTTCGGGGAATTCTTTGCTGAATTTGTCCGCAACGGAGCCCGAATGATGATCATTATCACCAACGACGGCTGGTGGGGAAACACACCCGGTCACCGCCAGCACTTCAGCTTTGCGCACCTTCGCGCTATCGAAACCCGCCGCAGCATTGCCCGGTCGGCTAACACCGGGATCTCTGCCCTGATCGACCAACGTGGCGATGCATACCAGGTAACCGGATACTGGAACCCTGCCGTTATCAAAGGTACGTTGAACGCCAACGACCGGATGACCTTCTATGTCAGGCACGGCGATTACATTGCCCGGATCTTCACCTGGACGGGGGGGATTCTGCTTCTCTCAGCCATCGGATGGTCGCTGCGAAAACGATTTTCTCTTAAATCGAAATCGAGTTGAAAAAAAAAGCAGTGACCGCCGTTTCTATTAACCGGCTTGCCACGTTCCGGTGGAGCCCGCGCGCATTCTCATCCCGGCCCGTGGAACGTGAAAAACTTGTTGCCCTTTTCGAGGCAGCCCGATGGTCGGCCTCCGCAGGCAATGAACAACCCTGGAGGTTTATTATCGGTCAACAGCCCGGCGAATCCTGGATGAAGATCCTTGAAACCCTTGATGAAGGAAACCGGATCTGGAATGTAACC
This sequence comes from Bacteroidales bacterium, assembly GCA_028706295.1. Taxonomy (GTDB): domain Bacteria; phylum Bacteroidota; class Bacteroidia; order Bacteroidales; family FEN-979; genus CAIVAT01. Next base: position 53,131 of record JAQWBQ010000019.1, read on the forward strand.
GTGCCGGTACTGCTGTTGGTTGTCGGCAGCAGGATTTCGACCTACGACGGCAACGAAAACGCCTATTTCCGGTACGATACCGGCCAGGCAATGGCACACCTCAGCCTCGAGGCAATGCGCCAGGGGCTGCATGTGCACCAGATGGGTGGATTCTCCGCCGAAAAAGCCGTAAAAACGTTTAAAATTCCGGTAGAATATGTTCCACTTGTGGTAATTGCCGTTGGATACCGGGACGACCCGGCCATTCTTCCCGAAAAACTGAGGCAAAGGGAAATCCAGGAACGCAAACGCAAGGAATTGCGGGAACTTGTTTTTGAAGATTCCTTCGGGACTCCATCCCCGCTGTTGACCGGGTTTTAACTTTTAACGCCATTCCCCGGGAAATTAATTGAATTTCATCAGGAACCAGTCCCGAAAAATTCAGAATCATACTCATTCCGTTTTAACATTGTAAAAGAGAGTAAAAACAGATGAACATTAGGATAAGATTCGAAAGACCTTTTTGCATCGCATTGATACTTTCTGCCTTGCTGCTGGGCGCGTGCGGAGGGCCTGACCGGCCTAAGGAGTCTTCATTGCAGACAGAAACCAAACCCCGTGTTACGGTACCCGATTTCATGGCCGATTCGGCCTATCACCACATCAAAGCCCAGGTGGAATTCGGTCCGCGGGTACCCAATACCCCGGCCCACGCAAAATGTTCGGAATACCTGACCGGTCTGCTGAAAGGTTATGCAGCGGAAGTGATCGTTCAGAAAGGACAGGTTTACGCTTACAATAAAAACACACTGAATTTCAAAAACATCATCGCTTCATGGAATCCCGGAAATACCGACCGTATTCTCCTCTGTGCCCACTGGGATTCACGGCCTTACGCCGATTTTGACTCCGATCCCAAGAAACACAATAAACCCATCGACGGGGCAAACGACGGCGCCAGCGGGGTAGGTGTCCTTCTTGAAATTGCACGCAATCTGTCGCTGAAAAATCCTTCCGTGGGAGTGGATATCATTTTGTTTGACGCCGAAGATTACGGTCCACCGCAGGACCATTCTTTATCGGGCCATTCTGATGAGTACTGGGGGCTCGGTTCCCAGTATTGGGCAAAAAATCCCCACAAAACCGATTACAGCGCTAAATACGGGATCCTTCTCGACATGGTCGGGGCCCGAAATGCCACCTTCCTCATGGAGGGGGTTTCGATGCAATTTGCCTCCGATATCGTTAAGCAGGTATGGAATACCGCGAACCGTCTCGGTTATTCTTCCTGGTTCCTTTTTGAACAGGGTGGTTTCATTACCGATGATCATATCCCCCTCAATACCATCCGGAATATCCCCACCATCGACATCATCCACCTCGACCAAAACAGCAAAACAGGTTTCTATCCCTATTGGCATACGACCGGCGACAACCTGGAAAAAATAGATAAAAACACCCTGAAAGCCGTCGGTCAAACCCTGCTGACAGTCATCTACGAGGAGGTTTGATCTCCTTAAACGGTTTGCGGCCTACAACATTTCATTTGCCAGGTTTGCCAATTCCGACCGCTCTCCCTTTTCGAGCCGGACATGGGCATAGATCTCATGCTGCTTCACGCGATCTATCAGCGTCGATAATCCGTTCGACTGCGCATCGAGATACGGGGTGTCAATCTGATAAATATCTCCGGTAAAAATAATCTTCGTATTCTCTCCGGCCCGGGTGATGATCGTCTTTACTTCATGCGGAGTCAGGTTCTGAGCCTCATCCACAATAAAACATACATTGGATATGCTGCGCCCCCTGATATAGGCTAAAGGGGTTATGACGAGCTTTTCATTTTCAATCGCCTCCGTCAGCACCTTATACTCCTTATCCCGTTCACTGTATTGGTTCTGAATGAATTTGAGATTGTCCCACAAAGGCTGCATATAGGGATCCAGTTTTGATTTGATGTCGCCGGGAAGATATCCGATGTCTTTGTTGCTGAGGGGTACAATGGGCCGGGCCAGGTAGATCTGCTTGAAGTTCCGTTTCTGTTCCAGCGCCCCGGCCAGTGCCAACAGGGTCTTACCCGTTCCGGCAATACCCTGAAGGGTTACCAGCTTTACCTCCGGATTTAAAATGGCATGCAGCGCAAATACCTGTTCCGCATTGCGGGGCGTGATCTTATAACAACTCCGCTTCTCCAGCTTTTCGATGCGCCCGGTAACGGGATTGAAAAAAGAGAGAACCGAACTTTTCCCGTTTTTTAAAATAAAATAATGATTCGGTACAGGATTTTTAATACCAAGGTCCTCGGGCAGGCACCAACCTGCTTCATAAATAATATCGATGAGCGTTTTGTCCAACCCCTCAATCAGGGTCTTGCCCGAGTACAAGCCCTCTACATCCTTGATCTTGCCGGTCTCAAAATCTTCGGCGGCAATATTCAGCGATTTGGCTTTCAACCTCAGATTCACATCCTTTGAAACCAGGATCACCTTTTTCGTCGGATTTTCCGACATCATTACCAAAGCGGCGTTCAGAATGCGGTGGTCAGGCTTGTTCTCACCGAAAACCTTTACGGCATCAAGCTCGCTCTGCTCATTCATCACCACCTTGAATTTACCGCCCTTGGGCATGCCTAAGGAAATCCAGCGGGTCAGGGTGGCCTTGTTCGACAACCGGTCGATGATCCGGATAAACTCCCGCGCCTCAAAATTGATGGTATCGTTTCCCTTTTTGAAGTTATCGAGCTCCTCCAGCACCGTGATCGGAATGGCAACATCATTGTCATCGAAACTCTTGATGGCGTGATGGTTGTAAAGAATAACCGAGGTGTCTAGAACAAAGATTTTCTTCTCTTTGACTTTCTTTTTTATCATGAACGGCTCCTGTTGTTTACTGCCAAATGTACCGAGGAAAAACACAAATTATCGCACTCCGGTTAGAAGATATAAACATCCGGTTGTTAATGCGTGAAGGTTCGTACTTTTGCCGGTAACAACACCCCCGAAATGTCAGAAAAAAAATTGTTCCTTCTTGATGCGATGGCCCTCATCTACAGGGCTTATTTCGCATTCAATAAAAATCCCCGGATGAGTTCAAAAGGTGTCAACACTTCGGCGATATTCGGATTCGCCAATGTGTTGCTCGATCTTCTTAAAAAGGAAAATCCGACCCACCTTGGTGTTGCTTTCGATACCCTGGCGCCAACGGTCCGGAAAACCGGATTTGAAGCCTATAAAGCACACCGCCAGGAGACCCCGGAAGATATTGTCAACTCCCTCCCTTACATCCATGAACTGTTGGATGGTTTCCGCATTCCAAGTCTTTTTGTCGATGGTTATGAGGCCGATGACGTTATTGGTACCCTCGCCCGGAAAGCGGAATCAAAAGGTTTTACCACCTATATGATGACTTCTGATAAGGATTTCGGACAACTGGTCAATGAGCATACCTTTATCTACAAACCCGGAAAATTCGGAAGTGACGTGGAAATCATGGGTGTGGCTGAAGTCTGCTCGAAATTCGGGATCCGGCGGCCGGAACAGGTAATCGACCTGCTTGGCCTCTGGGGTGATGCCTCCGACAATATTCCCGGGATTCCGGGTGTAGGCGAAGTCACCGCAAAAAAACTGCTTGCCGAATTCGATACCGTTGAAAATCTCCTTGCCCGCGCGGGTGAAATTTCAAATGAAAACCTTCGCAAAAAGGTTATTGATTTCAGCGAACAGGCCCTTGTCTCAAAACAACTGGCTACCATCATTCTCGATGTCCCGATCGATTTCGATGAACAACAACTGATCCTCGAACCTCCCGATACCGACCGGTTGAAAAAATTGTTCGATGATCTCGAATTCCGTACCTTCTCTCAACGGCTTAACACCTTCCTTTCACTTAAAGCAATGGGAGATCCCGGCGGTCAGATTACTACCCCGAACGGGGCCCGGGCAGGCATTCCGTCTGAAACCAGCCGGGATCGCGCGATCGCTGGCGCTGAAGTAAACATCCCATTCACTCCTTCGGCCAACAGCCCGGATACCCTGCGCACCCTTTCTGACACCCCCCATCAGTACCATCTGGCCGACACCCCTGCCGAACGCGCCCGCCTCCTCGGGGAGCTGAAACAACAAACCTGCTTTTGCTTTGACACCGAGACTACCGGGGTCGACACCAATTCCTCCGAACTGGTGGGCATCTCCTTCGCCTGGAAACCATTTGAGGCCTGGTACATACCGCTTCCCGATAATTATCATGAAACCATGCAAATCATGGAAGCGTTCAAACCCCTCTTTGAGGATCCGGTCATCACAAAGATCGGACAGAACCTGAAATTCGA
>JAQWBQ010000081.1 GCA_028706295.1 Bacteroidales bacterium
CGAAGCACCGGTTTGCCTGCTTCTTTTGCGTCAGGCCAGAAGGGTTGAAAATAGAGTTTCCCGGTGTTGATGATCCGGTTGTTCGAGAAGAATGAAAAACCAAACTGCAGGGAATCCTTTTGCACCATGAACAACGGTTTCTTATCCCAGGTCAGATAGTTTTTTACCTCCACGCTTGAGATTTTCCCGCCAAGGCTTGAGATGCGGATCTTCAGCAAATCATTTTCGATTGTATAAAAGGTATCTTTCCCGACGGCTGCATTGGCAAATGGTCCGAGTTCGGCGCGCATCGACATGCGAAGGATGGTCAGGGAGTCCAAATTTTGTCCCGACGCGACAAGCTTCTCCTTCTGTCGTGCCGCTTCGAGGGCTCGATCGCGCGCGATGGCCCTGATCTCCGATTCCCGTTTAAGCTGGTTGACGAGATAAATGGAATCTGCCTTTTTCCGTTGTGCAAGCATCTGCTCCTGCGACGGGCTCATGAAATAGCTATAGGCAATGAAGATTCCAAAAATAAGTACAAGGCCGATGATGGTATTTCTATTCATAGTAGGTTAAGGAAAAATGGCTGCAAAGGTACAAAAAATGTCATGAATTGCCGGCATATTGCTTGGCTGCCCCGACAAAACTGACAAACAGCGGGTGCGGACGGGCAACAGTACTTTTGTATTCGGGATGGAACTGGACCCCGATAAACCAGGGGTGCCCTACCAGTTCGATAATCTCGACCAGGTTGTCTTTTTCGTTTAGTCCTACCGGGATCATTCCGGCCGACTTGTATTTTTCAAGAAATTCGTTGTTGAATTCAAAGCGGTGGCGGTGCCGTTCGGTGATATTCTCCTGTTGATAGATCAGGAAGACCTGTGATTCCTTCTTCAGCTTGCAGGGATAGGCTCCCAAACGCATCGTGCCTCCAAGTCCGGATATCTTTTTCTGCATTTCCATCATGTCGATGACCGGGTAGGGTGTCAGCTTGTTGAATTCAGTCGAATGTGCGCCGGTCAATCCCAGCATGTTCCGTCCATACTCTATAACCGCGCATTGCATCCCCAGGCAGATTCCGAAGAAAGGAATCTTTTTTTCCCGGGCAAAGCGGATCGCGGTTATTTTTCCTTCAATGCCGCGTTCGCCGAATCCGGGCGCAACGAGGATCCCGTGCAGCGCGCCCAGTTTCCCGGCCACATTTGACTCATCGAGAAATTCAGAGTGAAAGGTTTGTACCCTTACCTTGACTCCATTAACAGTTCCGGCATGAATGAAGGACTCGTTGATCGATTTATAGGCATCTTTAAGCTCGACATACTTACCCACCAAACCGATGACCACTTCGCCCGAAGGATTTTTTAAGGCGTGGAGGAATTTTTCCCAGTCGGCCAGGTCAGGTTCCTGCTCAACGGGCATCTTCGTTTTTCGCAGGATCTCAAGATCCAGGTTCTCTTTCCGCATCAGAATCGGAACGTCATAAATCGATTCGGCATCGATGCACTCGATCACCGAGGAGGTGCTGACGTTGCAAAAAAGGGCAATCTTGTTCCGCAATCCCTCGGTAAGATGTTTTTCGGTGCGGCAAACGATGATATCGGGTTGCACTCCCGATTCAAGCAAGGTCTTCACAGAATGCTGTGTGGGTTTCGTCTTCAACTCCCCGGCTGCTGCAAGGTAAGGCACCAGGGTCAGGTGTACCACCACACAGTTCCTGCCTAACTCCCACCGCAACTGACGGACGGCTTCGATGAAGGGCAACGATTCGATGTCGCCTACGGTTCCTCCGATCTCAGTGATGATGAAATCGTAATCGCCGCGGTTGGCCAGCAGCTTGATGCGATACTTTATTTCATCGGTGATATGTGGGATCACCTGCACCGTTTCGCCAAGGTACTCTCCCTGCCGTTCCTTGGTGATCACCGATTGATAGACCACGCCGGTGGTCACATTGTTGGCCTGAGAAGTTGGAACATTGGAAAACCTTTCGTAATGGCCAAGGTCCAGATCGGTCTCCGCCCCGTCCTCCGTTACAAAACATTCTCCATGTTCATAGGGATTGAGGGTTCCGGGGTCGATGTTGATATAGGGATCGAGTTTCTGGATGGTGACGGAAAACCCGCGTGCCACCAGCAACTTGGCGATGGAGGAGGAGATGATTCCCTTTCCCAATGAGGATGTTACTCCGCCTGTGACGAAAATGTACTTGGTTTTTGACATGAAATGAGAGATTGGCGGGCTTGGCCCATGCAAAATTAAGGCAATAAATCAAGATTCGGAAGGAAGATGCAATTTTTCCTCATCATCAATGCGAAATCCTTATCCTGCAACGATCACAGACACCGGTCAGCGACGATCGCGGTTGGTTTTCTTGTCCAGCGCCGGATGGTCGATCCGGCGTTTGATCGCCAGGATCTCCGATGCAATCTCCTCAATGGGTTTATTGGTAACCTGGATCACGGGCCATTCAAAGCGGTGGAATATATTCTGAGCGTAATTCAGTTCCCGTCGCACAAATTCGAGGGATGAATACTCCCCGGTAGCTCCTCCCAGGTAGTGTTGGCGTACCTGCCTGAGCCCAGACAGGTCGTGAGGCTGGGTCATCAGTCCGAAGACCGATCCTGCCGGCATATGACCCAGCGACTCCGGGATATCGACACCCAGTACGATCGGGTAATTGGCCACAAACCAGCCTTTGAAGGCAAGATAAATACTAAGCGGGGTTTTGAACGTCCGGGAAACGCCAACCAGAACGATCTCCGCCTTTTCGTACTCGTAATCGCGCTGACCGTCATCATGGTTGAATGCGAATTGCATTGAATCGATGCGCTTGAAATATTCCTTGTTCAGGCTGAAAAATAGTCCCGGCTCGCCCGTCGGGGTACCCGCGAAATGATGACCCAGCCTGGAAAGCAAGGGGCCCATCAGGTCGATGGCATCGATATTCTGGATCCGGCTGATCCTGACCAGCTCCTCCCGGAGGGATTCGGTGACAAGCGTATGGACAATGATCCCTTTCCGGGCAGCGACTTCATGGATGATATCATTGATCTGGTGCTCCGTGCGCACCTCCCCGTAAAGAATGATTTCTGCCTCGGTTCCCGGGAACTGGGTCAACGCAGCCTGGAGGGTTTGTTCGGCCGTACGGCCTGTACCATCGGAAATAATGAATATGCTTTTCATCGTTCAAAATTCAAGCCTCTAAACTACTTCATTTCCCGGTTCCCTGAAAATGGCTGAACATTTTTTTTCCCTGATAAAAATGACTAATTTTGCCTGCCGAAATTGAATATAAATCATCCAAACAACAATTTGCAAATATATGGGAACAATTAAAGTAGGAATCAATGGATTCGGGCGTATCGGACGTTTAACCTACCGGGCGCTTCTGTCGAAAGGCAATATCGAGATTATCGCTATCAATGACCTTACAGATGCCAAAACACTTGCGCATCTCTTCAAATATGATTCGGTACACGGTAAATTTTCAGGAGAGGTTAAAGTCGACGGTGATTTCCTGATCATCAACGGAAACCGGATCAAAGTAATGGCCGAGAAGGACCCGGCCAACCTGCCCTGGGGAGCACTCGGGGTAGATACGGTTGTGGAATGCACCGGCATCTTCCGTACACGCGAAAAAATGACCAAACACCTCACTGCAGGGGCAAAAAAGGTGGTGCTCTCCGTACCGGCCGACAATAAAGAGGATGTGGATGCCACCATCGTGGTAGGTGTGAACGACGATAAACTGACTCCCGACATGAAGCTGGTCTCCAATGCTTCGTGCACCACCAACTGCCTGGCGCCCATTGCCAAGGTGCTGAACGACTCCTTTGGCATCCGGAAAGGACTCATGAACACCATCCACAGTTATACCAACGACCAGATCATTCTAGACGCGCCCCACAAGGATCTCCGCAGGGCGCGTGCAGCGGCTGTCTCCATCATCCCCACCAAAACGGGCGCCGCCAAGGCAATCGGGCTTGTGATCCCTGAGCTGGAAGGCAAGATGGACGGTTTCGCGGTACGTGTTCCGACCCCCGACGGATCGCTGGTTGATCTTACCTGCGAACTCAACCGGGAGGTGACAAAAGACGAAATCCACGCCGCGATGAAAGCAGCAGCAGAAGGACCAATGAAAGGGGTTCTCGAATATCTCGACGAGCCGCTGGTAAGCTGCGACATCATTGGCAACACCCACTCATCCATTTTCGATTCCGGCTTGACTAAAGTCCTCGGCGGAAACCTGGTGAAGATAGTCTCCTGGTACGATAACGAGTTCGGTTACTCCACACGGCTTGCCGATCTCGTTGTAAAAATGGGATAATCTGACCCGGAAATGGAGTCGATCAGGGAGATTTTCAAGATCGGAAACGGTCCTTCGAGCAGCCACACCATGGGCCCTCGAAAAGCGGCCGAACAGTTTAAATCGGCTAACCCGGGTATCAAAAAGATTCGCGTCACGCTTTACGGCAGCCTTGCCGCGACCGGCAAAGGGCACATGACGGATAAAGCCATCGCCGCGGCGATCGCACCTGTTCCGCTTGAGATCATCTGGCAGCCTGAGGTATTTCTTCCTGCACACCCCAACGGGATTCTTTTCGAAGGGCTTGATAAGTCGGGAGCCGTCAGGGAAAGCCATACAACTTACAGCATCGGCGGGGGTGATATCAGCGACAATGGGAAGCGGGACCCCGCTTCTTCGGTATACGAACTGACCACCATGGCATCGATCCTCGACTGGTGCCGCGATCACGGGCGCACGTTGTGGGAATTTGTCGAAATTCATGAGACGCCGGCAGTCTGGGACCACCTTACAAACGTGTGGAAGGTCATGCAGGAGGCCATCGACCGGGGGCTCGAGGCCGAAGGTGTGCTCCCGGGAAGGCTGAACCTCACCCGGAAAGCTTCTTCTTATTACACCAAAGCGCGCAGTTTCAGAGGTACCCTCGCGCGGAGGGCTTTCACTTTCGCTTACGCGCTGGCCGTCGCGGAGGAGAATGCCTCGGGCGGCAGAATTGTCACGGCCCCTACTTGTGGTTCCTGCGGCGTGTTACCTGCCATCCTCTACCTCCTGAAGACCCAGTATGAATTCAACGATAAAAAGATCATTCGGGGATTGGCCACGGCAGGATTGATCGGCAACCTGATTAAGACCAACGCCTCGATATCGGGCGCCGAGGTGGGATGCCAGGGTGAAGTCGGCGCGGCAAGTTCGATGGCGGCTGCCGCGGCAACCCAGATTTTCGGGGGAACTCCCGGCCAGGTCGAATACGCGGCATCGATTGCCATGGAACATTTTTTAGGCCTGACCTGTGATCCGCTTTTCGGACTGGTACAAATCCCCTGTATCGAACGAAATGCCTTTGGGGCAGCCCGCTCTCTCGACGCCAACATGTACGCCCTGCTTTCCGACGGACAGCACCTGGTGAGCTTCGATCGTGTGATCCAGGCCATGAAACAAACCGGTCACGATCTGCCCCATATCTACAAGGAAACTGCCGAAGGCGGACTTGCAGCGCTGGGCATTAAGGAAACAGCAGCGGATGATTTGTAGAAATTGAAGGAAAATCAAGGGCGGCCGTTCATAGTTTGAAGGGAATTCACTATGTTTGCGGCCGCAAAATCTACTCCATGCTGAAACTATTCCTTGCCCGGCAGATGGTCCGACGCACCAAAAGCCGACTCTTTCCCGACGAATTCCTGGAACAGAAACATGTTGACCAGAATCAGCCCTACCCCAACGACAGCTCCTATTTTTACGGCGGCGATAAAACCGGAAATGCGTTTATTACCCGGATGGCATTCAGGGAGCCAAAACGCCTTAATGAATTCTGGTTCGATTTCTTTTTAAAAGATCGCGGGTACTTTGGATTGACCCGGTCTCCCGGCCCCGAAGGAACTGGTTTTCAGCAAGGCTCACTCAAATATGAGCCCGTGGAAGTGGGGAAGATCTGGCGGGTGACATACCAGGGACCGGTTCACGACCGAAACGGACAATCGCACACCTGTGAGACCGATCTGTTGTTTACGGGCGATCATCCCATTTATGACTTTGAAAAGAGTTCCGATCATGATGAAATCGCAAGGATCATCGCGAAAAAGAAGTGGACCAAAGAATTTTTCCTGAAAATGAAGGATACCCATCAGGTTCACTACGAGCAGACGGGCACCATCAAAGGCACGATCATTCTGGATGGAACGACTTTTCAACTTGAGATGATGGCATCGCGCGACCACTCCTTTGGCTCACGAAACTGGAATACCTGGGATCGCCACTTTTGGATGACGGGGATTTCGGATTCAGGATATCATTGGACGGTTACCACCATCAAATGGGAATTCCTGGAACGGCTGACAGCCGGGTTTATCGTGCACCCCGACGGAACGAACGATGCCATCGTGGCCTGCACCGATCTCGACACAGTGTCGAAGGAAAAATTATTACCCGACACGGGCACGGTGGAGATCAAAACCCGGAGCGGCCGGACCCATATCCTTGAATTCAGGCGTCACGGGGAGTTTCCTTATCTTCACGATAATAAATACAGTATGCGGGAAGGCATCGGTTCATACCGTTTCGATGGATCAGAAGGACTCGGGATGGTTGAATTCGGATTTCATACCGACAAATACAGGATCTGAAAACGACAAGGTGCATCAGTGACTCTGAAATTCACATTCCTATTGATTTTATAAGCATTTCCGGAATTCATCCCTGATGGCGCTTCTCTTTTGATATGTTACAAATCCAATCCATTGAAAATATCACAAATGCTTCTGCCGGCGGAAAAGCCCTGGGACTGCAACAACTCCTTAAATTGGGTCTGAAGGTTCCGGATTCTGTTGTCCTGATTCGTCCCCAGGCAGACCAGATCACCGACGAACTACTCACAACGGTTATCGAAAAGCTTGGGAAAGGTCCGAAAGCAGTAAGGTCGTCGGCAGGAAGCGAAGATGGGGTCCATGTTTCATTTGCCGGTCAGTTTGAAACCTTTCTGAACCTTACCACACTTCCGGAAATTAAACAAGCCATTATCGATTGTATTGAAGCTGCAGGCGCTGCCCGGGTCCGGTCATACTCCGGAAACCTGGCACAGAATGCCGATTTACGCATCTCGGTGATCATTCAGAACATGGTGAAGGCCAGGGTATCGGGGGTGGTTTTTACGGCGAACCCGGTCACAAATCGAAGGGATAAGGTTTTGGTTAACGCAGTACCCGGAACGGGTGATGAACTGGTCAGCGGAATGAAGGATGCCCATAGTTACGAAGTATACCCCAGTCAATCGAATGTTGCCGTTGAAATCAGTAAAAATGGTCATCTCCTGAATGAAACCCAACTCCGTGAAATCGTAGCCGGTTCAAAAATCGCCGAAAAGCATATGCAGATGCCGGTTGATCTGGAGTGGGCCATCGATGCAGAGGGTTCGCTCAGCTGGCTTCAGCTCCGGCCTGTAACCACTCTCGACGACGTTCACTTCAATGAGCTCGATTCCGAGAAAGGATCGTCGGATAAGGTTTGGACGCTGGGGAACATCGGTGAGATGATGCCGGGTGTTGCCACACCACTTACCTGGTCGGTAAGCGCTTGGGCCATTGATTATGGTATGGTCATGCTTGCCGATCGTGCAGGGGTTTTTCGGATCCAGGATCGCACCGAGCCACGATACATCCAGCTGTTTTACAACCGGTTGTTCATCAACATGAGCCACATGATGGATTACCCTAAAAAAGTATGGCTCAACACTGCCGAAGATGTCATGTTTGCGTTGAGTGGTAAGGTTTTTCCCGGTTTCGACATCAAGCCCGAAGCAATCCTGCCGGTTCGGATCGTCAATTTTTTCCGTCAGATGTTAAACACCCTGCGGGGACAGCATTACCTGGATCTGCTGAAAAAACTGGAAGCGGGATTTCATATCCATACCCAGGGCACCCTGGAGGAGCTGTATGCCCGTCTATCCGATGCCCGTCTTCAACTGGGTATCGGCTTCGGATACCACCTGGGCACCTCTGCGCAATCGGGAACCCTGTACTCCCTCTTTATGAGAATCATGACGGGTGATAAACGGAAACCGGATGCCTCTGATCATCATACTGCCACCATGCTCCTGCTCGATATTCCGGAGATTGAGAGCGCCGACGCCATCAAGTCACTCGAACGATTCGCACTGTTGATCCGGTCGGACAAGCAGTTTGCGGCCCGCTTCATATCGTGCAGCACCGAGCAGGCGCTCGCATTGTTGTTGCAGCAATCACCGGCCAATATCCGTGAAGCATTTTCATCGTTTTTAAAACGGCATGGACACCGGTGTGTCAGGGAATCAGAACTTCGTGAGAAACCCTGGGAAGATCATCCGCAACAGCTCATCCAGTCGTTGCAAACCCGGGTAAAATCAAGTGAAGTCCAACGCCCCCCGGCAACAGCGCGACACGAAATCAACAGTATGCTTAAAACGCTTCCGCTGGTCAGCCGGCTGGTTCTCCGCGGACTGGTGCCCATGGCCCGGAAAGCCGTTGCACGGAGGGAGATAACCAAAGGGCTATCCATCAGGATGGTTCATACCTTGCGAAAGGGTTACCGCGAACTTGCCTCCCGGATGGTCGACACAAAGATGCTCGACGATCCTGATCTGATCTTCTTCCTTACCCATGATGAGATCGGGCAATTCCTGATGGATCACCGGCAGGAATGGGTCGGAAAAGCAACAAGACGGCGTGAACTTTTGCCGCTCCTCGACCAGCTGACCTTTGACGAGATCAGCTTTGGCATCCCCGAACCGATAGAAGATGATGATGATCCGGAACTACTGGAAGGTCAACTCAAAGGGATTCCGGTCAGCAGTGGTATCGTCGAGGGCAGGGTGCACCTCATCCACGATTTGGAGTCGGCGGAAAAGCTCCGCGAAGGAGAAATTATGATTGCAGCCTTTACCGATATCGGCTGGACCCCATATTTCAGCATTATCGCCGGACTGATCACCGAGATCGGCAGCCCACTTTCCCATGGTGCTGTAGTGGCACGCGAATATGGCATCCCCGCGGTGGTAGGCGTAAAAGGAGCCCGCCGGGTGCTCAGAGACGGAGATCTGGTGCGGATTTACGGCAATCTGGGTATCGTCGAAAAAATCGGTTAACGGAATTCCTGCTCCCCTTTAACCACGTATCAATCCTCAAGAAATTTTTCCCGGAGCCCGCTGATATCTGCCTGAAGTTGCTGACGTACATAAAGATCAAGTCCGCCATAATGGGTTCCTATCTCTGTCATAGCTGCATTCAGATACTCGATCCGGACCTCGAAAAGCGGACGCAACATTTCGCCATCCAGTCCTTCACCATTGATTTTCGTGATGATTTTGTCATTCAGCGCCGAAACATGGCGGTTGGTGTCCATATAATCATCCGTGATCCGGTCGGCCGGAACGCCCAGCGCAGACAGCAGAAAAACCGTTGCAAGTCCGGTACGGTCTTTCCCCGCTGCACAGTGGTAAACCAATGGCAGATGTTGTGTGGTCAGCAGGATTTGCAAAAACCTGGCAAAGTCATGCCGGTGATAACGGACCATCCTTACATAATCGTCGGTAAGTACCGACCGCAGAGCTTCCGCATTCCTTTCACCGAACAGCTTTTCGGCGTGATCGCGGGCAGTGTCATGAATGTGAATGAAGAATACCTCCCGGACTGTTTTCGGAAGGATGTCGGGATGGCGTGAAATTTCCCGTTGCGCCCTGAAATCAATTACAGCCCGGATTCCAAGGTTCCCGAGCATGGTTAGCTCCCTTTCATCCAGCCTTGATAGATCGCCACTCCTGTATAGCAAGCCAGGCTTTATCTTCCGGCCGTCGTTGGTTTGAATGCCTCCAAGATCGCGGAAGTTGGGTTGAGATTCAAGGGCTATTTTCACGGCAGATTTTAAGGCACGAAGGTACCGAAAATCAGCGTATCTTTCGGGGTCAAATTTATAAAGGCCAACAAAGATTACATGGTTTCGAATAGTTGCAGACTGAATAAAGCACTCCCGGAAATCAAATCAAAAAAAATGACTTACATCTCTTTTCGATCTTATAACCTGGTTTTGGTACTTTTCGCGATCCTGGTGAGCGGTGGCAAACCGGGCGGAAAATACCGGAATCCGGTTGATACGGTTGGTTTTGCGACCCGGTCGTGGCAAATGGATTCGGTAATGAGTCGGATTTTCTCTCTTCAGGGGCAGAAGATCGTTGATGCCTGGAATCAGAATGATATCAAACGGTTTACACCCTGGAAAACCGCCATCTGCCCGCACGACGATTATACTTACGCGGGCTGGCTTTATCCGGCGGCCCTGAGAAATATCAAGGCAAACACAGTGATTCTGATCGGCGTTGCACACAAGGCAAAGAAGTTCGGTCTCGCGAATCGGATCGTTTTCGAGGACTTTGACGGGTGGAAGGGACCTTATGGCATTGCGAAGACCTCTGAATGGAGACGTAAGATCACCAACTATCTTCCCAAATCCACCTATGTTGTTCACGATTCGGCGCATGCTTCCGAACATTCGGTTGAGGCCCTGGTTCCGGTTCTTCAATACTATAACCGGAAGGTGCAGATCATTCCGGTGCTGATTCCATACATGTCGTATGAAACCATGGAAGAACTTGCGTCATCTTTCGCGCTGGCGCTGTCGAAAGTCATACAGGAACAGGACCTCAAATGGAATTCCGATCTGGCCATCGTGATCTCCAATGATGCGGTGCATTATGGCGACGAATCGTGGGGAGGCAGCAACTATGCCCCCTATGGAAGCGACAGCGCCGGCAACAAAAGGGCATTGGAACATGAACAGGAGATCATTCAAAGCTGTCTGACCGGGCCTTTATCAAGGGAAAAAATCAGGCGTTTTACCCAATTTACGATTCAGGATACGAACTACTGTACCTACAAATGGACCTGGTGTGGCAGGTATTCGGTCCCATTCGGACTGCTAACCACCTATTACCTCGAGCGGGCGCTGCATACCGACCCTGTTTCCGGGATCCTGTTGGGATACGGAACCTCCATCTCCCAACCACCGGTACCGGTAGATGACCTGAAAATGGGGCAAACCGCCCCTGCTACCCTCCGGCATTGGGTAGGATATGTGGCAATCGGATATAAATAAATTTACGATTGACAGACTGAATCAAAATGTGCTGATGTGCTGATGTGCTGATGCGCTAATTTGAGGATTTGATAATGTGAAAATTTTGAATTTTAATATTTGAAGCGGAGCTCGGCGGAGCCATATTTTAATTAATATTTTTTCCCATTCGCTATTCGCTAATACCTATTCCCTACTTTGAATTTTAACATTTGACTTTTCTGGAAAAGTCGCCCATCTTATACCGGTTCACCAATTGATACCGTTGCAGCTTACCGCTGCTCGTATAGGGGATGTCATGGGAACGGATCAGGACAAATGCTCCGATATGAAGACCCAGCAGCGTAGCAAAGTGATGCCGGATCCTGGTGCAAACCGGTTCCATTTTGTCGGGATCCGAGCCGATTAAAAATACCAGGATTTTTTCCTTTTCCGCCGAATCATCAAAACATCCGGCCACAACAATCCTTCCGCCGGGAATGTCATCAAGTCCGAGTAAGATGTGTTCGAGGTCATGCGCGTAGTATTTATTACCGTTGGCAAAGATAACATCCTTGGTTCGTCCCGTGATGAAAAGGCTCCCGTTGTGAATGAATCCCAGGTCGCCCGTGTCGATCCAGCCGGTATTGAAAAAATAGCGGTCTGATCGCGCCGGATTCCAATAACCCTGTGTGACATTATTTCCCTGGATCATAACATGTCCGATATGGTCCGGGGCGCTCTCACGGCCCGACTCATCGGTGATCTTAATGCGACATTCGGGCAAGGGATGACCGAGATCGACCAGTTCAACCACATTGAAATTATTGTTCCCGGCCTCGACCGCAAGTTCCTCCCGGATCAGTGTATTCCGGCAGAATCTGACGATCCTGACCTCCTCTCCCACCGGGGGAAAAGTGACTGCCAGCGTCGCTTCCGCAAGGCCATAAGCGGGAAGCATGGCAACAGGGGATAGTCCGAATTTACTCAGGTTATCGATAAACGTCTCCATGGTGGAAACCGAAATCGGTTCGGCTCCGTTAAAAATAATCCTTATCGATGAAAGATTAAAATCGAAATCCCGCTTCCGGGAAAGGTACCGGTTGATGAGAACCTGTCCGAAATTGGGGCAACCTGTAACCGTTCCGTGGTACCGGTCGATGAAATCGAGCCAGAGACCAGGATTTCTTACGAAATCGGCGGTATCGATAATATAATGACTTCCTCCGGTTGAAAGTGGTGTCAAATGAAAGCCAACCAATCCCATATCGTGATATAACGGCATCCAACTGACATAAATATCATCCGACCGGAGGCCTGTAGTCATCACGATATCCGATATATTGGTAAGGATGTTCCGGTGCGTCAGCATGACCCCTTTGGGATCCCCCGTACTTCCCGATGAGAACTGGATCAGGGCAAGATCGTCGGGATGGGTCATAGATCCTGTAGTTCCCTGACAGCTGCCGGCCAGATCTTCATAATCGATAATGTTACCGGCCGGGATCACACCGGAGCGCCAGTTTTCACAGTAGGAATGCGACAGGATCAGAAAGGGATTATCAAGTAATCGATATACATTTTCTATTTTCTCGGCGGCCCTGTTGTAACTGGAGAATGCGACAGGCGGTTGCAACATGGCGGGAACGATCCCGCCGAACTGGCAGCACCAGAACAACGGGATTGCCTCTGAGGCTTTATCCACCGAAAGGATGACGACATCGCCGCTGCCGATACCCTTCGACTGCAAGGCGCCAAGTAATTTCAGTGCAATCTCATGAATCTGTGAAAAGGTATGGAACCGGGTGGATCCATCATCCTGCCGAAATCCGATCCCATGGTCCGTAAACCGCTCCATGACCTCCATAAATAAATCCGGAAGTGTTGTCTGATCACAATTACGCATCATAACCGATCCTCCAATTTTCTCAACCGGATCAGAACAGGTTGGCATATAAGGAAATCCTGTTCCAACAAGTCTTAATCCATAAAAAGAAATGTGCTGCGCATTTTAAATCAGATGCAGGATACAATCAAGCAGGACGGGTCCAGAAAGCCGGAATTGTCTAAATACCTTGACTTTCTCCTGATATTCATTCAAAATGCATGAACAAAACTACCGGTAATGGGGTGCCCCGATTGAATCTTTAGACTAATAAACAATTTTCACCGATAGAACCGAAGAGATTGGCTATTTTGAGAAATTTATTTTTTGCATCCGGGAAAGAATTCCGGGGTTTCGGCCCGGTACTTTCGGTAATCATCCCCAAAGAACCGTTCCATTTCTTCATCTTCACTGTGGATATTCCATTTAAAAGCGATGTAGCCCACGAGCGACGCAGTGAGCACCAGCCACGAATTAACGACGAGTGCCAGTCCGGGAATTACCAGCAGAATTATCGTGGCATACAACGGATTCCGGCAGTAATGGTAGGGCCCTGTTATCATCAGCCGGGTATTTCGCAAACCCATCAATAACGATTTCACAGTGAGACCATAACATACCAGCGCGAGCGCAAGAATCACGACACCCGCAATCAATAGCCATTTTCTCGCATCTGCTCCAAATGAGAAGATAGCAGGGTAAAAATAATTCAGGATTAAAGTCACAGCCAGGTAAGGAATATTGATCCGACCTATTTTCGGACCAATCCCCAGGGAATTAAGTTTGCCCATTGTGAAAGTCTAAAGCTTCACTACTTTCCCCGATCCGGATATGTGGGCATTCACCGAGGGCTGACCCTTGTAATAGATGCTGCCGCTGCCCGAGATGGTGGCGTCAAGCTGTTTATTCACGAAGGTATAAATATCTCCCGATCCACTGATCCTCCCGGTACAGCTATCCGATATCACATCGCGGAGATCGATGCTGCCGCTGCCGCTGATGTTCAGATCCTTCCGGTCAGCCTGTCCGGGGCCGGACGAAATGTTGCCGGATCCGCTAATCTGTGCTTCAAGACTTGACGTAGCGATGGAATCGCAGTAAATGCTACCGCTCCCGGAGATGTTGGCTTCGAGCCAGGAATTGCTCCATGCACCCGTCACCCGGATATTACCCGAACCGCTTATATCAAGCCTGTTCACCGAGGGCGCCGTGATGCGGAACGTAATGGGTTCATGCTTGCCGAAAACGACCTTTGGTCTCCGCCTGATGACCAGTGTCCCCTGTTCTACATTGGTTTCAATGTAGGCCATCAGGTTTTCCTGAGCCTCAACAGTCAGGGTGTAGCCCTCCCCCTGTGTAAAGATGACATCTCCTTCCAAACACAGTTCGATTGCGTTGTATCCGCTGACCGACCTCGTTTCGGTAACCAGATCACCCTTACCCCGTACCTTTTCACAGGAGACGAAGAGGGTCGCCAAAATGAACGCCATCAGCGCCCATGCAAGTGTTCTCATATTTTTTTTATTTTGATTTCAAATACAACTGAAAATAGACGTAACGATCCGGACAAAGTTACAATGGATTTACGATTGACGATTTTCGATGAAAAAAACTCATGATTAAAAAGGTTGAATGTGTTTTGCACTGATTTACATATCATTCATCTTAAAATTCAATCTTATAGCTGAGGAACGGGAGGATTCCGCTTCCTTTCACGGGTTCGATCGACCGGTTGAAGTCGTTATACACATATCCGGCGTCGGGTTTCTGGTTCAGAAGGTTTTTGATTTGCAGCGCCCATACACCGCTGTATTTACGATGATTGGTCCTGTAGGTGATCGTCAGATCGAGGTAGTAAAAATCGGGGAGCCGTTCGCTGTAAGCCTGCGATTCGTCAAGTACCTGCCGGTGTTCACTGACGGATTGATCCAGGTCGATCGGAACATAGTACTCCCCACCGGTAAAACTGGCCCTGAAATTGACCCCGAGAATGTTCTTTTTCCGGATGGTCCATTCCTTTCCAATCAATCCGTTGACCACGAAGTTTGAGTTAAACCGTGTATTTCGTTCTGTACCATCGCCACCTTTATAATTCGAATTGAACAACGACACCGTTACCAGATAATAGAACTGTTTTGTCAGGAATTTTTCGAAAGTAAGGTCCAGGCCCAGGTTCCTTCCCGTGCCTTCATTTGACAGGGAATCGCTGAAGTATCCGCCGGTACTGTTGATCAGGGAGTAATACGAACCCGGAACGACCGGAATGGAGTAAAGCAATTGGCCGTAGACTTCAGCTTTCAAACGCATATCGCGGCGGATGGTAAAATCATACCCGATCACCAGGTGGTGCGCCTTGCTGAAATCGAGGCTGCGGTTAGGCTGAACCGTAAT
>JAQWBQ010000082.1 GCA_028706295.1 Bacteroidales bacterium
CACCAGACTCATTCACGGGCTTATAGCACCAAAGAAACTGTGGGCATTTTTGCAAAGAACTTGTTATCAAAGCGAAGCTACCTGTTTCTTTCGATTATTGTAAAAGTATTTTGTATAAACTCATTCAACAAATCAGTCAATCAGTCAATTTTTTGTGGTCTCTCCTCAGCGCCATCCCTGTACCTTGCAAACCTCCCCTGCTCCCTTGGGTGCACGTTGTCGGGCCGTGGCCAGGGCCAGCCACCGAACTCCGTGGCGCGGTAGTCGTTGAAAGCCTGCCTGATCTCTTCCTGTGAGTTCATCACGAAAGGACCATATTGCACAACGGGTTCGTCGATGGGTATGCCCTGAAGCAGGAAGAGCAGACCTTCCGAAGCTCCGTTTTCGATTTCCGCGTTCAGTTCCGCTTTTACCTCAAAGGAGTGCATGGCTGTAATTGATGTTCTGGCAATGGTAAGGTTGTCGCCCCCGTAGAAGTAGAGGTTTCTCAATGCTTTCGGACCCGCCGCGGGCAGGGTCCACGTTGCACCGGGGTCCATCCGGATGATCCAGATGGTCACCTCGTTGCGTGGATCGGCCGCCCAGGAGTCGGGAGCCGGAGCCAGGGCTGCAACATCCCCGATCTTTCCTGCAATTACCTTGACATCCGTGGTTTTTCCTTTGTCATCCGCGTATCTGTAAACCGGAATCTGCTCACTCCACAGCATCTTGAAATAGGGATCGGCAAATTTCCGGGCTTTCGGAAGGTTCAGCCAGACCTGGAAAAGTTCGGTGGTGTTTCCACCCTCCCTGTTGAGCAGCGGAAACATCTCGCTGTGCTGGAGTCCCGACCCTGCCGTCATCCATTGCACATCGCCCATGCCGTACCGGCCGGCCTGACCGTGCGAATCGGAGTGATCGACAAATCCTTTCAGGACGATGGTCACCGTTTCGAATCCCCGGTGCGGGTGTTCCGGGAATCCGGGGACCGTCATTCCATGATACATCCGCCAACCGTCCCTGACCGTGAAATCCTGTCCGAGATTGCGTCCGGCCAGCGATGCTACAGGCCCCATGCCGTTGTTCCCGGCGGGGTAATAGTCGAGGTGATGGGCGCAGAAAAGGAAGGGGTTCCGAACTTCCCAGAGGAAGTCGAGGGGCTTGATATTGCTGATGGTGTTTTTCATGGTTTCATTGTTTGATGTGTTGGTATATTCAAGGATTCAGAACCTGATAACAGCAAATAAAGCAGACCTGAAAATTAAGAAAATTTTTCCATCTGCCTGTCAGCGTGACGTACGCTTTTTGACCTCCCCGATGGAATTCATGGGTGCGTCGACGATAAACATATTGATGATCCAGGCGGGAAGGGAACCTCCCGGGTTCACGTACCCTTCGAGTGTTACCTGTGTCAGGTTAGAACTTACCGGCCTCACGGTCCAGGTCTGACGATACTCACTGATCCGGATCATATCCTTTGGCGACGGGGTGTCAACCCGGAGCGGCATCGCGGTTATCTTCCGGGTCCCGGTTACCGGGTCGATGGTTACTTCGGCATCGACAAATAATTCCCGGTCCGAAACCGGCCAGGGCATGTCGAAAATAAGGTGGTACCTGGCAAACCTGTTCTTCTCATAGCCCAGCACTTTGATCTGACTCAGATTTTTATCCCACCAGTCGGTGTTGTTGACATTTTCGATCAGGGCAAAGACCTTTTCGGCCGGGGCATTGATCTCGGCAATCCCCTTGTAGGCCTTGAGCGGCTTGTCGTTCACCTTCATGGTATAGATCCTGATCCCCTCTTTTTCTTTGGCAAATTCCCAGGATTGTGCAGTCATTGGAACTGAACAGCCGATGATCGCCAGTAACAGGGCGAAGCGCATGAAAAATGAATTATACTGTCGGGTCATGAAGGTAGTATTAATACAGGTTTTCCAGCTCAATACGATCGGGAGCATCACCCGGTTCGTTATGCCAGCCTATCTTGCCCATGTGATTTGAATCTTCTTTATCTGACAAACGATACAAAGCTGATTTTCTTATGACGTTATTACCAAATTTTCCTGATCTGATCGATGGTGTTGTGTATGTTAAGCAAAACCAGACAAATTTGCACCAGGTTTCCTGTTCAAAATGGTTTTAAAGATAGAATATTACTTTTCGGATGGTTGTAATATCTTTGCCTTACGGGATAGATATAAATATCGAATATATCCTGTCTGACTGTAAAAAAGGATGCTCCTGTTCTGATGAAGTGCCTGAAAACCGAAAAATGTATCTAAAATGGCCGAACCAAAAGTTGCTCTTGTTTTGGGTGGGGGCGGAATTAAGCCTTATTCCGCCGTTCCGCTTCTGAAGTTTCTGGAAAGTAACAACATTAAGCTCAATCTGATCGCCGGGTGCAGCGGAGGAAGCATCATGACCGCGCTATTCGCCTCCGGATATTCTCCCGATGACATTGTCAGAACGGTAGTACCCGGACTCAATAAAGACCTTTTTAAACCGAACTTCAGGGCTTTTGCCTCCATTGCGCGACTTCCATATTGTAAAATGGATAAAGAGTCGGCTTTGATCAAACCTGATGCACTCCGGAAAAAGTTCAGGGAGTATTTCGGCAACAGGCGCATCGAGGACCTCGGGATGAAAATCGTGCTGCAGGCAACCGACTTCCAAACCGGCGAAGGGGTAGGAATTGAGACGGGCGATCTGGCCGATGGCGTCTATGCTTCTTCGGCAATTTATCCCATGTTACCAGCCATCAGGATCGGAGAGAGGTGGTTGTTCGATGGTGTTTTCAGCGCCCCGGTACCTGTTTTGCAGGCGGTCCGACACAGGCCGGATATCATCATTGCGGTTGATTTTCTCGAAAAATTATCACCCGATCCTCGGGGTTACCTTGAGACCTCCATTCATACCGGGAAAATTTATGCCCGAACCATCGCGGCAGCGCAAACCTGCCTTACTTTAAACTTACAGGATGGGGAAGTGATCTATATCAAAATGGTTTTCGATAAATATATTTCAATCTGGGACATTGATAAGATGCCGGCCATTCTAACAGCGGGGGAGATTGCGCTGGAAAAAGTGAAAGATGAGATTCTGTCGGCATACCGGCATCATCAACAAATAAACAAATAGAAATATTGGTGGGAAACATTTATACCAGGCAGAGCGGTTGTGACCGGTTTATTGAAATTGAACTTTTTTTTAATGGCGATGTTCCGGTCATGGAGATTGAAAAATTGAGGAACGACATGCGACAAATGCTTGAAGAAAAATTCGGCCCCGTAAAATTTAACATCATACCCCTACTTTGGGAAAAAAATTCGCTGACATAGAATATTTGCTGAGGTTCACCCATCAACGAAAATATGACGCTGACAGGATTAATATTGAAAATAAAATGGACTGCTGCCCGGCTGATTTTCTATTTTTTTGTTGCGATTGCCTTATTTACCGGAGGAATTATTTGCTGGTTTTTTGCCCCGCTCTATTCCTGGTATTTCTTCGGTGATTTCAACTTCACAAAATACATACGGTTTCTTTATCCTGTAATCCTGGAGTGGATAAAGATTGAAATCAGGTATCTCAGACATGGGAGGTATCGGAAGCACTTTCCGGTATCTCTTACGGCGCCTCCCCGTCTGTCACCCCTGAAGACTCATTTAAAAATCAGGAGTACCTGGACGGGGCCGGAAGATCATTGCAACAGTTGTATCCGTTGTTGCGTGCAGGCGGAATGTCCGCTCCTTGATTTTCAGCGGAAAACCTGTCTGAGCTATGGTTCCTTTTTCTGGAGGTATTTCCATTGCGGCAGATATCCGGAAAACCAGGAACAAGTCGATTTCTATCAATGTCCGAAGTGGAGTTTTTAAGTTTTTCCCGGAAATTCTGATACCTTTGACTATCTGTTATGGAAAACCTGAATCCCGAAGTCATAAAAGCGCTGACCGGACATGCCAACGAGATCGTGGCAGGTTCGTATAAGAATGTAGATCAGATTTTTAAGCTGACCGATAAAACTGAGAACAGCCCGGAACTGGCCGAACTGGCTGAGACCTTCGGCATGATGTCGGTGAAGATCGAAGCGAGGGAATTTGCTCTCGAAAATACTATTGAAGAACTGAAAAAGAAAAACAGTCAGATTGAATTACTGAACAGCCAGCGGTCGTTGCTGAGCACTATTCTTGTCAGCATCGTACTGTTGATCACCAGCTATATTTTTGTCCTGGGGATCATCCATGACCAAACTTTATCAAACCGGCTGATCGGAAAAGTGATGATTAAATATCCCGTGATTGAGGTTATTTCTCTGACGGTTATAATTGGTGTGGTGGTTGCCAGCAAGCTCCGTATGAGAGATTTCGGACTTACCCTGACTGGTTGGAAGCGATCGGTATGGGAATCGCTGGTATTTTCAGCAGTATTTATCCTCCTTTTAATGTTGATAAAATATTTATGTGTTAAACATATACCCGGTCTATTTCCTGAAACCAGACTCTTTGATTGGTCGTATTTTGGTTTTACCTACATCACCTATCTGGTGGTGGCTCCATTGCAGGAATTTCTGAGCCGGGGTGCGGTGCAGGGAACCCTCGAAAAAATTCTGGATATCCGCTACCGCGGATTCTTTGCCATACTGGTGACTACTTTCCTGTTCGGGGCTGTACACATCATGAGTTCGCTGAACCTGGCAGTCGTTTCGTTTATTACAGGGTGGCTTTGGGGATGGATGTATCACCGGCACAAAACCCTTGTCGGTGTGAGCCTTTCGCATTTCCTGATCGGTAATATTTCGGGATTGATGGGGTACTGGACGTTTCTGGAGTGACGGGATTGCCGGAACGGCATTGCAGCCGAATCCATTCCCGGCGATAAGTCGCAGGGAGCGCGCTGTCGTTCTGCGATAAAAAGGAGTGCCCCTATTTTGAAAACATTCACAAGATCGTGAAGCAGCGGATCCGTGTGGTGCAGGAGCATCCGTATTCGATCTTTGGAAACAACTGATTGATTGACTGATAGAATTATTTCCCGTAACGCGTCACATGTCACGGTTCCCACCCTGGGCTCATTCATGAAAATTATGCGTACATTTGCACACCTTTAAAAAGAACTTAGTTCTTCTGATCCTTCCCGTCTCCATCCCGATTGTTCAGAATATCTATCTCCTTTCATTAAAGACGGCTACGGGCCCTGCCTGCAGCAATATTTTGAATAAGATCTGATGAGAAATTTATATCAAGGCTTTACTAAATGCCTGCTGGTCCAGACCAAATTTTCCGAATTCAGCTTCTGGAACTACCAGGATGTCTGCAACATCGTGGGTGCGAAATACCCGGCAGCACCCCTCGGTCTCCTTATAGTCGCCGCCTTGCTTCCCCAGCACTGGACCTTCAGGCTGATCGACGAGAACGTGGAGCCGCTGTTGGACGAGCACCTGGTTTGGGCCGATATCGTTTGCACCGGGGGCATGCTGCCCCAGCAGAAGAGCATGCTTGAATTCATCGACCGGGCGCATGACCTGGGCCGCCTTGTGGTAGTTGGCGGGCCCGATCCCTCTTCGCAGCCCGATCTCTACCGGAAGGCCGATTTTCTGGTATTGGGCGAGGGTGAGATCACCATCCCCATGTTCCTGGCAGATCTGAAAAACGGGTTAACTTCAGGGGTCTATGTTTCAACCGAGCGGGCCGATATGCTGGTAGCGGTTGTTCCGCGGTACGACCTGATCCGGTTTCGCAACTACATCATGATCGGCATGCAGTTTATCCGCGGATGTCCGTTCAACTGCGAATTCTGCGATGTGATCGAACTTTTCGGGAGGACCCCCCGCTTTAAATCCAACGAACAGATCCTGAAGGAACTACAAACCTTGCATGACCTTGGATACCGGGGGCACATCGACATGGTCGACGACAATTTCATCGGCAACAAGAAAAAAGTCAAGGAGTTGCTTCGGGAGATCAAAAAATGGTCGGCGGAACATAAGTACCCGTTCTACTTTACAACCGAAGCCTCTGTGAACCTGGCCGATGATGACGAACTGCTTCAGCTTATGCAGGATTGCGACTTCCGTTACGTTTTCCTGGGAATAGAGACCCCTGAAAACGACACCCTCGCCCTGAACAACAAGAACCAGAATGTGAACAGGCCGGTGACCGAAGCAGTCAAAAGGATCCTCTCTTATGGAATAGTTTGCAATGGGGGCTACATCATCGGGTTCGACAGCGAAAGTGAACGGATAGCCTCGAATATGATCAACTCCATCCAGTCGTCGGGAATCTCGATGGCCATGATCGGGTTGCTTTACGCGTTGCCCAATACCCAGCTCACACGGAGACTGGATGCCGAGGGAAGACTTTTTCGACTCGCGTCGCAAACAGTGAGCGACAGCGATATCGACCAGATGACAAGCGGGCTGAACTTTGTCACCCTGACCCCCCGTTCAGAGATCTTCAGGAATTACATCAAGGTCATTGATACCGTTTACAATCCTGCCCATTATTACGGGAGGGTCATCTATACCAGCCTCAACATCAGGCCCCGTTACCGGCATAAACCGTCCTTCGGGACCTGGCTCATCTACATGCGGTCGTTCCTGAGGGTCTGCAAAGAGGCGGGATTTTCACGTTCGACCGGTTATCATTACTGGAAGATGTTTTTCACCATCATGTTCAGCAATCCAAAAGGCATCGAAGTGGCCGTGAACCTGGCTGCCATGTTCATCCATTTCAGGAAACAGAAAGAGTATATCGTTACTGCCACCAACCGGACCCTCATAGGTCTGTTGAATACCAACGAGCAGGCATTCAACGAAAGGATGACCGGCAGGCCACCCGCCAATGGAGGCAGGATCGGTCAGGCCGGCTGATCAAACCGGCCGCCAGGGTCAACCGCCCCCCCCGAAAAGATAACAAAACGACAGTTTAGCTTTGACCCGGGTTGTAATAACTGGATGGAGGCAGGCAATCTGTGCACCTAAAATCCTTCAAGGATAAGAATTGAATATATGAAAAAAAAACGAATAATTTTCGCAATAAAATCAAATATTCAATATCTTTGAAAAAATGATATCAGGAAAAAAATAACTGCATTAGCAGAACCCTCCTAAATTCCACAGCC
Organism: Bacteroidales bacterium; assembly: GCA_028706295.1. Lineage (GTDB taxonomy): Bacteria > Bacteroidota > Bacteroidia > Bacteroidales > FEN-979 > CAIVAT01. Next base: position 7,099 of record JAQWBQ010000082.1, read on the forward strand.
ATGCTTTCATTGATAAGAAAACAGTATGGTTCCCTGCTGTTTATTGTATTAATTCTCATCAGCGGATCTTCCGTAACCGCTCAGCAGACCACCTTGTTAACGGAAAGTTTTGAGTCAGGATCCGGCGTGATACTGCCCGCCGGATGGGAGGTGGAACAGGTTAGCGGAACCCAACCCGGTGTGACCGTCGTGACCGGCACTTCCTCGCCCACCATCACCGCCGCCTTTGACGGAGTGAAGTTTGTCAGCTATGGATCCGCCACCATTGCCGCAGGTTCCAGCCGGTTGAAAAGAACCCTGCCCGTGGTCACCACCAACACGACCTTTGCCATGGTCGACTTTACATGGTATGAAGATCCAGCCTATCCGTCGAACCCGGATTCCGTGATCGTTCAATGGTCGACGGACGGTACAGCCTGGTTTAATGCTGGCTCCTGTCAGCGGGTCAACGCGCAGGCAGGATGGAAGCGAAAGCATGTAATGCTCCCACCCGGAGCAAACGGTCAGCCAACCCTGTATGTCGCCTTTCTTTTTACGTCAGCAAACGGGAACAACTGTGCCCTGGACGACGTGCATGTTACGGCCGGACCGTTACAGCCGGCCTTTGCCACGATCGGAACGGGAACGTTGTCATCTGTTTATCCTTTTCCCACCTCATGGATGGGTGGCCGTACGCAGATGCTCTTCACGGCTGCCGAACTGACAGCCGCAGGAGTCACGGCCGGTAACATTACCTCGGTCGGATTTAATGTGATCACCTTTTCTTCGCAAGTCATGAACGGATTTAGTGTGAAAATGGGTCACACCACCCTTACCAGTCTGTCGGCGGGATTTGTGAATGGTCTCGCGGCATACTTCACCAGCCCTTATGCGGTTCCGGGCACGGGATGGCGCGATATCACCCTGGCCAGTCCTTTTGTATGGAACGGGTCATCCAATGTCATTGTTGAACTATGTTATGCAAACACTGCCTATACTGCCAATTCGCCGGTCTATGCAACAACCGTTACCGGTGGTAAAATCGCCGGCCATTACAACGATAGTCAGACAGAATGCTCCACTACGAACTTCAATGCGCCGGCAAACCGTCCCAATGTCCGGTTCGGCGTGCCGTCAATGTCGCTGGGCGTGCTGATGGGTTATGTACGGGATGCCGTCACCCTGCTTCCGGTTGCCGGGGCTGTTGTCGTTGGTGGCACCAGGAGTGATACCTCCCGGGCCGATGGTTTCTACATTATGTATAACCTCCCTGCAGGGATGGTTAATGTATCTGCGATGGCTGCCGGCTATAGCAGCACCTCTGTGTCGCAAACTATTTCGGCTGGTGCTGCGACGCAATCAGACATCCTGCTGACTCCCGGCCCAAAGGTTGGAGGGGTGATCACCGATGCCTCGACCGGCGTTCCGATCATCGGCGCCACCATCACCATTGCCGGCACCACCTATACCATGTCGGTTTCAGGAGGTATGTATCTGACCCCACCGCTCTATCTTTTAGGTACACAACCGTTCGAGATCGTGAAAACGGGGTACGATATTTATGCGGGGGTGATTGTACTCGTGCCGGGGACTACAATCACGCTCAATGCAGCTCTTCTGCCGACTGCCTATCCGCCTGGTCCCATGATCGCAGAATTGAACGGAACGCCAGGTACCTCCGTACAACTCTCCTGGTCCAGTCCGACAGGGATGTATCAGCTCATCGACGACGACGGTATCCAGGATACCCTTACTGTCTGGGATTCATCCGGAAATCTGAATGCCGTGAGATTTTCGCCGCTTGGCTGGCCCGCAAAAGTATCCGGAGGGAAAGTGAACCTCGGCCAGGCTGCCAACTATCCTTCGAATGCCCCTCCGCTGACTCCCTTCACTATGCTTGTTTACCTGGCCGACGGACCAGGCGGTCTTCCGGGTACGCCGGTCGACAGTACAATGGTTACCCCAACAGGATTTGGATGGAACAGTTTTGTGTTCGCTGCCCCTGTCACCATTCAATCGGGCAGTTTCTACCTGGCCATGAAACAGGGCGGCATTCCTCCGCATGCCGCCGGTACCGGTGTTGATACCACCCTCGTCCGGCTGACCAGCTTTTCGCGTAACGCTGATGCCGGGAGCGCCTGGATGCCTTTCCCGGGAAATTTCATGATCCGGGCCATCGTGGAGGGATCAGGAGGCCCGCCGCTTTCCGACGGTCCATCTGACCGTGTTAAACGAAATACAGGGTTGATCATGAATACGAACGACGTTGAATCCCAGGCCGGATCGACCCAGGCAGGGCCAATGTACCAGGAAGGCTACAGTCAGGAACACGTCATCGCGACAGATACGGATCACCGGGGGGATATACCATCGGCCGCTCTGGATCCGATATGGCAAATGCCCGGGAAAGATACCGACCGGGAACCAACCGGTTTGATGGTGAACGGTAATCCCGGTGACCTGCCACTGGCGCCTTCTTACCAGGTCTGGCGGCTGCTCCAGGGGCAGGAGGGCAATCCGGCCCTCTGGACAACCATAGCGGCAACCGGCATGACCACCGCTATCGACAATGCCTGGCCGACATTGCTTCCCGGACCCTACCGATGGGCAGTTAAAGCCGTTTATTCGCCTCCCGGGCAGCGTTACTCCTCCCCTTCCTTCTCCAATGTCATAGGAAAGAACTGGACTTCAAGCGTAACGGTATGCCTGAATCTGAACTGCACTTTCGATTCAAAGGAGGGTTCCATTGTTAAGTTCACGAACATAGTATATCCCGATACAAGTTATCTCCTGATCACCGATACATCCGGATGTGTCCATTTCCCCACCATCTGGAACGGGAGTTATACGCTGCAGGTCATAAAATTTTCGTACCAGACCTGTACGTTGGCCGTTTTGGTTACAGGCGATACGACTCTTCAGGTTTCTATGCTCCGGGAGGCTTTGCCACCGAGAGACCTTGTCGTTAATCCCAAGTCACTTCAGGCAACCTGGATGTATCCTTTGCCCATCAGCTACCAGTTACAGGAAAACTGGGGCAGCGGCAGTTTCGCCACCAATCAGTGGAGCACTTCGGGCGGAACAAACTGGCAGATATCCGGCGGAATTGGGAATCCTGCCCCTTCGGCAATGTTCAACGGCGCACCCGCCGACTCCGATTACCACCAGTACCTGACAAGTAAAACGCTTTCCGGGGTCAATGCACCGTTCATGATGCTAAGCTACGACATCTACCTCAGCAATTATGCAACCTCCAACTTAAACACGATGACCGTAGAGCTCTGGGATGGAATTACCTGGTCGGCGCTGAAAAACTATACCAATGCCAACGGGAACATTCCCTGGACAACGGAGACTCTCAATATCACTTCCCAAACGGGCAACCAGGCATTCAGGATCAGGTTTCATGCGGCAGGTACAAATTCCTATGATATCAATAACTGGAATATCGACAACATTGCGGTTTACAGCAGGTCCGATTGGTATGGCCCCGATCCATGTATCACCGGATATAATTTTTACCTTCACAATTCACTGATCGGGTTCACAACCGATACCACTTTTCAAATCCCTCCCGAACTGGTGGTATTCGGTCAGACCGATACGGCATGTGTCAGAACGCTTTATGGGATGGCGTTAAGCGCCCCAACCTGCATTCCTTTTACCTCCCAATATTTGTCTCCTCCCCGCAACCTCACCGCATTATACATCCCTGAAACAGTAAACCTGGCCTGGGACCCCCCGGTACCCGGCAGCGGACCCTTGTTGACCGGATACGATATTTACCGAAACGGGATAAAGATCAACACAACGCCTATCACAGCACAAACCTATCCGGATGTATCAGCCCCGATGGGCCTGAATAATTACAGGGTAACTGCGCTTTATGGGGCCGACGAATCACTGCCTGCAGGTCCCGTTGTTGTTAACGTCGTCCCCTTGATCCGTACCATCACCAATGATACAATTTCAAGCGGCATGTCCGGATGCTTCAACGCAATCAACACCGTTATGGTTGCCGGGAACGGCTCCACTTTCGTGGTCCAAAACGGGGGAAGCGCCACGCTGATCGCCGGGAAAAACATCCTCTGTTATCCCGGGACAACGATTCAAAATGGCGGGTACATGTGGGGTTATATCTCCCCCGATGGCCCATGGTGTGTCAATCCCTCTATGCCTGCAATCGTACCATCGAAGTCAGAAAGTGAAAAAAACAGCATAGAAAATATTGCGCCGACTTCGTGGAAGGTTTATCCGAATCCCACGACCGGAACGTTCGTGTTGGACTGGTTGCGTGAATCACCACCGGGGGATGTCGTGATTGAAATCTTTGGAATTTTCGGTGAACGGATTTTAAGACAGAATCTGCATGGAGAAAGATACCACCAATTTTCACTAACCGGGAAGCCTTCCGGTATTTATTTGATCCGGGTGATCACCGGAGAAAAAACGGAGACTGTCAAAATCGTTAAATATTGATCATTCATATTCAACCTGAAAAATCCAACGATGAACAATCCTATTTATCCCTGCCTTTGGTTCGACGGCAAAGCCCGGGAGGCGGCCGAATTTTATTGTTCTGTATTCCCCGGTTCGGCTATCCTTTCGTCATCGCCGATGGTTGTTCAATTTTCTGTGAACGGCAACCGTTTCATGGGGCTGAACGGCGGTCCGATGTACCAGATCACCGAAGGGGTTTCGTTTGTTGTGGAATGTGAATCGCAGGAAGAGATCGATTATTACTGGGAGAAACTCACTGAGGGCGGCGAAGAGAGCATGTGCGGGTGGCTGAAGGACAAATACGGCGTCTCCTGGCAGATCATCCCGGCAATCCTTTATGAACTGATGGACGATCCCGAACGTGGTCCGCGGGTGATCGAGGCATTTCTGAAAATGCGAAAATTTGACATTCAAACCCTGCTGAATGCCTGAAGGGTTTTTAAGAGCGCAGGGAAATCGGCAAGCAGGGTGGAAAAATTGCGTAAAAGTTGACACAAACGAATTTTGTTATTGATCCTGAGTGAATTCACAAATCGGCAGATGGTTTTTTTCGCTTTCTGTTGTGGTTCTTTGCCATGGCCATCAGTCGGTTTTTTCGCAGCATGAATGGGATAACTGGCTCTTTGGCAACCAGTCAGGCATAACGTTTAAATTCGGACCACCGCAGGGCTTACCTACCAATCATCTGAGCACCCAGCGAAATACGGTTTCTGTTTCCGACTCTTTGGGAAATCTTCTTTTCTATTCGAACGGCCACCAGGTTTTAAACCGGGAACACAACATCATGCCGAATGGCAATGATCTTCACGGCAATATCGATTGTGATAAGAGTGTCGGTGTTGTCCAGAAACTGGATGACGACAGTTCTTTTTACCTTTTTACAATGAAGGCACAAATACCCACTCCCGCCGATTATAATGGGTTGTATTATTCCATCATCAATATGAGGCTGGACGGAGGACTTGGCGATCTGGAACCGGGACAGAAAGAAATCATGGTTCAGGGAACGAACTCATGTCCTACCCAGATGACCATTGTAAGGCACAAAAACAACAGGGATGCATGGGTAATTGTCAGAAATGTCCATAATGAGAATAATTATTCGGCATACCTGGTTACCGCGGCAGGAGTATCATTAACGCCTGTAGTCAGTCCGACCATATTTCACCATAATATCCCTGTTTGCAACCCCGGATCCATGAAGGTTTCGCCCGACGGCACGATGCTGGTTTGTCCGTCACTACCAATTGATACAGTTGAATTTTGCAGATTTAATTCTGAAACCGGACAAGTAACGCCGCTTTTTTCCTTTAAGGTTGGTCCATGGGGTTGGGGATCATGGATGTACATGGAATTTTCAAGAGATTCACATTATCTGTACTTATCGGATGGCGACTGGACATACCAGCCCTCTAATATTTACCAGTATGATGCAAAAGCTAAAGATTCTGCATCTTTTAAACAAAGTGAAGTGCTGGTAGGCCACTGCAGCCATGGGGTTCATCTTCAGTTAGCCCAGGATGGGAAAATTTACGGTGATATTTCAGGAAAAGACTCGTTATGTGTGATCAACAATCCAACTGTCGGTGGCATTGGATGTGATTTCCAGCTTAACGCGATTCATCTTATAAACGGAAATGGTTCACAGGGACTTCCCATATTTTTACAGCGATACTACCTTTATATCCGTGATACCGGGAATTGTGTAAACACGCCGGTCCATTTTTCACCCTGGACATGGCCTCCAGCCGACAGTGTTCATTGGGACTTCGGTGATCCGGCTTCCGGAAGCGCCAATTATTCCATCCTTACCAACGCAACTCATTCATACAGCCAGCCGGGAACCTACCACATACACCTTTTTGTGCGGCATAACGACAACCGTACCGATACCACTTCCCGAAACATCACTATTTTACCGGGCCCTGTTCCGTTGTTGGGCCCGGACCTATCGATCTGTACCGGCGAGAGTGTTACCTTCGATGCAGGCCACTGCACCGGTTGTTCCTACCTCTGGAGCGCGCTCCCGTCGGGCGCCGTGGTGGGTACCGCCCAAACCCTTACCACCTCGGTTGCCGGGGTGTATGAAGTGGCTGTTACCGGCCCATGGGAATGCACCGGCCGGGATACGGTTCAACTGTCGGTAACCGACCCGCCCGTCATCACCAACGACCCCCTGGCGAAAACCATCTGCTCGGGCGAATCGACCGCCATTGCCCTCTCAGCGACGGTAACCGTTACCACCTGTTACTGGACCGCTTCGCTTACCTCGGGTACGGTCAGCGGTTTTGCGCCCGGTTCGGGAACCACGATCGACCAGGTTTTGACCAACCAGGGCACTTCCCCGGGAGTGGTAACATACCTGATCACCCCGGTGGCAGGTAGCTGTACCGATACCTCCGTCACCTTCCCCGTTACGGTGAACCCCGGCGAAGCCGTGGGTGTGGCCATTTCAGCCTCGGTAAACCCCGTCTGCGACGGCACACCGGTCACCTTCACGGCAAGTCCTGTCAATGGCGGCTCAAATCCCGTATTTCAATGGATGGTCAACGGCATCAACGCCGGAAGCAATAGTCCAACGTTCAGTTACATCCCGGTCAACGGTGATCAAATCATGGTCCATTGTCAATTGTCCATTGTCAATTGTGTTTCCGGCAATCCCGCTGCATCAAATGTCGTTACAATGACTGTGACCCCGCTTTCGCCCGTCAGCGTTGGCATTTTAGCATCGGCCAATCCCGCTTGCGCCGGCACACCAGTCACCTTCACGGCCAGTCCTGTCAATGGCGGCTCAAATCCCGTGTTTCAATGGATGGTCAACGGGATCAACGCGGGAAGCAACGGTTCAACATTCAGTTATATCCCGGCTAACGGCGATCAAATCATGGTCCATTGTCAATCGTCCATTGTCAATTGTGTTTCCGGCAATCCCGCGGTCTCGAACACGGTTATCATGACAACGACGTCGCTGCTTTCGGTTAGCGTCAGCATTTCGGCCTCGGCAAGCCCTGTTTGCGCCGGTACGCCGGTCACCTTCACGGCTACTCCTGTCAATGGCGGCTCAACTCCCGTGTTTCAGTGGATGGTCAACGGCATCAACACGGGAAACGACAATCCTACGTTCAGCTATATTCCAGCTGATGGCGATCAGATAATCGTAAATTGTACATCGTCAATCGTAAATTGTGTAACAAATAACCCGGCAATCAGCAACCCGGTGTCGGTAACTGTCATCCCTTCGGCCGAAGTCTCTTTTACTACCTGTTTCGACACGATCACAACCGTTAACGCAAAACCCTTCCGGCTCAAAGGAGGATTGCCCCTTGGCGGAACCTACTCCGGCCCGGGTGTCAATTCAACAACCGGCATCTTTACCCCATCCACTGCCGGTCCCGGAACCCACACCATCACCTACACCTACACCAACGCCCATGGCTGTTCTTCAATCAGTCATTCACTCTTAAGAAACTAATTTATAGGTACTAGTTGAAATCCGTATATAGAAGCTTGATTTTTAAGATGTTTTAATTTTCGTTCTTTGAATAGCTGGTTATAAGTTTCAATTGACAAAGGATTG
>JAQWBQ010000083.1 GCA_028706295.1 Bacteroidales bacterium
GTTATTTCAATGCCCGGAGTATGGATGTTTATATTGTCAAGTTGAGGAAATATCTGAAAAGCGATCCGCGGGTGGAGCTGATCAATGTTCACGGAATAGGATTCAAGCTGGTGGTTAATGTATGAACGGGCAATCGAAACTCTTTCTGGTTCCCACACCCGTCGGTAATCTCGAGGATATTACCCTGCGGGCGCTCCGGGTTCTGAAGGAGGCCGATTTCGTCCTGGCTGAAGATACCCGTACGTCAGGAAATCTGTTACGCCATTACGGGATCGAAAAAAAACTGGTGGCCCACCATCAGTTCAATGAGCATCAGGCGCTTACCGGGATTATCCGGCGAATTGCCGAAGGAGCTACCTGCGCCCTGGTATCCGATGCGGGAACCCCGGGGATCAGCGATCCGGGATTCCTCCTGGTACGCGCCTGCATTGCAGCCGGACTGGAGGTTGAATCGCTTCCGGGTCCCACCGCCTTTGTCCCGGCGCTGGTCTCTTCCGGAATTGCCTGCGACCGGTTTGTATTTGAAGGCTTTTTGCCACATAAAAAAGGCCGTCATACCCGGCTTACGATGCTGGCCGGGGAGGAGCGGACCCTGGTTTTCTACGAGTCGCCCCACCGGCTGCTGAAAACCTTAGTTCAATTCGGCGAATATTTTGGCGAAAATCGTTATGGATGTATTGCACGCGAACTGACCAAAATCCATGAAGAAATTACAAGGGGAACACTCCGGGAACTGATCTCATCTTATGAAAACCGACCGGTAAAAGGCGAATGCGTCATCATCCTTGCGGGGTATGGGAAGTGAAGGCGTCAGCATATCCCTGAATTGCTGCTGAGAATCTCAAAACCGACATAATGTTTCAAGATATCTTCAACAACCTCCACCTTATCAATTTGGGCTCCGAGAGGACCTTTGCTGCACCATTTGAGGAATTGATCCAGGTCTTCATGGGTGCCTTCAGCCTCGATATAGACCCTGTCGAACCCTGAATTCCTGACAATCCCATTGATATGGAACATCCTCGCAGTCCGAAGCGCGTTAAAACGGAATCCGACCTGCTGTACCTTCCCGGTTATGGTTATGTTGAGGCGTTTCATTTGAAAGAACAAAAATATACAAATATTTAGCATAATACAACAATTTGTAACAGAATATTTTTATACTTCATAACGGGAAACAATTTATGTGCGGACGTTTTTCATTTGTCATGGAGGATGAACTGATCCGGGAACGATTCGGAATAAGGGTCAGAACGGCCATTTACAAGGCCCGGTATAACTGTTCGCCAACTCAAAATCTGGCGGTCATTACAAATTTGGCCCCGGATACCTTACAGTTTTTCCGGTGGGGATTGGTGCCCTCCTGGGCGAAAGAGTTGTCGATCGGAAACAAGATGATCAATGCACGGGCCGAGGGAATCGCTGAAAAACCCTCCTTCAGGACCAGTTTCCGCAACCGCCGGTGCCTGGTGCCCGCGACGGGATTTTTTGAATGGCGGCGTAACGGAAAAAAAACGCCATACAACATCCGCCTTAAAAACAGCGCCCCCTTTTGTTTTGCCGGCCTCTGGGATGAGTGGACGGCTCCCGACGGTATGCGGATTAATACCTTCTCGATCGTTACCACTACGCCCAACGACCTCATGAAGCGCATTCACGACCGGATGCCGGTTATACTGCGTCAGGAAGATGAAGGGCGGTGGATCAACCCGCAACCGGATCCCTCCCTCTTGTCGTTGCTCGTTCCGTATCCTGCCGAAATGATGGAAGCCTACCCGGTCTCGAACCTGGTGAATAGCCCGTCGAATGATGTTCCGGAAGTGCTCGGCACGCCGGACGATCATCTGTTATTCAAGGATTGATGCGGAACAGTTTTGCAGCATTCTCCGTGGTTATACGCGCGACCAGGTCGGGAGTGACTTTTTTCAGATCAGCTATTTTTTCTGCGATCAGTGGAATATAGGAGGGCTCGTTTCGTGAACCACGATGCGGGACCGGGGGAAGCCAGGGAGCATCGGTTTCGAGGACGAGGTGATCGAGCGGGATTTGCTCCACAACCGTCTGAAGTCCCGAGTTGCGGTAGGTGACCACACCGCCGATCCCCAGAAGAAATCCCAGGGCAATCGCCCGCTTCGCCTGGGTCAGATTCCCGCTGAAACAGTGAAATATTCCACTCATTCCCTTATCGTTCCTGGTTCCCAGGATTTCCAGCGCAAGATCCATACTGTTGCGGGTGTGGATGACGGCAGGAAGCCCGTACTGCACGGCCAGTTCAAGTTGCCGGTTGAAAACTTCAATCTGTTCCTTCTCAAAGGTCCGATCCCAGTATAAATCAATCCCGATCTCCCCGACTGCATAAAAGGTATGGCCGGAATCTGAAAGCAATGCTGCCACATGATCCAGCTCTTCCCGGTAGTTTTCCTTTACCGACGTGGGATGGAGTCCTGCCATGGGCAAACAATGTTCAGGGAAATCTGATGCCAGCTTCAACAACTTTTCCGTATAACCTGAATCGATAGCGGGAAGGAACATACGGGTCACCCCCTGCCGGATTGCCCGGTGGATCACCTCCGAACGGTCGGAGTCAAACTCCCCGGAATAACAGTGGGTATGGGTGTCGATGAAGTTCACATTTTCAAATTCGCACAATCGTAAATTCTTGTAATCTTGGCAATCATAAATCTTGGCAATCGTAAATTATTTCAATCATGTCAATCGTAAATCCATTTGTCCGCTGGTTCACCTGTCAACTTGTCATTCCATTCAAAACCGCAGCAACCTCTTCAGCATTGATATCATTCATACAGCGGAAATGTTTTTTCGGACATTGGTTGAATCCGAGTTTGCTACATGGGCGGCATTTCAGCCCGGTGACCTCCATGATAACAGACGGAGCTGTAGAACCGGATAGATGGCAGGGAAACATCCCGAAGGCGGGAACGGTATTTCCCCAAACCGATACCACCGGTTTGTTCAGGGCGGCAGCGATGTGCATCAGTCCGGTATCATTGGTAAGAACGGCTTCGGATAAGCCGATCAGCGAAGCAGATTGGTTCAGGTTGTAAATTCCGCAACCGTTCCAGGCCCGGTCACCGCAGGCAATGGTGATGTCGTCACCGCGTTTCCGGTCTTCCGGCCCGCCGAGCAGGATAACCGGCTTCTTCAGTTTACCGACCACTTCAGCAACTTTCGAGGCAGGAAAAATCTTGGTAGAATGCTTTCCCCCGATCACCACGGCGAAAAATCCTTTCCTGAAATGCTCCGGCATATCCCCCACAGCGAGCAAATCGCTCCGGGGAATGACATAGTCGAGCCCGCTGCCGTCGTTGAAAATCCCCAATCCCGATACCGCCCTGAAATAGCGGTCGACAATGTGAAGATCGGGCATTAAATTGATCCCGAACCGGACCAGCAACCATTTCTGCAGATTGAGTTTGGGGAAGGAGGCGCCACGAACGCCAAGATTCATCCGGATATAAAAAGAACGCAGGTTTTTATGAAGATCGACAATGAAATCAAACCGTTCCCTCCGAAGCAACGGCAGGAGATCCCCGAATCCGTTCTCATAGAACCAGAATCGGTCAATATATGGGTTTTCCGAAAGGACCGGCTGATATTGTTTTTTGGTCAGGTAGTGGATTTCGGCAGTATTAAGTTGTTGTTTAAGACACCTGATCACGGGGGTGGTCAGAACGATATCGCCGATCGAACTGAAACGGATGATCAATATTTTTTTCGGAACTGACTTCATTAAACACAAATTACCCCTGACTGTACCGGCAATTGGAAATGAACCGTAACGAAAAGAGGAAGAATGCCTGCAATATTCAATTTCTCATTTCTTTTCGTCCAACTCTTCGTCCGCTCTTCGTCCAACCTGTTACCGTATAAACGGATTATGGGCCATCTCGTAACCAATGGTGGTTTCAGGACCATGCCCCGGGAAAACGACCGTATCGGGCGGAAGGGTGAACAGCCGGGTTTTTATGCTCTGCATCAGCAGGTCAAAATTGCCCGAAGGCAGGTCCGTTCTCCCTATGGTATCCTTAAACAAAACATCGCCCGTGATCACGAATTTTTCGGCCTCGCTGTAAAAACACAAACTTCCCTCGGCATGACCGGGTGTGTACAATACTTTTAAAACCGACTGGTTCCAACGAACCTCCTCTCCATCTACCAAAAAATGACCGGCTTCCGGTATCCAGCCGATTTTAAAACCAAACGATTCGCCAATTTCCCGGGCAGTAACAAAAAACGGAATCGATTTGATATGGTACTCGGGCAGAACCTTGTAGGTTGTAGCAAGGTACTCATTTCCAAGTATATGGTCAATATGACAGTGTGTGTTGAGGTGCCGTTCGATTGTAAGGTTTTGATTTTCAATGAAACTTGAAAATTCCTGTTGCTCTTTCTGACTGTAACAAGCCGCGTCGACGACAACGGCCTTTCCGGTTTCATCCCAGAGGATATAGGTATTGACCATGAAATTGTTGAATGTAAATCGTTTGATCTGAAGCATAAAGGATGACCGGTTTTGATTTAACGGCAGCAAAGGTATAAAAATGAAACGGAAGCGCGCCGAATGATTTCAGTGATATGGGAACTCTAAATTTCCGTATTTTTACCGATTCAAACCGAACTCCCATTCCTGTAAGCACAATGGTACTTTTAAAACGGCGTTATATTGTTGAATATATTGTACTTACAGGGATATTAATCCTGATTTTTTTTCCCATTGGGATTAAGGCTCAGTTCTATAACGGATCACAACTCACGTTTGGGAAAAGCCGGGTTCAGTATAACAATTTTTTATGGCTCTATTTCCGTTTCGATAAATTTGACACCTATTATTATTTAAACGGGAAGGAGCTCGCCCTGTATACCGCCCGGTATGCCGATAAGCACATCGGCGAGATTGAGAAATCGCTTCAGTCAAACCTCGAGGAGAAGATCCAGTTCATCATCTTCAACAACTTGTCTGATCTGAAACAAAGCAACGTGGGGTTGTTTGGCGACTGGGACTATTACAACACCGGAGGTGTGACGCGGATCATCGGGGGAAGGGTGTTGTTGTTTTTTGATGGAAATTACGAGAATTTTGACCAGCAGATCAGGGCAGGGATTGCCCAGGTGATTCTGAATAATATGATGTATGGAACGGGAATCGGCTCGCAGATCAAAAACAACACGCTCTTCACCGTACCCGAGTGGTACTCCAACGGACTCGTATCGTTCATTTCCCGTAAGTGGGATGCCGGACTGGAGAATCAGATCCGGGATGCCATCGTGAACAAGTATTTCGATAAGTTCAACAACCTGACCGGGCTCGATGCCGCCCGGGCCGGACATTCTCTCTGGAAATACACCGAGATGACGTACGGACCATCGGCCATTCCCAACATTGTTTACATGGCCAGGATCACCCGTAATGTTGAACGGGGATTTCAGTATGTTGTCGGAATTGGGTTCCAGGATTTGTTAAAAGCGTGGCTGGCTTATAATAAGGAGCTGTATGCAGCTCAGGATGCCGCCGCGGAGGCATTGCCCGACAATCCGGTCAACAAACGAAAAAGGCCCGACCGGGTCTACCAGTCATTAAAGATAAATCCTTCTTCGGGAACAGTTGCCTATTCCACCCACTACCTGGGGATCTATAAAATTTTTATCCAGGATCCCGAAACCGGGAAACGAAAACGTATTTACCGGGCCGGGTACCGGCTTGCCGAACGGCCTGATTATTCTTATCCGTTGCTTGCCTGGCATCCCAGCGGAAGGGTACTTGCTTACCTGGTTGAACGAAAAGGAGGCATCTGGCTCTATTTTTACAATCTTGATGATAAAAGCAGGCAGCATCAGATCCTGGTGAATTTCCAGAAAGTAATCGACATGAGCTATTCGGATGACGGTACCCGGCTGGTTATGTCTGCCGTTCAAAAGGGACAGTCGGATATATTTGTATATAACATTGCTTCCGGATCGCATGAACAGATCACCTGCGATTTATACAACGATCTGAATCCCAGGTTTTTTAATTATTCCAACGACATTATCTTCTCCTCCAACCGGATCGGCGACACCATCCGGTTCAATGAAGCGGTGAAGCCTGATTCACTGGGATACTTCAACGATCTCTTTATTTATCATTATTCTTCAGGGCGTAAGATTTTACAGCGCCTTACCCATACCGCGACAGACCACGAATTCCAGCCCATGTCGTACGGAGAGAACTATTTTTCATACCTGTGTGACCACGATGGCACCGTGAACCGTTATCTGGCACGTTACGACAGTGCCATCTCCTTTATCGACACCACGACCCATTACCGTTATTTTACCACTACTTTTCCGGTCACCAACTACAGCCGTAACATCCTTGAACAGGACATCGTTCCCAAAGCAGGTAAGCTTGCCCAGGTGATCTTTCAGGACCGGAATTATAAAATGTATGTTTCCGACCTTATCAGGCCGAAATATCTGAAACGTGCCGCTACTTATCCACGATCGCTTCCCGAAAAATCCCCGAAAGGGATTGCAGAACCGGAACGGGTGAATCGGGCCGACACCCTTCGTACCGACCGACCTTTCAAAACCGATGGTAAGAAGCACTTTTCGGTAGTGATGCAACACGAAGTGATTGAGCAGATCCTTTCAAAGCTTGATACCAACCGGATAAAGGCAGGAGCGCTGCAGGATAGTGTTAGCTGGTCGGGCGATTCGCTGGTTTCCGGACTGCTTTCGCAATATCAATCGTTTTTCCTTCCGGGTCGTAAAGGGGGTGAAACGGGACGGGATACAATAGATAAGTATCAAAAAGCCAAACAATTAAATTATAATGTTGAATACTATATCGATCAGATGGTCACCCAGATCGATTTCACCTACCTGAATTATGCTTATCAGCCGTTTACCGGCAGCGGCGCCCCCGACTTTGTCAATCCCGGTCTGAACGCACTGTTCATGGTCGGGGTGACCGACCTGATGGAGGATTACCGGATAAGCGGAGGGGTGAGGCTGAATGTCAACCTGATCAACAACGAGTATTTGTTCAGTTATGGAAATTACAAGCGCCGGCTGGATCATCAGATCGTGTTTCACCGGAAGGCCGTCGAGGAATCGGGGTATTATTCGCTGGTTCGGCACAAGATTCATGAGCTTTACTATGTAGCGACCTGGCCTTTCAACCCGGTATTGAACATCAAAGGGACCGCCTCCCTGCGGTATGACCGGGCTGTTTACCTTTCAACCGATCTGTTTAACCTGAATGAACCTGACATTCACACCCTGTGGGGCAGCATCAAGGGAGAGCTGACTTATGACAACACGCGGAGCCTGGGTGTGAACCTCTACCAGGGCACCCGCTACAAATTGTTCGGCGAGTACTATCAGATGGTTAATGCCTCAGGCAGGAATGTTTTCGTGGTGGGGATTGATTTCAGGAATTACCAGCGGCTGCACCGGATGCTGATATGGGCCAACCGTATTGCAGCAAGCACATCCTGGGGCAGCAACAAATTACTTTACTACATGGGAGGGGTGGATAACTGGCTCTTCCCGAAATTTGACACGGAGGCACAGGTGGCCTATGATCAGAATTATGCATTCCAGACCCTGGCTACCAACATGAGGGGATTCAATCAAAATATCCGGAACGGCAACAGTTTCGTGGTGATCAACAGTGAGATCCGGTGGCCCTTGTTCCGGTATCTGTTCAACCGGCCGATCCGGTCGGACTTTATCAACAATTTTCAATTGGTGGCATTTGGCGACATCGGAACAGCCTGGACCGGGCTGTCGCCCTGGTCGGAGGATAACCAGCTTTTCACCCGCTACATATACCGGAACCCCTTGTTTATCAAGGTAGAGATGCAGAAGGACCCGGTAGTTGAGGGATTTGGATTCGGTGCCAGGACCCGGCTGTTCGGCTATTTCCTGAGGGGTGATCTGGCCTGGGGGGTTGAAGACGGCCGGATCAAAAAACCTGTTTTCTATTTCTCACTAAGCCTCGATTTTTAATGAATCTTCCCGAAAATCGTATTACCGGGTTCATTGGTGAACATCATATTATGAATATCGCCGTAACCCGCGACAACATCCCCTGGTGTGCCACCTGTTTCTACGTCTATCTTCCCGGTGAAAACCGGTTCGTCTACACCTCCGATCCCGACACCCGTCATGTAAGGGATGTGGTTGAAGGAGGCAGTTACCGGGTTGCGGGAACCATTGCACTCGAGACCAGGATTGTCGGAAAGATCCGCGGAATCCAATTTACCGGCTTTGTATCATCTTTGGCTGACCCTGGTGATAAACCATACAAATCCGCGTACCTGAAGCGTTTCCCGATTGCAAGACTTGCTCCGGCGCTTCATCTGTGGCTTCTCGAACCTGATTATATCAAGATGACCGATAACCGCCTCGGATTCGGGAAAAAACTCATCTGGCAGGGAGCTGATCTCACCAAATAAAGGACTGTCGCCGGTATCGGGAATTATCAAAGTATATGTTTTTTTAAGTCAGCTGATTACCCTTAAATATTAAAATTGTGTTAATAACTAAATTGAGGTAAACCCATTCTTCGTTGTAAATTGCTCCTTCAAAAATATTCCAGAAAACTTTCTGAAAATTATTGATCATCAATCAGTTAGGAAAAGTTACAATCATAACCGATAACCTTGTTCATGCATGGAAAATAACCCGGTGGTAAATTCAGAAGTGGATCGGAAAGCTGACTATTACAAAGAAGTTCTGGCGAAAAGAATCCGTCCGAAAGTTTCGATTGAAGAGTACGAGATGAAAGAGAAAAAAACAGAACATGACCGACCCACCTATTCGTTTGCCGAGGTAATTGAAAAGTCAACCGTTTATTTTAATGGTGACAGCCTTGCAGCCAATGTCTGGGCCAATAAATATGCCTTAAAAAATTCAGAGGGTCAACTTTTTGAACTGACGCCCGATGACATGCACCGGCGGATTGCCCGGGAGATTGCGCGAATCGAGAAGAAGTATCCCAATCCCATGAGTGAGGACGAGTTATTTGAGCTCATGCGTAATTTCAGGTATATCATACCCCAGGGCAGTCCGATGGCCGGGATCGGCAACGATTTTCAGATCGGGTCGCTCTCCAACTGTTTTGTCATCGGTAACGAAGGCGCTTCCGACTCTTACGGCGCCATCATGAAGACCGACGAAGAGCAGGTTCAGCTTATGAAGCGCAGGGGCGGGGTGGGGCATGACCTGTCGCACATCAGGCCCAAAAACAGCGTCGTGAAGAATTCGGCGTTGACATCTACCGGCATTGTGCCTTTCATGGAGCGCTATTCCAATTCGACCCGGGAAGTTGCCCAGGAAGGCCGTCGCGGAGCGCTGATGCTCAGCATTTCGGTGGTTCATCCCGATGCGGAACATTTTATCGATGCCAAACTCGAAGCCGGAAAGGTTACCGGTGCCAACATTTCAGTAAAAATTACCGATGACTTCATGCGCGCGGTCCTGGAGGATGGCGAATTCGTTCAACATTTTCCGGTCGGTTCCGATCAACCTGCCGTAACCAGACCCATTCAGGCACGCAAACTTTGGAGCAAGATCGTTCACAATGCCTGGAAATCAGCCGAACCGGGAATTCTTTTCTGGGATACCATCCTCCGGGAATCGATCCCCGATTGTTATGCCGATTTGGGTTTCCGCACGGTATCGACCAACCCCTGCGGTGAAATTCCCCTTTGCACTTACGACAGTTGCCGCCTTCTGGCCATCAACCTCTATAATTACGTTGACAAACCCTTTACCGCAGAGGCAAGTTTCGATTCCGGGCTCTTTATCTCCCATGTACATAAAGCGCAGCGGATCATGGATGATATCATCGATCTGGAACTGGAAAAAATTGACCGGATCCTGGCCAAAATTGATTCCGATCCCGAAAATGATGATATTAAATCCCGCGAACGGAACATGTGGCTGAACATCAAGAAAAAAGCCATTCAGGGGCGCCGGACGGGATTTGGCATCACGGCTGAAGGTGATATGCTGGCAGCGCTGGGAACCCGTTACGGTTCGGATGAAGCAACTGATTTCTCGGTTGAGGTGCATAAAATCCTTGCCATCGAAGCCTACCGTTCATCGGTGACCATGGCACGCGAACGGGGTCCTTTCCCTCTGTACAGTGCCGAACGGGAAAAGAATAATCCGTTCATTCAGCGGATCCGCGAATCAGCCCCCGATGTATACGAGGATATGCAGAAATACGGACGACGGAATGTCGCCATGCTGACCATCGCCCCAACCGGATCGGTGAGCATTCTGACACAGACCACTTCGGGACTTGAACCTGTTTTTGCCGTATCTTACAAACGTCGCAGAAAAGTCAATCCCAACGATAAAAATGTCAAGATCACCTTTAAGGATGAGGTAGGCGACACCTGGGAAGAGTATAATGTGTTTCATCATAATTTCGTTACCTGGCTGATTGCCAACAGCTACAACGTGGATGAGATTTCCCGGATGGACGACAAGGATTTAAAAGAGATCATCAAGAAATCACCATTTTATAAAGCAACCGCCAACGATGTCGACTGGGTGGCTAAGGTCAAGATGCAGGGTGCGGTTCAGAAATGGGTCGATCATTCCATCAGTGTCACCGTCAATGTGCCTAACGAAACCAAGGAAGAACTGATCGGAACGATTTACGAAACTGCCTGGAAGGTGGGATGCAAGGGGATGACGGTTTACCGCGACGGATCCAGGGCGGGAGTGCTGGTCAACAACGAACCCAAGGAGAAGAAGAAAAAAGAGGAACCCGACGAATTCAGGGAGACCCGGGCCCCGCATCGTCCCGACCGGCTCATCGCCGACATCGTCCGTTTTCAGAATGATCATGAAAAATGGGTCGCTGTCGTGGGTAGTCTGAACGGACGCCCGTACGAGATCTTTACCGGTGTCGCGGAGGATTTCTGGATCCCGACCTGGGTTCAGAAAGGGTGGATCGTGAAAACCCGTCCCGACGGCGTTTCCTCACGGTACGATTTCCAGTTCGAGGACCGGCAGGGTTACAAGATCACCATCGAAGGACTGTCGCGTTCCTTCAACAAAGAGTACTGGAACTATGCCAAGCTGATCTCGGGGATCCTGCGTCATGGGATGCCGCTGCCCTTTGTGGTCAACATTATCTCCAAACTTCACTTCGAAGTCGATTCCATCAACACCTGGAAAAACGGCGTCGAACGGGCCCTGAAAAAATTCATTCCGGATGGTACCAAAGCCGCCGAACACGCGTGCCCGAAATGTAACGACCAAAACGGACTGGTTTACCAGGAGGGTTGCCTGGTATGCAAGAGCTGTGGCTACTCGAAGTGCGGATGATCCGGGAATTTCCTAGAAGTGTTTTTTATGGTAGTCAAACGTGGTATTGTCACGCAAATCCTTAATGCGTTTGGCAATGACTACAAAGGGCTCCATTTTATGTTCGAACAGCCAGCGAAGGGCGGCAGGTTTTCCCCCGCAGGCATCCGCGAAGACGATCAGAAAGGGGTGGTGGTTCCTGTTTAGCCATTCATAAGCAGCCGGGTTCTCATCAATGGCTGCATCGAGCGCGGCAAGGTGATAGAACTTATTGCTAAAAAGCCATGCGGTGGCCTCCTCACTCCCCCGGATGGCGTGCGCCAACGCAGCTACTTCAGGAAATCCGTTGTTGAGAAGCCAGTTAGTGATTTCGGTATTCCCGTTGACAGCCTCCCCGAAAGCAAGCCAGATCTTCGCCGGAAAATAGAGACCTTCCATTTTAATTCAAAATTCAAATGTCAAAATGCAAATTAGTGATTAGCGATCAGCGAATAGGGAAAAGAATCCATTAAAAATTTTACATCTTCACATTCTCAAATTTTCATATTAGCACATCAGCACATTAGCACATTCTCAATCACTCATTCACTCAATCACTCAATCACTCATTCAATCAGTCAATCAGTCAATTATTTTGTCCGTGGTGCCATGGTGCAATAGTGCCGTGGTGAAAAAACCTGTCCGCTGGTCCGCCAGTCCACTGGTCCACTTGTTCAAGGATAAACCCTTGCCGGGATCCCTTCTGCTTCGACTTTGCGGGCGATGGCTTCCAGTTCTTGAAGCGGTATTTTCTCCAGGCCATGGACCGGCGTTTCGCGGGCAATCGGGTAGATCATTACCATCTTTGGCCGGATCAAACGGAGCCGGGCGATCCAGTTTTCTACCTCTTCATCGGTTGTGTTATCGACCCGCTGTCCTTTAAAACTTCCTCTGAGAAACATGCTTTGGATGATAAGGTTTCCGTTGAAGCGGCACAGGCCAGCGACCAGTTTATCGAGATCCGTTTCGGCAACCGGATTGTTGATCAACTGGAATTGAGAGAGACTACCGGCATCGAGTTTCAGGATATTGTTATCAAGTTTGTTAAGCGCCTGAAATACAGATTCGATATGGATCATGCTCGAATTTGATAGTACGGTAACCTTTGACCGGGGCGACCAACGGTCGCGGAGCCGCAGGGTGTCGTCGACGATGCCTGCAAAATCGGGATGCAGCGTAGGTTCCCCGTTTCCGGCATAGGTAATGGCATCCGGAAGATAGGATTCAGCGTTTAATTCCTGCAATCGTTGTTCAAGAAATGTCGCTACTTCCGCTCTTGAAGGCAGTGGCTGATCCGCTGCATGCGGACCGGTCCATCCGCATTCACAATAGATGCAGTTGAACGAGCAGAATTTGGCATGGAGGGGCAGCAGGTTGATGCCGAGCGACAACCCCAGACGCCTGCTGCGCACCGGTCCGAAAATGATCTCATGGAAAAGAAAGCCGGGCATGGAGCTGTATTTGTTGCAAAGTTCCCCTTTTTTCCGGAACAAAACACGGATTTTTACCCTGTGATGATAAAATTCGGATATACCCTTCTTCAGCTTGTCAACAGGCAGGGAGATTAATTTTGTATTTTTACATCCCAAAACACCAGCATTGACCTCCCTCGATCAAATAAAGGCGCCCATTGACGAACAGATCCGGGTATTTGAAAACTCCTTCAGGGATTACCTGAAAACCCCGGTTCCGTTGCTCAACACCATCATGCGGTACATTGTCAGAAGAAAGGGAAAGCAGATGCGTCCGATGTTTGTGTTCCTTTCGGCAGGTGTTTGCGGTACCATCAATCCAAGCACCTTTCACGCCGCATCCCTCATTGAACTCCTTCACACAGCCACCCTGGTTCATGATGATGTAGTGGATGATTCGAACCTTCGCCGCGGTTTCTTCTCGATAAATGCCATCTGGAAAAATAAGATCGCAGTCCTGGTTGGGGATTTCTTACTTTCCCGAGGGATGCTGCTTGCCCTGGAGTACGATGAATTCGACCTTTTGAAGATGGTATCGAACGCGGTCCGCGAGATGAGTGAAGGGGAGTTGCTCCAGATTGAAAAAGCGCGCAGGCTCGACATTGAGGAACAGATTTATTTTGAGATAATCCGCAAGAAAACAGCCACGCTGATCGCCTCGTGTTGTGCCTGCGGAGCCCTTTCAGCAAAAACGGACCCCGGTCGTATAAAGGCCATGTGGGATTTCGGCGAAAACACAGGCATCGCCTTTCAGATCAAAGATGACCTGTTTGATTACGACCGAAGCCTCAACACCGGAAAACCAAGCGGTACAGATATCCGGGATCAGAAAATGACCCTGCCGCTGATCTACCTGCTGAACCATTCAGGAAGCGCCGACAAACGCCGGATCATCAACACGGTAAAGAACCACCCGGACAATGCCGGCAGGGTTGCCGAATTGATACGGATGGTGGCTGATAGCGGCGGAATTGATTATGCCCGGCAAAAAATGGTTGAGTACCGTCAGAAAGCCATTGATATCCTGCGGACTTTTCCGGAAAACCAGTACCGGAATTCCCTGGAGGCGTTGGTGGTCTTCACCACCGAGCGCAATAAATGATCAGATCCCTTTTTTCAGGGTGAATCCGAATGTGGTACCAACACCAATAGAACTTCTGACGTTGATGGTTTGTTCGTGTGCTTCGAGGATATGCTTTACGATGGCAAGCCCGAGTCCCTTTCCCTTCCTGGTGACCGCCCTGCCGCGATCGGTACGGTAAAACCGCTCAAAGACCCTCGGAAGATCTCCGGGTTCAATTCCAACCCCGTTGTCGGTGATCTCGGTCAGTATGTTTTCGTCCAGATCGAAAAATGTAATTTCGGTCGATCCGTGCTTCTTTGCGCCATACCGGATCGAATTGTCGATGATGTTGGTCAGAACATGTCTTATTTTCTCCCGGTCAGCCTCCACCACGATGGGTTTGGCAGGATAATTCACCACGATCCGGATATCGTGTTTAGCGGCTTTCATCTCCAGAAGATCAACCACTTCCCTGGTTAATTCGACAATGTCGAAACGCGATAAATTCAGCCTGATGTGACCTGATTCGAGTTGCGAGATCTCGTCCAGGTCTTCGATGATTCGCACCAGCCGCTCAATACTTTTTTCGGTTCTTACCAGGTATTCGCGGTTGATGGCCGGATCCTCAAGTCCGCCTTCCAGTAATGTCGAAACATAACCCTGGATGTTGAATAAAGGTGTTTTCAGTTCGTGCGACATGTTCCCGATAAACTCCCGGCGGTATTGTTCGAGTTGTTTAAGTTGCATGATCTCCCGGGTCTTCTCTGCTTCCCACTGTTCAACCTCCTCCTGTACCGTGTCGATCAGCGCATGGTCGTGATGGTGCGCCGGCCGCTCATTCCGGCCGACCTTGACCTGGTGGATGGATTTATAGATAAGCCTGATTTTGCTGTAGATGAACTTCTCAAGGGTGTACCTGAAACTGAACCAGGTGATCATGAACAACAAAGCCGAACTGATGACCAGC
>JAQWBQ010000138.1 GCA_028706295.1 Bacteroidales bacterium
TTTGTCATGAACAGCGATCATGAGAGGATTTATAATTCTTTTGTTCTCCGTTCTGACGATTCAGGCGGGCTATTCCCAGACGGTGACCAACGTGGGTACCGACTTCTGGATTGCATTTCCTGATAATTCGGGAAATGTGACACTTGAGTTATTTATTTCGTCCGACTTCACCACCTCCGGCGCGGTGACCTCTGCTTATCCGGGTGTCGATCAGACTTTCACCGTGATCCCCGGCTCCGTCACGATGTTGACCCTCCCAAGCGGACTGGAACTTACTGCATATATTGAGAATAAGGGCATCCATGTTACCTCCACAGATCCAATAACCCTTTACGGGCTGAATAAACGACCAGCATCGACCGATGCATTTCTCGCGCTTCCGGCAAATGCCCTGGGAATGGATTACAGAATTGTGACCTACAATGTGACGCCCAGCGGTTCCGGTTCCAGTTTCAGCGTGGTTGCGACGCAGGATGGAACCAACCTGACCATCTTTAATCATCAAACGGGTTTAAACTCCAATATTACCTTGAATCAGGGACAAACTTATACTATATCATATTCAATGCAGGGGAATGATGTGACCGGTTCAAGGATTCAATCCAACTACCCGGTTGCCGTATTCGGATCGGTTCAATGTGTCACTATTCCAGCAAACTGCCCGTCGTGCGACCATATCGTCGAACAGATGTTCCCCTATTACTCATGGGGGAAAAACTTTGTCACTGTACCATTGGCAGGTCGTGACGACAGCGGAGATATTTTCAGGATTGTGGCAGCCTCCGATGGTACCGATATTTCGATTAACGGAACCAACGTCGCAACCATCAATGCCGGCGATCATTATGAAACACCGCTCACCGGGTATAATGCCATCACAACCTCCCAGGCAACCCTTCTTGCACAATTTGCCAAAGGACATGATTGTTCGGGAACCAACCTGGGTGATCCATTTATGATGCTGATCCCTCCGAGAGAGCAGTTTTTAACGAACTACACGGTGGCAACAGTCCAGGGATTTGCCTCGCATTGGGTCAATGTGGTTGCTCCCGGTAATGCGCTAAATGCAATTTACCAGGATGGTGTGCTGATTCCGGTATCTGCTTTTACCCCGATCGGGACAACCGGTTTTTACGGAGCCCGGCGATCTGTTGCCGAAGGATCGCACACTTTTAACAGCTCCATTCCTTTCGGCGTGTTTTCATATGGCTGGAACCCTGCCGATTCCTATGGCTACCCGGGCGGATGCTCGCTGTCGCCCGTCGGAACAGTAAACAATGTGACCATCTCCCCGCCATCATCCAGCGGGATTCTCAATGTTTCCACCCTATGTTTCACGGCCCATGTCACCGATAACTACAACAATCCCGTTGCGGGTGTGCTCGTGAATTTCAATATCAGCGGGTTAGGGCCCCTGATCGGTAATGCCTATACCGATGCATCAGGAGATGCACAATATTGCTATGCACGAACGGGCACTACTCCGGGCATCGACAACATCTATGCGGAATGTTTCGGCTTCATCTCCTCTACCTCCACGGCAAATTGGACCTACACTCCTCCTCCCTGCGTCAATCCTACCGATCCGGGATCCATCAGCGAAAGTCAGACCGGTTGCGGCAGTTTCATTTCCGCACCGCTGACCAGCATTGTGCTTCCGTCGGGCCAAACCGGGAATCTCGAATATAAATGGCAGATGTCGACAACGGGGTCCGACGCCGGTTTCGTCGATATCCCGGCATCCAATACACCCGACTATGCTCCCGGAACCGTTTCACAGACCACCTGGTTTAAAAGGATTGCCCGGGTCGATTGTATGCCCGATTGGATTGGCGCTGTCGGAACCGGAGCCCTGAAAATAACCGTAATAACTCCTGTAACTCCCTCCCTTTCCATCACCGTCGATCATTCACAGGTTTGCACGGGAGAAGTCGTTATGGCTGCGGCAACCCCGATCGGGGGCGGAAACAATCCGGCCTATCAGTGGCAGCTAAACGGCAATCCGGTCGGAACCAACAACCCCGTCTACCTCTTTACCCCAAACGATGGCGATATCCTGACCTGCCTGCTCTTCTCCTCTGTAACCTGTACTACCAGTAATCCCGTGACCAGCAACCAGCAACAGATCAGCGTCCTCCCCCTGTTGCCGGTCGGGATCACCATTTCCGCTTCGGTCAACCCGGTCTGCGAGGGAATCCCGGTCACTTTCACAGCCAGTGCAGTGAATCCCGGATCAAATCCCGTGTTTCAATGGATGGTAAACGGGATCCCTGCCGGTTCCAATTTACCAAACTTCCTTTTCGCCCCGGGTAATGGCGATGCAATCACCTGTCAACTCACTGCCTCGGGTCTTTGTACCACCGGGAATCCTGCTTCGAGCAACATGATCACGATCTCTTTATTGCCTCTCACCGATGTAACCTTTACCTGCTGCTTCGACGATAAGACCACGGTAAATGCCCAGCCATTCAAGCTTAAAGGCGGACTTCCTTTGGGGGGAACGTATTCCGGTCCGGGGGTGAACTCCGTCACCGCCCTCTTCACTCCATCAATAGCCGGCCCCGGAACCCACACCATCACCTACACCTACACCAACACATACGGTTGTTCATCAATCAGTCATTCAGTCATTCAATCAATCAGTCAATCACTCATTCCCTGTGGCAACGATCTTGTCGATATTCGTGACGGCCGTTCCTATCCTACCGTCCGGATCGGCTCGCAATGCTGGATGCAGGCCAACCTCGACTATGGAACGGCAATTCCCGGATCAATCCATCAGACGGATAACTGCATTCCTGAAAAATACACCGGTAACTCCTCTGTCCTATATGGGACTTCATCATTTTACCAGTGGGATGAGCTTCTTCGTTATGAGCCTGATCCCGGCACTCAGGGTTTGTGCCCGCCCGGATGGCACGTTCCCTCCGAAAGCGACTGGAATGTCCTTTTCAACTACTACAAGGGACAAAGCCGCGCCGGAGAAGCATTATGGGATCCTTATCTGAACGGGTTTACAGCACAACCCAATGGGGCATTCTATCAGAATACCCTTTGGAGTTATCATGATTTTGCCGTAATATTCTGGTCTTCCACCGCCGTGGATGCCACACACGCCTGGTCGCACGGGATGAATGGTATCAACTTTTCGGTATCGTCTTATCCGGCCATGAAAGCGGATGCTTTTCCGGTACGGTGCCTTCAGGATTAAAAGTTCACCTACGCCAGACTTTTCAACACTTTTTCGACCTGTTCCACCATCTCTTCCGTGAAATCGAGATGGGTTACAAACCGAATGCCCCGGGGGTCGAGGCTCAGGGCATGAATGTCGTTCTCTTTCAGGCGGTCAAGGAATTCCCGGGCATTCCACCGGAAAACCAGCAGGCGAATTTTCACATGTGGACGCATTTCGGAATCGAGCCCGAGGTGTTCAATTATTAAACCGACACCATCGTCTGGCCCACCTATTTGCTCAGACCCGAGAACATTGAAAGCTGCTTCTACCTGTACCGGTTCACAAAGGATGAAAAATACCTTTGGATGGGAAAAAAA
>JAQWBQ010000084.1 GCA_028706295.1 Bacteroidales bacterium
CCACTCCAATAAAGCTTCTTCTTCATTCTTTATATGTTCCAGGATATCGGAGGCAATGATCAGGTCAAATTTACCGTCTTCAAATCCCGTATTTTCTCCATCCTTTACCAAAACATTTTTCAAATTCCTTTCCCTACACCTACAGATCGCATCCTCACTCAGATCAATTCCCGAAAGATTCCTGAATCCTTCTTCGTTAAGCAATTCCAGTAATCTCCCGCCTGAACAACCAACCTCCAAAATCACAGATCCCTTCGAAACACCCTGCTTCTGAATGGTACTTATGATAAATTCTCTCCTCCCGTGAAACCACCAGTAGTTTTCTTCAGCAGCATGGTAGATTGATTCATAATCCTTTTGCATCAAACGCGATTTTCAATGGATTTCATTATATCCGCCAATAGCCATCGTACGAAATAAGTTCATATCTTAAAAAATCAACAACAGACCCAAGTAATCTACTTATTTTACTTAGATTCTAATTCACGACAATTTTCGTCTACCCATTTTCGTCCATCCTTAATTCCCCAAAGAAAAATCGTATCAGACAAATTCAAAACAAACTTACCCAATAACAAATAGTCTCCATTATGAATCAACCTATTATAAACATCCTGCAAATTTCTTTGACCTGATCGTTTCTTTGCTCTAAAATAATATTCATTAAGCATCCATTCTTGTTCTGTCAGACTTTGCCAGACAATAAAATCCGGCTTTTTATTATACAAAATATAAGAATCCTTAATAGCCATTTCATCACAACAAACATCGAAATAATGCACTTTTGCCTTCGTTGGAGATCTTAAATCAGCCATTACATTAAAATAGTTTATGTGCGGAAAAGTGTACATCAAATCATCATATTTCTTGTTATTATTAACAATATGAAATATCTTATTCATGTTTGAAGTTGTACTGTAATCAGATTTTAACCCGTACAACTTAGGATCATCAAAAACAAATTGAGCTTTATAAGTAGTTGGTGACAAATTCACACCCCACCAATGATAAGTAAAATTATTTCGTTGAATAACAATACCAACTATCATACTCATGCAGAAAATAATAATAAAAGCATTTTTTACCGAATTTAAAACAGTTTTTATAAATAATAATTCACATATTACAATGGAAAATGCTAAAATAGTACCATGATCTTCAATAATATGCGACATTCCATGAATATACATAATAACTATTGATCCTAAAACCACAAGAATCTTTTTTTCATTAGAAAAACCATCTATATTAGACTTTTTATTATAAATCAAGGAAAAAATAAATATTATTTGAAAGAAAAATAACGCATATATAAATTCCTGGCGATTTTTTCTCAATAAATCATAATCAGCTGAATTGATTTGATGATTTGTAATAAACAATAATATTCCGATTAATAATAAAAAGATTATACCATAATAAAAAACAACAGTTCTGAATTTAAACAAATCATTACTATTTCGTAAATTCCAAATGAAAATACTTCCAATGACCACACAAAGAAACAATATAACTGTAATATCCCAAGTTAAACATCCCAGAAATATTGGTTTGAAACATAAATAGATAATCAATATTCCAAGTAAGATTATAGAAAGCATCAGTAATATCTTAATAGATAAATTGTTTGCTTTAGAGCTTTTCTCTCTTAGATTAGTAAATAGAAATATTGATATTAATATGATTGTTATTACCAGAGATTTTTTTGTTGCAATCTCAGGTAGAAACGAAAATAAAATTGTAAAAATGTTCCCCTTAGATGAAGCGCCAAGGAAAACCTGTTCAATGAAAGGTGTGAATGCACTGGATTCAATTAACATGAGTATTAAAATACTAAGCACAAATAGAGCACTAATAAATGCAGTTAGAATACTTTTGAGTGCAAGCTTCCTGTTATTATTCCAATTTATAAGCAAGATTGTTAACGCTAATGATACTGGCAGCAGAATACCTGTGGTCTGCTTGATTGAGAAAGTAATACCGGAAAAAATGCCGAAAAGAATACTGTATCTTATGGGCCGCACATTTAAATTCTCTAGTATTTTAATGGCATAAAAGATAACTATGATACTACAAAGCAGAATAGTTTGGTTATAGCCATAAAAGACGTCTTGCACATTTGACATGTAAATAATAGATGCTGTCAATAAGGCAGGAAATATGATCTTGTCCGGATAAAACCTTTTTAAAATTCGATATACTACTATGATTAATATTAATCTTTCAATAATTCCAAATAATCTAAAACTTAAAAAAGACCCTCCGAAAATCTCACCGATTGCTGCCATCAAATATGGGAAAGTTGGGGTAATAAACAAATAGAAATCCTTATAAACTATATCTCCATCTTTAATATAATTATTGAAATCTTGAAACCAGCCTTCTGTTACAGGAAAGAATTTATTTACTAAAGAAAAATTAAATAGAGAATATACTATTAGCAACGCAGTAATTGAAAATAAAGATTCAAAATCAATCTTGTCCCAAGTAACCTTACGCTTTATACGGAAAATACTACTCATTAATCTTTGTGTAGAGAATTATCCACTATCGTGATAATACTAAAAATACAAAATAATTGATTATAAAAAAGATTTACCTTCCATCAATTACTACACTTTTTTACTTATTATAAAATCCATGTGTTTATTGTGTCAAAAACTCCGCTATCTGCCCCTGACAGACCTCTTTGATGTTCTCTTTTCCCTGACAAGC
This sequence comes from Bacteroidales bacterium, assembly GCA_028706295.1. Taxonomy (GTDB): domain Bacteria; phylum Bacteroidota; class Bacteroidia; order Bacteroidales; family FEN-979; genus CAIVAT01. Next base: position 2,716 of record JAQWBQ010000084.1, read on the forward strand.
CTTCATGAACCTGATGATTGCTTCAAGGGTTGTTTCCAGATCCCAGCGCGGATGCCAGTTTAGCCTTGCCTTTGCCTTCGAGCAATCCAGTTTCAGGTAGGTTGCTTCATGCGGCTGTGGCCTTTTATCGATTTCCCAGGTGGCGTCCTTCCCCCATTTGCTGCATAAGGCATCGACGATCCACCGCACCGGCTTCGCATCGGTATCGTCGGGACCGAAATTCCAGGCTTCAGCAAACGCCGGTCCATCGCTGAAAAGCCGCTCTGCCAGCAACAGATAGCCCGTAAGCGGCTCCAGTACGAATTGCCATGGACGAATCGCTTCCGGACTCCGGATGATGATCTTTTCACCCTTCATGATCGCCCTCACAAAATCGGGAATGAGCCGGTCGGCCGCCCAGTCGCCGCCACCGATTACATTGCCGGCACGCGCCGTCGCCAGCGCTACCCGGTGTTTCGGATAATCGGCCGGATTAAAAAATGAGGCCCGGTAAGCAGCACTAACGATCTCCGAACAGGCCTTGCTGCTTGAATACGGATCGTACCCGCCCATCGGCTCGTTCTCACGGTATGGCCACAACCATTCCTTGTTCTCGTAACATTTGTCGGTGGTGACGTTGACAACCGCCCGGGTCTGCCCGGTCTGTCTGATAGCTTCCAGAAGGTTCACCGTCCCCATGATGTTTACCTCATACGTGTAGACCGGCTCCAGGTAGGATGCACGAACAATCGGCTGGGCTGCCATGTGAATGACGATATCGGGGCGGGAATCACGGAATGCTTTCTGAAGTTTTCCGGCATCCCTGATGTCACCTATGGAGGAATGCACCATATCCTTCAGGTTGCATAATTCGAAAAGACTGGGATTTGTCGGAGGATCGAGGGCATAACCAAAAACTTCGGCTCCCAACTGATCCAGCAACAGGCAAAGCCATGCTCCCTTGAACCCGGTATGACCGGTAAGAAAAACGCGTTTGCCATTCCAAAAATCCATACTCGGTATTGTTGATTTCATCACTTTTTTTCGCTTTTATCCGACAAATTAGTCCCTTTTGACCATCCATCTCTTACTCCCATATCTTCCATGCCGCTTTGCCACTGTTCCACATATCTTCCAGTTCGATCTTTTCCCTGAGGGTATCCATGGGCTTCCAGAAGCCCACGTGCTTATATGCCACCAGTTCCCCGCGTGCGGCGATCTCCTCCAGGGGTCTACGCTCCCAGATGGTACTGTCGTCATCGATGAAGTCGATCACGCCGGGCTCACAAACAAAAAATCCGCCGTTGATCCAGGCGCCGTCACCCTTGGGCTTCTCCTGAAATGCAAATACCTTTACCGCATCCTGCTCATCAAACTTGATCGCCCCGAACCTTCCGCTGGGCTGGACCACTGTGACGGTGGCCATTTTTTTCTGACTGCGGTGGAACTCGAGCAACGACGCTATGTTCACATTCCCCAACCCATCGCCGTAGGTAAGAAAAAAGGTGCCGTCCAGATATTTCCGGATACGCCGGATACGCCCGCCGGTCATGGTGTTCAACCCCGTATCGACCAGCGTGACCTTCCAGGGCTCGGCCGATGTCTTGTGTATTTCGATCTTGTTTTCGGCCAGATCGATGGTCACATCCGACTGGTGCATGAAATAATTGGCAAAATACTCCTTGATGAGGTAGCCTTTGTAACCGCAACAGATGATGAAATCGTTGAACCCGTAATGGGAGTAAGTCTTCATGATATGCCAGAGGATCGGCTTTCCGCCGATCTCGATCATGGGTTTGGGCCTCAGGTCGGTCTCCTCGCTTAACCGGGTGCCCAGTCCGCCTGCTAAAATGACAACTTTCATGTGTTAATAATTTTATATTTTATTGGTCACATGGAATATCCAATATTACCATTCACGATTTGCATGAATCTGGTGCCTTTGGATATTTCATAGGTGGTTTTTATTTATTGCTGATTTATATCATCCTTACAAGATAGCAGGAGCGATTCTGTTCAGATGCAGTGGTGCTGAGCGTCCGGATCGTCGTTGATATACGACCTCAAACAGCCGAAGTACTTTATCTCCCCTCGTGGAAGAGGACCGTTGCGATGGTCTTGAGGGCGATCGACAGGTCGAGCGAAAAGGAGCGGTGCTTCAAATAATACAGGTCGTGCTGAAGCTTCTCCATGGTGTCGGTCATCGATGGTGAATGATAACTTCCCGAAATCTGATCCCAGCCGGTGAGTCCGGGCTTGATCAGCAGCCGCGTCTTGTAAAACGGGATGTTACGCTCCAATTCCGTGATGATCTCCGGTCGTTCGGGACGCGGTCCGATAAAACTCATCTCCCCCCTCAGGATGTTCAGCACCTGCGGGATCTCGTCAAGCCGGCTCCCCCGTAAAAAACGTCCCACCCCGGTTATCCGCCGGTCTTTCTTTTCGGTTGGTGCGCCGTCGTTGTCGGTAATCCGCATGGTTCGGAACTTGATCATCACGTACTCCTTTTCATTCTTTCCAACCCGTACCTGCCTGAAGAATACAGGCCCCCTGCTGGTCGACTTTATGGCAATGCCGATGAGGAACCACAACGGAAGGGTTGCGACGAAAATTAAACAGGCCAGGATCACGTCGAGAACCCGCTTCACCCGGTGATAAGTGTTCTTCTGCCCCTCCTTCAGATTCTCTAAAAACCAGTTCTGCCCGATGGCCTCCACCGGAATCTTCCCGGTAACCATCTCGTAAAAATCGGGATAGTTGTAAAAATCGACGTTATAAGGGAGACAACTGAAGAGCGCATTCTCCATCCGGTCGCTCTCCCCGAAGTTGTCGCACACCACAATGGTCTTGATCTTATGGCCGGAAATCGCGACGACCAGATCATCCAGTTTCGTGGGATCGCTGAAGATCAGGGCCGGGCTGTAAGCGCTCCCGGGATTCTTCTTCAACTCCGAAACCAGGTTGTCGCTGAACTTATTGGAGCCAATGATGGCCAGGTTGACCGGCGGGATGACCTGCATCAGGAATGCCTGGTACCCCAGCCGCCATAAAACAAAGAGGATGGTGAAGGTGGCAATGAAAATGGCCAGGTTGGTCTTGGGCGTCACGGCCGGCACGACCAGGTAAAAGTAAATGACCGAAAAGGCAATGCTGACCAGGAAGGCGTTGAGCCCGAGCCTGACGAACCGCATATCGCTTGCCTTCAGGTTCAGATCATAGAGATTGATGATGTAAAAAACCATGATCCAGATGACAAAGACGATGGCAAAATCGGGCCAGTGCCGCATAAAAATGGACATGAAATCCTGGCCGGGATACCTGAATATCACAGTCAGAAGCAACGCCAGGTGGAGAAAAAGGATATCGCCCCCCATAAGGAGGATCTTCTTAACCATTTTACCCATGGAATATCATCGTTAAAATCACTTATACTACTGTAAAAGCCCGTGCACAGCTTCGCCACTCCGGTCACAGGGCCGGCGATTTGCAAAGGTTCAAAGGTAGTTTTTTTTTAAAAACGGAGGACGGGAACTTGTCGGACGAAGAGAGAACTGACAATTGACAATGGACAATTGAAAATTGAAAATTGAAAACGAAGACTGTGAATCTTCACTCATTCACTCAATAAATCAATCATTCAGTAAATCAGTAAATTTTTTCCCAAGTTTCTCCGGAGTTTGTATTTTTGATAGAAATTTCAGGGGATGCGGTACCGGATTACAGGGTGGGTCTTTTTTTGCGGGTTGCTGGCGGCTTTAGCGGTTCGCGGTCAGAAACAGGTCGATCCGAACCTCATCCGGGAGCATTACCGGAGTGGTACCGAATTTCTTAAAAAGGGCGAATACAAGAAAGCGATCCTCGAATATACCCGCGTCATCTATGCACAACCCCGCTTTCAGGAAGCTTACTACAACCGCGGCATCGCCTATGCCGGACTGAAACAGTACTACGCCGCCATCGCCGAATTCTCTGCCGCCATCTGCCTCGACATCCATTTTGCCGATGCCTACAACATCCGCGGGTACTACCGGAGTTTACTGGGAAAATATGCGGAGGCGATTCCCGACTTCGACCGGGCCATCGCCCTCAATTCCTCGTACGCTTATGCTTATAACAACCGGGGATACGCCAAATTCAGGCTAAAACGGTATCAGGAAGCATTAGCCGACTTTGACCGTTCGATCGAAAAAAATCCGAGAAACAGCTTTGCCTTTTTTAACCGCGGAAACTGTTACAAACAACTGGGAAACGATGAACTGGCCTGCTTCAACTGGATCAAGGCCCTGAATTTAGGCCACAAAGAGGCCGCCGAAATCCTCAAAACCAACTGCAAATAATTGATTGATTGAAAATGTTCTAATGTTAAAATTTATTTACGATTGACATGATTTACGATTTACGAATGAGATTTTGAAGATTTGAGAATTTGAGCTTTGAACTTTTTTCCCTATTGCCTATTGCCTGATTTGAACCCTGAAACTCTGAAACAGTCTGGCACTTCGACAGGCTCAGTGCCCTGAAACTCTGAAACTCTGAAACCTGAAACTTGAAATCAGCGGCCGCTGGTTCATTCCCCCAACTCCGGTACTTTTTTAATCGCGCGATCGCGGTATAAGGCGTATTTCCTGAGATCTCCCTGTTGCAAATAATATCCGGCCAGAGTGTATTCCGGATCGGCCCGCTTCAATGCCGCTTTATGTTTCAGCTCTGCTTGTTTTTGCAGATAAACGGGGCGATCATCCCCGTTCACTTTCAAATAATTCTCCAGCCCGGGGCCCAGACTGTCAAGCGCGGCGCAGTATTGGTCTATCAACACAACTGCTTCCCCGTACTGCTCCCTCGATTCAAGCATGTTGATCAGGTTGTTGAGGTTATCCTTAAAAAAGGGCTTGATGGCGAATACCTCCCGCCCATACCGGATGGCCGCATCGTCATTTTTTTTCAACTGGTATGCCTGACTGAGTAAAAACTCCCTGCGCGTGTCCCAGGGACTGCTCTGGTCCGGCAGCAAAATTCCGATTGCGCCGGTGAAATCGTTCTCGCTGATCAGGTACCGGGCCTTGATCGCCGCGATGGGTTCACCTTCAACCGAAATGGTCGGGATGGCCGGGAACCCATTAAGGAAAACCGTTGCGGGTGATTTTAATTCCTTGTTTGCTACTTCGAAAATATAGAGCGACTGCAGCTGCAACGACTTTATGTTCCGGTACAGGATCCAGAGCGATGCGAGGATTAACAGGAAATACAGGAGGATAAAACCGTGTTTGGGACTGAAATCAACTGCTCTTTTCCGGAACCGGGCGGGCAGGGGCAGCGGAACCGACACTTTTTTATGGAGGAGGGTGTTCCCCGGGAGCCGGTGGAGGAGGCTGGTCAACCGTTGTGACCATTTTCCGGCCGGCGTAAAGGCAATGGCTGATCCCATAAAAAGGATCCACAGGGACTGGATTTCGGGACGGTCGTGCGGAAAGTTGAAGAACGCATCCACCGAATAGCAAAGCATTCCGAATGCCGGTAGAAACAACAACCTGTTCGAGAACGCCTCCCCTTCGCCTTTGAACAACGACCGGGCAAAGACCACACCGGGAAGAAGGATCAGTACCAGGTAGATCACACCGCCTGTGATACCGGTTTGTGCTGTCATTTCAATGAAATCGTTGTGGTTGTGATAATAATAAGCATAGGTGGATGTTACCCGGTTTTCATCCTTTAACACCCTCACTTTCCAATTTCCCAACCCCACGCCCATCAGTGGTTCTTCACGGATCAGCATAGCCGATCTTGCCCAGCTTGCGATGCGGGTCCCTGATGAAATATCGGTGCGGATGGTTGCCAACCGGGCTACGATCTGTTCCTTCAGGCTGAACCGGCTCACCCCGGGAAAAAACTTTCCGAGTACCAGCCATCCCGCGAAAAAAATGATCAAAGCCGCTATCAGGATGGAAGAACCAACCACGGCCGTTCTCCATTTGATCCTTTTTGTAATCAGCCTCAGCAATAAAAAGAGCAGATATGCAACAATTACGATCAGTATTCCAATGTAAAAAGCTCTGGCACCGAGCAGGGCCAATGCAATAATGGCCACGAAGATCACCAAAAGGCCCAGAAACCTGATCCACCGTTTTTTAAAAGTGATCAGCCACAAGGTAAACGGGATCTTTACAAACAAGGCCGATGCAAGTATGTTTTTGTTCGAGTAACCAGCCGAAACACTGTTCACGTAATACTGGTAAAGGCTGAAAAAGTCGGGATGTTCAACGGATAGTTTCCGGATCTCAAGGAATACCATCACCGCATCGAACAGCAGCAGGAGGGACATAATGGCTGCCAAAAGATATAACTTTTCCTGATCCTGCCGGAATATCGTCGCCACGATCACGACGGAATTGAAGACGGTGAAAAATTTTACAAAAGCGAGTATGAATTCAGCCTGATTCCAGGCTTTGAAATAGGTGAGTAGCGAGATTGCCATGAAAAGGCCATATACCAGGCCGATCCGGTTGTTGAAAAAAACTTTTAGTAAATCAGATTTCGTGCTTTTGTCTTTCCTGAAAGTAAAATAGATGAATACCACCAGGTTAAGGAGGCCCAGCGTGAAAAATTTGGGTCCGGCCGAATCAACCGCGTGCCATCGGGGCGTAAGCACAGTGATCAGGCCGTACGCGAGCAGCAGGATCGGATTTACAAAACGGGAGAACTGTATACGTTTCAGGGAGTTAAAGATCAAAGAAGGGATTAGATATTAGGGATTAGCGAATAGGGAAAAAAGTTCAAAGATCAAAGAAGGGATTAGGAATTAGCGAATAGCGATTAGGGAAAAAATCAATTCAAAATTTTTACATTCTCAAATCCTCAAATTCTCAAATTGGCACATTAGCACAATAGCACATTTTCATTTAATCAATCAGTCATTCAATCATTCAGTCAATCAATCATTCGTAAATCGTAAATCAATTTGTTCGCTTGATTTCCACTGCCTTGCGTTCGCGTTCGATGTCTAAGTCGAGGGTGCGGTAAATGCTGTTGTTGCTGATGTATTCGGGGATAAATTGTTTCAGCAGGCGAACCACGGCGCGGCGGTCGCCATTCCGGACGGGTTCGGTCATATACCCGACCATCCGGCTGACCTCATCAAAGGCGTAGTCACGAACCTTCGCCTTCATGATTTTGGGATGGTGGGTCGGAAGAGTACGCTCTTTATCATTTAAAAGCTCCTCATAAAGCTTTTCGCCCGGCCGGAGGCCGCTGTACACAATCTTGATCTCCCGGTCGGGGGTGTAGCCGCTCAGCCGGATCATGTTGCGCGCCAGGTCAACGATCTTAACAGGCTGTCCCATGTCGAAAATGAAGATCTCCCCGCCTGATCCCATGGCACCGGCTTCGAACACAAGCTGACAGGCTTCGGGGATCGTCATAAAATATCTTGTGATTTCGGGATGGGTCACCGTGACCGGTCCCCCCGCCTGGATCTGTTTGTTGAAGGTGCGGGTTACCGAACCATTGGAACCCAGGACATTCCCGAAACGCGTGGTGATAAAAGCCGTTTTATTTCCGGGATTATGGTTGAGGCTCTGGATATAGATTTCAGCCAGCCTCTTGGTTGCTCCCATGATGCTGGTAGGATTCACGGCCTTATCGGTCGATACCATCACGAATTTTTCAATACCGTTTTCCGAGGCGGCATCGGCCAGGTTACAGGTCCCGAAAACGTTGACGCGAATCGCCTCCAGCGGATGGGCCTCCATGAGCGGCACATGTTTATAGGCAGCGGCATGATATACGAGGTGTGGCTTTTCTTCCGCCATCAGGAGTTTTACCCGGTCATTATTGCTTACATCTGCAACGATGTAGCGCAGCGATATTTTCTGAAAATAGGACCGCGACTCGAGCGTTTGTAATATTTCCGTCAATTCCTGCTCCAGCTCAAAAAGCGGCGTTTCGGCCTGGTCGACCAATATCAGCCGCGACGGGTTGAAATGAAGCAACTGGCGCGACAACTCCTGCCCGATACTGCCTGCGGCACCGGTCACCAGCACCGATTTGCCAAAGACCTCCCGCAAAACCGTCTGGTTGTCGAGCCGGATGGGATCGCGTTGCAACAGATCCTCAATGTTTATCTTACGGATCTGATGGAGGTTCAGCTCCCCGTTGATCCAGGATTCGACCGGCGGCACACTTTTGATGGCAATGTTGAGATCGAGCAACCGTTCATAGATCACGTTCTTTTTTTCCTCCGAAATATTCGGCATGGCGAGGATGATCTCTACGATTTCTCTTTTTTGCAGGAATTCACGGGTCACCGATTCCGGATTAATGATCGGAACGCCCTGCACCGACTTCCCGATTTTTCCGGGATGGTCATCCATGAACCCCATCACTTTGTAAGGTGATGACGGTAACCCGGCCAGGGTCTGCAATACGCCGATCCCCTCTTTGCCTGCCCCGTAAACCAGAACGTGGATCCGGTTAAGTTTCTCCTGGACGGTGAGGTTATAATAGGCCAGCTTGATGAACATCCTGAAGGACAGAAGCAGAAAGAGCGATATGGGGTAAAAGATAAGCAACACCGAGTTGGGGACCAGCATCCAGTACTCCACGCCGCCGATCACCAGCCGTTTATTCATGTTGTCGAAAAGGAAAAGCCCGTAATTGATGGTTGCAAGCAGGATTATGGTTAGGGTTCCTACCTTGATGATGTTGAAGATGTCCTTTTGACTGGTATGCCGGATGAGCCCCTTGTGCGAACCGGTGATCAGGATGGATATAACTCCGATCACGGCCAGCATGAGCAGTTGCATCCGGATGTGGTATATCGTAAGTTCCGACAGTACAAAATCAAACCGGAGCAGGTTGGCAATGATCAACGCGCATTCCATCAGGAACACATCAATAACCAGCACGATCCACCGGGAGAGGATGAGGTTTGAATGGCGGAGTAAAAAACCTTTTATCAAGGATCAGTCGTTATTACAAAGAAGGGCACAAAGATACAGTAAAGGAACAGGAAATGCAATAAAAAAATTACCCGGTCAAACAATACAACATCATAACGGAGCGGTTGCCAGGTACATCCATTCCTTTCAAACAGGGAAAGACTGGGAGGGCGGTTTTGGGTCTGATTTTGCTTTTAACACCAGGAAGGAAGCCATGGCGCCGGCGATGAGAATCCCGGTAACCACCATAGCTATGCGTGCCGACGCGTATGCGATGAGCACCAGGATGATGCTGTTGACCGCCAGTTGGATGGCAACATAAACCGTTGCAATTGTTATTTGCGGAAATCCGCCTTCATTGGCCAAAATCTGATAAAGATGCTTCCGGTGCGGTTTTACGATGTTCTCCCCCAGCCTGATCCGGTCCAGGATTGTCATGGAACAGTCGATGCCGAATAGCATCAGGAAGCAGAGATACAATACATTCCCGGAGTCGAGTATCAGTTTTGAAAAGAGAAAGACAAAAAGCAGGGAGATGGCTACCGGACCCACATCGCCGGCAAAACAACGCGCCTGGGTTCTGAAGTTATAAAGACCAAAGACCAGCAGGGGAATGGCTGCAGCATACAGAACCTCATTCTCAATAAACCGGAAGGTATGGTTGTTGACAAACCAAAGGGTCGCCAGGGTTCCGAGGCTGTACATGCCCATCATCCCGTTGATCCCGTCCATGAAATTGAAGGCGTTGATGATCCCGAGGGCCACGAAACCGGCGATGACCAGCACCCACCACGAAAGTTCAGGACACCCGAGCTGCAGATAAATAAACGGGAGGACGAAAAGCTGGGTGAGAAACCGCACCCATCGCATCATGTGGGAGAGGTCGTCGAGAAAACTGATCAGACTGAGCGCTAAAAGTCCGGTAAAAAACCAGGGATATTGGAAGCCCGACCATACAAACCACAATCCCAACCCAGCAGGGAAGAGGATCCCCGCCCCGCGGATCACGGGTTTTGCATGAGAGCTTCGATCAACGGGCAGGTCGAGGATGCCGAACCGCCTCGAAATCATGAAATAAAGATGGATCAACGAGATCAGCAGGAGAAAATAAACAAGCCAAAGCATTTAATTAAAAATGGAAAATTGAAAACGGAAAACGGACGATAGAAAATGTGCTAATATGTTAATTGATTTACGATTGACAATTGATTGAATGACTGATTGAGTTTTGATCCCTGAAACCCTGAAACGCTGAAACCCTGAAACTCTTTGATCCTTGAGCCTTGAGCTTACGCTCCTTTATGCCGGTTTGTTACGGGGGAAAAGATACATGTATTGAAATATCTTGATCGCGTACTTCAGCGTGAGCAGCGGCAGGTTGGTATAAATTCCGTTCTCCCTGCAGGCGCGTACAATCTCCCGATTTAAAATGAGGGTGCTGTGAAGCGATTTGGTGCTGCGACCACCCGTCCGCATCCTTACCAGGTCGACCGGCAGGTACTTGTAAACAGCCCGGTGGGTATACAGGAACCTTATGATCAGCTCGTAGTCGGCCGCGATCCGGTAATCGGTCTTATAACAGCCATACCGGTCGAACAATTCCCGCCTGACGAAAAAGGTCGGATGGGGCGGCATAAATCCGTAACGGAGCTGCCAGGGACTGAAGAACCTGCCCGAAACGTACCTGACCGTCTGATCCCAATCGGGTGGGTTGACAAAATGGATATCACTGAAAGTCACGTCGGTATTGACTTTCGCAAAGGTTTCGGCCACCTTTTCAAGCGACCGGTTGCTGGTATAAATATCATCGGCATTCAACATTCCTACGATGTCGCCCGTGGCCAGTTTAATCCCCTTGTTCATGGCATCATAAGGACCTTTATCGGGCTCCGTAAGGAAGATACTGATTCTTGACCCGTAGGTCTCAATGATCTCCCGGGTCCCGTCGGTCGATCCACCGTCGATGATGAGGTACTCCACCTCCTTCCACGTCTGGTTCAAAACCGACTCGATCGTGGCTTTGATAGTGGCGGCCTGGTTCAGTACAACGGTGATGATGCTAAGTTTCACGGTTTGCGTTTCGGGTTTTGCGGTTTGCGTTTCGCGTTTCAGAGTTTCAGGGTTTCAGAGTTTTAGAGTTTCAGGGTTCCAGAGTTCAATCTCTCAATCGCAAATCGTAAATCTTGTCAATCGTAAATCCTTTCTTTCCATTTCTACCTGCAAAGGTCATCATTATTATTCAGATTTCACACCTCTTTGATGATGCGGGTGATTGTTTCACGGTATTTCGCGGGGGAGTAATTTTGAATGGCATGAGCAACGTTGTGTTTCTGAATCGTTTTCAGTCGTTCAGGATCTTCGAGTAGGCTGATAACCGCTTCGGCAATGGCCCGTGCTGCGTGTGGTTCGACCAGGATCCCGTTTTGAGGACCGATGATGGCGGGGATAAAATTATGCCGGGTGGCCACGATGGCGGTTCCCGTGCGCATGGCTTCGATCACGGAGACGGGAAGCGCTTCGGAGGGATGCCAGCCGGGCATCACGAATATCACGGAGTCCCTGAGCAAACCGATCTTCTCTTTACCGTTCACCAGCCCCGGGTAACGCACGCGTCCCGGGTACCGTTCATTTAATACATTCAGCCTTCGTTGTACCTGGCCTGTGATCTCCTTCAATCTCATAGAGGCATCGGCACAGAGTGCCCCGGCAATGACAAAATTGGCCGTTGGCCTCCTGTCAAGCACGAGGGGGATGGCATCGAGGAATTCGAGAATCCCCTTGCTGTGCATCAAGGCGGAAAGATACAGGATCTGTTCCGGATGCGTGCCTGCCTCCGGAGCGGAGTCGTGGGGAGCGGAATCGATGGATACAGCGTTGGTGTGAGCGGAACCGGATGGCACGAAGTCGAAGGGAGCGTGTTTCAGATGCGTGCCTGCCCCCGGTGCGGAGTCGATGGGTGCGGATCCGGGGGGCAGGTTTAGATCAAACGACTGGTCGTAACAATTCGGTACCACCCTGACTTTGATCCTGGGAAAATGGATGAATTCATCGCGCATCTCCTCCAGCAGTACGATCCCCGTGTCGATAGTGCGGTAACCGTAACGGATCAGTGGCTTCAGGATTCCGCCGGTCTCGTAGAACGACCGGAAATTGGCCCCATGGAGGTGGGCGATCATCCGCTTTCCCGTCCACCGGCCCAGAAACAGCAGCGGCAGGTCCTTAACGAAACCCATCCGGC
>JAQWBQ010000085.1 GCA_028706295.1 Bacteroidales bacterium
ATATTTCTGTTGTTGTATCTGAATATTCTATAATGGGATTTTTATTGGCCATCGTCACTGCGTTCTTTTTCCCCGGGGTTATCCTGCGGGTAAAAAGTATGTTGAGCGGCCGGAAAGGTCCGGGAATCCTGCAACCCTGGAAAAATATTGCCGTTTTACTCAGGAAGGACCTGGTAATAAGCACGACAACCAGTTTCATTTTTAGTCTGGCGCCGGTAATTTACCTGTCGACGATCCTTTGCGCGATCCTGATGTTACCGTTTCCGGGATTTCCCTCCCTGCTTGGGTTTGAAGGCGATTTCGTACTTTTTGCTTACCTGCTGGCGTTGGGAAAGTTTTTCTTCATCCTGGCAGCCCTTGATACGGGCAGCAGTTTTGAAGGCATGGGCGCCAGCCGTGAAGCGCTCTATTCCATGCTGGTTGAGCCGGCTTTTTTCATCCTTTTCGGAACCCTGGCCCTGCTTACCGGCCATACCTCCATGGAAGGAATTTTCGATGCATTCCGGTTTTCCGGTCATAATTCGTTTATCATCGGGTTCATCGGTGTTTACCTGCTCGTTCAGATTGCGATGATCGAGAACAGCCGGATGCCGGTCGACGATCCAAAGACCCATCTCGAACTGACCATGATCCATGAAGTGATGATCCTGGATCACAGCGGATTCGACCTGGCGCTGATGCACATTGGCACCTCACTGAAATTTGCGATGTATGGCTTACTGGTGGCCAATTTTCTGATACCCTCCGATATGATTTTCGCGGCTGGTCTGCCTTTGTTTCTGGCAATCCAGGTGGTCTTTGCTTCCATGATCGGATTGATGGAATCGTTCAGGGCCCGGAAAAAACTGGCACGCAATCCACAGTTCATTGTTACGCTTAGTTCCATTGCACTGGTGGCCTTTATCCTGGTATTGCTGATCCAATTTAAAATGATCTGACCGATGAATGTGCTGATCGTCATCGTTTTTGCAATTACGCTGATCTACCTGAGTATGACTGAGCGGTTCCCCATTTATGCCGGCCTCATCGGGTTCCAGGGAATCCTGCTGTTCGCCCTTTCCTTTCTTGAACTGGATACCATTACCCTGGCAACCTTGCTGTTCGTGGCTATCGAAACCCTGATTTTTAAAGTGATCATCGTCCCCTTTATGTTGTTCAGAATCATCAACAGAACAGGTGAAACGAAAGTTCATGCAAAAGCCCTGCCGGGATTTTACTCGCTCCTTTTTGTTTCTGCAGGATTGCTTCTCAGCATCGTTGTTTCTTTCTCCATGAAAACAACCCCGGAGAATATGATCTACTTTATCGTGGCTTTTTTTGCCGTGTATACCGGACTTTTCATGATCATTTCGCACCGTAAGATATTCTCACACCTGGTCGGGTTCCTGGTCATCGAAAATGCAGTACTGTTGCTCTCACTGGCAATCGGAAGCGAGATACCCATGCTGATCAACATCGGAATCCTGCTCGATATTTTTGTCAGCGTGCTGATCCTGGGAATCTTCATGATGCGGCTTAAACAGCATACCGATGAACTGACTTTATTGAAGGATGAATGAACAGGCGGACGAAGAGTTTGACGAAGAGCGGACGGAAACAGGCGGACTGGTTGGACGAAGAGCGGACTGGCGGACAAAAATGAATTGAAAACGGAAAATGGAAAATGGAAAAAATCTTTCTCTGAAATGAACAAGGGAAACAGAATGTAGGAACATATGTCGCAGTGTGAATTGGTCTTATTGGGTTTTTTTGTCATCTCACTGATTTCAGGAGTTACCGTTGGCCTCGTACATTCCAGAAAGCTGACCCGGGCGCTGACCCTGTTTTACGTATTGGTACATGTGGGTTTCACCTTATGCTGCTGGGTTCACCGGGGCGAAACGGTATTCGGTTATTTCACGTTCGATCCGCTGGGAGTACTGTTACTTTCGGTGCTTTCGTTGCTCACGATCACGACGGTTTATCATGGTTTCATCCATGTCAGGGATGCGGAACCGAAGGTCTATTCCATCTATCACGCCGCCCTGATCGGATTGGTTGCCTCCATGTCGGGAGCTTACCTGGCGAATGGAATGACCACCGTATGGATCTTCGTGGAGGCCACAACACTGGCAGTCGCGGCACTGATCTACCACGACCGGACCAAGCTTGCCCTCGAGGCAACCTGGAAGTACGTTTTCGTTTGTTCTCTGGGCATCGCGCTGGCTTACCTCGGGATCCTCTTCCTGGGATTTACCATTCACGATGCCCGGCTGCTCCATCTTTCCTTTGACTCGATCGCTGAAATTGCACGGATGGCAAATCCCCTCTATCTGAAGATCGCATTCGTATTTGTAGTGGTGGGATACAGTACTAAAATGGGGCTCTTCCCCATGCATACTGTCACCGTCGACGCCCATACCGTGGCGCCACCCCCCATCAGCGCATTTATCTCCACCACGCTGATGAATGTCGGATTTCTGGCAATATTCCGGATCTATGCCCTTTTCTCGGCAACTTCCATTCTGCCTTTTATGAACCATGTCCTGATCCTTTCCGGAACCCTGTCGTTGCTGGTAGCAGCAGGATATATGCTGAAAGCCAGGCATAATAAACGAATGCTTGCATATTCGAGTCTCGAGAACATGGGTATCGTTGCCATCGGACTGGGGATAGGAGGGATCGGGTACTATGCCGCGATACTTCATGTAGTGCTTCATTCGCTCACCAAAGCCGGACTTTTTTACCAGATCGGGCAGTCTCATAAAGTAATGGGAACCTATGAACTTGAACAGTCGGGGAACTACATGAACCTCTACCCGGCCGGGGCGACCGCCCTTTTGCTCGGATTTCTCTGCATTACAGCCATTCCCCCTTCCGGCATGTTCATTTCGGAACTCTACCTTATGAAATCGATGGTAGTTTCAGGGAACTGGATATTACTGACTGTAACCTCCCTGCTTTTGTGTTTTGTCATCTATGCCCTGCTTACCCGGGTTCTGCACATCGTGTATTCACCACCGCGCGAAAAACCGATCCACGAACCCATGAAGGTTAATCCCCTGCAAACATTGACGCAGTATTTCCTGTTCGGATTGGTAGTGTTTATCTGTTTTGCCCAACCGGCGCCTTTCAGGGAACTGATTGAATCGATCGTTAACACCTTGCCAAAATAATGGAACAGCGGAGGTACATAGAACTTTTTACCAATCCGGCTTCTGTCAGGCTGGAGGAAATCCCGGTGTTGGATTACGACCGGTTTCTCGACTTTCTGGAAATCCTGATGGGCGAGGAGGGGACCCATTGTGTTTCCTATTTTGTTGTACCCGGGGAACATACTTTTCGTTTTATCTGTTGCATGGCTGCCGACGAAAATCATGCCCTGGTCTTGTTTTCTCATGAACAGCCGCGTGATCCGCTTCCTTCCATTCCATCGATAACTGCAAAGCATTTTCAATTTCATATTTTTGAACGTGAAATCCATGAACTAACCGGGATCCGGTTTGAGGGACATCCCTGGTTAAAACCCGTAAGGTATCCCTACGACCGTTACGATCGGTCGCAGGTAATGGACAACTATCCGTTTTTCAACATCGAGGGAGAATCCCTGCATGAAGTAGGAGTGGGTCCCGTACATGCCGGTATCATCGAACCCGGTCATTTTCGTTTTATCTGCAAAGGTGAGGAGGTATTGCACCTTGAAATACATCTCGGTTACCAGCACCGGGGTATCGAAAGGCTGTTCACAACCGGTAACGGGATGATCGGTAAGTCAATCCTTGCCGAAAGCATTGCCGGCGATACCGCAATCGGACATTCGCAGGCATTTGCAGGGGTAACCGAGGCGCTGGCAGGTAAATCGGTACCGGCAGGACTGCACAGGGAGCGCTCTGTCGCACTGGAACTCGAACGCATGGCTGTGCATATCGGCGATACCGCCGCACTCTGTACCGATATCGCCTATCAGTTCGGCCAGGTGGTTTGCGAAGCGCTCAGAACCCTGGTCATCAACACGACACAGTTGTGGTGCGGGAACCGTTTCGGAAAAGGTTTGGTACGTCCGGGCGGAACGAATTACCCATTGACTCCGCAAATAGCGGAGACCATCCTGACTAATCTGAAGGAGGTCGAAGAACGTTACAACGCGATCACAAAACGCATCTTCACCCTGCCCAGTGTGCTGGGACGTTTCGAAGGAACAGGAACCGTGACGCCAAAGCAAGCCACCCTGATCGGCGCAGTTGGAATGGCGGCCCGAAGCAGCGGCGTGTACCGTGATATCCGTTGGTCACACCCCTTTGCAGCCTATTCCGGCTTATCGGTCGAACCTGTGATGTTGCAAAAAGGCGACGTATGGTCACGGGCAATGCTTCGTAAACTCGAAGTGGAACAGTCGGTCAGTCTGATAAGGGAATTATTGCAGCAAACAGCAACGAAGGAAGAACACGATTCGACCCGGAATGGTTTTTTAAGACCCGATTATCACATGGAGTTCAGAAAAGAAGCCCTGGCGATATCGCTGGTCGAAGGCTGGAGGGGTGAGATCTGTCACGTCGCCCTGACCGGTGCCAACGGTGAAATTTGTCACTACAAAGTGAAGGATCCATCCATGCATAACTGGATGGCCCTGGCCCTGGCAGTCAGGAGTCAGGAAATATCCGACTTTCCGTTATGCAATAAGAGCTTTAACCTTTCGTACTGTGGGAATGACCTGTGATTATGAACAAGCGAACCGGTTGATTGAGTGATTGAAATGATTTACGATTGCCAAGATTTACGATTGACATGATTTAAGATTTATAAAGGATTGAATTTTAACATTTGAATTTTGAATTTTGACTTCTATGTTTTAAAACTTTCTCAAGGTGCCGATCAAAGAGTTGAACATATTTCGCCGTCATGGCCGGCAGTTCATTCCTGATCTCAGAAAAGTGGTTCTGCCGCCGGTTTTCAGGGGTCGTCCGGTCCTCGATGCCGCAATTCTTCCCGCGGAGGCCGCCAGGGTTAAAGAGCTTTGTCCGACGGGGGCCTTCGGAACAACTGACCTTCATGGAGTTGAGGGAAATGCGGCTTGTTTCATCGACTTAGGGAGCTGTGTTTTTTGCCGGGAATGTGCGTTTGCACTTCCCGAAAAAATCCGCTTTACCAACGATTACCGCCTGGCCGCAAATACACGGGAAGGGTTGATCGTAAGGCAGGGTGAGGACAGCTGTATCAGCCTCGATGAAAGCAGGATCAGGAAGGAGATCCGTACCCTGTTCCGTGGTGCACTGAAACTCCGGCAGGTTTCGGCGGCTGGCGACAATTCCGCCGAGATGGAGCTGAATGCCGCGGGAAATGTTAATTTCGACATGGGTCGGTTCGGGATCGAATTCGTCGCCTCTCCCCGTCATGCCGACGGGATCGTCGTAACCGGTCCCATTTCCGAAAACATGGCGGAAGCGTTGCAGATCAGTTATGATGCAGTGCCCGAGCCCCGGATCCTTGTTTTAGCCGGCGCTGACGCTATCAGCGGGGGTGTGTTCAAGAGCAGCGCGGCATTGCGACGCGATTTCACCGATAAAAACCCGGTCGATCTTTATATTCCCGGGAATCCCCCGCATCCCCTGACCTTCATCCATGGAATTCTGGATCTTCTTGGTAAATAATGTGAAATCTGTATAATGTTTCAGATAAAATCATCGATTATGACAAAAAGAGGCGCTTTTCTGATCCTTTTGGCTTTTCCCCTGTGGGTCACCGGTCAAAGAATCGCGAAAACCGATTCCCTGAAATACTATACTTTCGTTGCTGAGGCCTATTATGACATGGTGGGTGATTATGCTGCTTCGGCCCATTACCTCACCAAAGCCATACGACTCGACCCGATGGATTTTGAATTGTACCAGCTCAGGGCCCTGTCGCGTGGCAACACGGGGATGATCCGCGGCGAGGCTGCCGATTATACCAAGGTCATACAATTGGATCCCAGCAACATTGCTGCCTTCGTGGGAAGGGCAGCGGCCCTGATGAAGCTGAAGAAGTATGAAGAGGCCATACGCGATTACGACTTTCTCATCCAGGTCGACCCGCACTACTATGGCTACTATCTCGAACGCGGAAAGGCGAAACTAAAGCTGAACGATAAAACCGGCGCCTGCAGCGATTTCAGGATTGCCGCCGGGTTGGGCAGCCTGCCCGCCTACCTGCAGGTTTACGAGTTATGTCTGGAATAAACACCCGGGGAATATAAATCCCGGCCCTTACGGAAGGTACGATACCCCGCTGCCTTAAATCACAATCGGGGTCCGGGACCTATCCCCGGATTCATAACCGTAATTAATCCGCTTACCGGGTAAGTACCAGTTTATGAACCTCCTGAGAATCGCCGGTTCCGATCCGCACGAAATAAATACCGCCGGGAACACCCGATAGATCCCTTTCCAGTTTATTTTCCAGATAGATGCGCTCTGATCTTATCTGTTCACCGCGCATGCCGAAAATTTCGATCTGCACCGGGCCTGGTGTAATTGAACCTTTTGCCATCAGTGTGAACCGGCCGGCAGTCGGATTGGGGAAGATCGTAAACCGGGAATTACCCTGATCCGAAGCAGGAGGTGATTCAACGCCGGTTACTACCGCAACCATCGCAGGCGGCAGCATTCCGCAATAGGTATTGGTTGTGGTAATATACCCATGAAGGTATCCCCCGTGTACGACCCGCGTACCGTAACGGTACAGGATGTTCATACCGGCAATCATGGTGGCGCTGCCCCCGTTTTGCACCACGAAGGTTGTTCCTCCGCCGGCAACGGTAATGGTGTTGAAGGCATCATAACAGACTGTCTGGATGGGCGTAACCACCCCCGATACTGCGGTATTCAGTTCTACCACATACATCGTGATCATATCGGAGGTGGCAGGATTACCTGTAATACAAGGTGCATTGGATGTCAGAACACACCATATCTGGTCTCCGTCGTTCGGAACATAGGAATAGGTCGGTTGGTTGGTCCCCACATTGGCTGCATTGACCTTCCATTGATAAGCCGGACTGGTACCGCCATTTACCGGAGTTGCCGTGAAGGTGACAGTCGTTCCCGTTGGTACCGGGTTCCCGGATGCCGCGATGGTTACACCGACCGGGAAGGAGGTACCTACTGAGACGGTAACAGTGCCCGTTGCTGTCGTTCCGAGTCCGTCGGTAACCGTTACCGTGTAAACCGTTGTTACGGCCGGATTTGCAACGGGGTTGGCGATGGCCGGATTAGACAATCCCGTAGCCGGGCTCCAAAGGTAGGTGTAGGGAGTCGTTGCCCCCGAAGCGTTGGCATTCAATTGTGAAGTAACGCCCTGACAAATGGCCGGAGGCACGGCGGTAGGATTTACCTGCAGCGCTGTAATCCATAGGATCAGTGAAAAGGGATCATCGTCGTAAGCCTCACCCGAAAAGTCGCCGGAAGCCTCAACAAAATAAGCTCTTCCCGTGTTAAGGTTTTTACGCACATTGCTGTTCCCGCCCCAGGTGTTGGCCGGGAAAATGGCGTTGCGAACCGTGAGAATCTGGTCGTTTTCGAGGGTAAGGAGGGTGCCTCCCGCGGTGCCCTCCGAAAAGCTGCACCCCTTAAAGGCATGGTCGGTATTTACAAAGGCGCCTGTTCTGACGAAAACGCCATTGGCCGAAATACGGCTGAATTGACAAAAGTCGGCAGCGATATTCCCCCCGGGATTTACATTAAAGTTAAACCGGGCCGTGCCTGAATTTGCCCGGATGGTTGCCATGTCGCCCGAAATCCCCGTAATATTAAGGAGCCCCCCGTTATTGACATTCAGATTGTTCAGATCGGTCAGGATCAGAGTTGACCCGTTGGGAACAGCAAGGGTCCCGGTTGTATTCACGTTGACATCGCCTGTAACTAACAACTGTTGCCCGTTCAGATCATAGGTTCCGGTTTCAACGGTAAAATCACCACTGTAATGTAGGTTGACATTTCCGATCTGTGATACCAACCCAGCAGCTGTCTTGTCAATAACAACATGGTGAAAACTGCCCGAATTGCTCGAATACCGAAGAACAGAATTCAGGTTTCCCTCAAACCTGAAGGTGTTTTGCGCCACATCATTAACCAGATTACCCGAGGTATTTACAAGGAAATGACGACCGACCCGGTGGATGTAACCGGGATCTTTGTCGTTCCATTCGCCGGAGTTGATAATGATGTCGCGATTGGCGAAAACCGGATCACTGGGACGGAACTGCCCCGAAGGTTTATCGATCTTCAGTGAACTAAATACCAATTCGGGAGAATCAGACGCAACCTGATCAATGGTTCCGTTGAAGATCACCGTGGAATAGAATCCCGGATCAAATCCGGTACTGGTGGTAAAGGGTGGATTGGGATTCCACCAGTCTTTACCCACATAAATTTCCGGGCCATAGGCATCGTTGGCATTGAGTCCTGCGCCCGGTGCAATGTAGATATCTCCCGATACGAACAGACAGGCAGGGTCATTCAGTTCCACGCAGCCATCAAGGATATGAAGGTTATCCATACAGGTCACATTCTGGTTGATCTCCAGGGCATCATAGTTATTGTAAGTTTTATCGACTTCTAACCAGTAAAATGTTTCGGGTGAAAGGATATCAGCAGCCTGATCCCCGTCAAATGTAACCCAACCGGTACCAGCATCGAAGCCCTCTACTCCTACCTGGTTATTCCAGTTTCCGGCAACATAGATCGCGCTGATGCCGGCTGACAGCTTCCCCGACAGGATCGTGACATTACCGTTAATATCGGCGGTATAGTTAACACCGACCGTACCTGATAAAGAGGTACCAGGCCGGTCATAAATTCGGGTCCCGGCCGGGGTTTTGGTTCCCGGCTGCGACGCCTGTGCGGTTGGTTCTTCCTTGTTTATGATTATACTGTAAACCGATCCGCGCCCACTGGAACCGTTTATTACGGTGTGGAGTTGGACATATCCGGGACCATAAAATTCAATCGTTCCACCTTCGGGATGAAAGTTTTCACTTTGAACATCAACACCTCCGGTCGTTCTGATAATTCCACCGGTGATGTTTTCGGTAAACGTATTCCCTGAGGTGATATTGGCAACATAAATGCCAACATCCTTAAAGTCGAGGATTCCCCCCGACATGGTGATCCCGCCGTCATGCAGGAATGGCCATTGGCTGATTCCAATCCCGATTCCCCCGTAAACATTGAATATACCGCCAGAGATGTTGAGAAATCCGTTCAGGTTGACCGGGCCGTCGTCATTGTGCAGGTTAATCGTTGCACCCGGTGATAAGGTATACGATCCGAAGATTCCGGGATCAGAAAGATTGTTGGCCGTGAAGGCGCCTGAAATTACCTCGATCCCCCCGGCAGTCCATTCATAACTGGCGCAGGTCACGTTGGGGCCGTCAATTTTTAAGTTACCCCCTAACGGCTTATCAACTTCAAGGATATTAAATTGCTCGGCGGAACAGTTTTGCGGATAGTTCCCGCCATTGAAAATGACGGTGCTGTTACCCTGGTTGAATCCCGGAATCCCTGCCTGGTTGTCCCAGTCGCCTCCCACCGCGATCGTCTTATCCTGCGGATTAAAAGTTCCTGTAAGGATCGTCAGGTCGCCTTTTATCGTCAGCACATCCGTATAGGTACTGTTGAAACTGACTCCGGTCGACGGCGTGAGCGTGAGGTTGTTGATAAAATCGCCCACGTTGGGTTTGATATATTGGGCAATGCCATCGAGAACCAGGGTCCCGTTGTGAAAATAGAAATGGTTCTCGTTGAAAAATCCACCCCTTAGGATCAGTGCATCGTCGGATAAGCACTCGAACGTTGCCCCGGGTTGGATCGAAAAATAACCGTTGACGGGAACGTCAACGCTGGTACTGTTGTTCAGCGTGAGTTTACTTCCTGCCGTCTTGGAAATTTTCACATTATGGAACGAACAACCATTTGAGTTCGATTGGATATAGGAGTCAGTAGTACCTTCAAAATTTACCGTCCCGTCTGCCAGGAAGGTGTTGGCCATGCCCATGAATCTCCAGTTGCCATAGACCTTGATCTCAGCCGCGGCAGTTATTGATGCGGTGGATCCCCCCTCCCATAAAAAATCACCCGTCACAATCAGGCTCCCGGCATCATGACTCATGCCAAGCTGACCTGAAACATCGATGGTCCCGTTCACCGTCAGGGTTCCGGCCACGATTTGAAGGGTAGCGCCTGCACCGATGGTCAGGTTGTTGCAGTTACCTGTTCCGAGTGGCAGGATCGGGGCATTGGTGTATCCGCTGTAGATGGTCACATCCACATCAGGGGTCGGGACGCAGGTCGCACTCCAGTTGTAGGCGTTGTTCCAGTTGTGGTCGACATTCCCTTCCCAATTCCCGGCGGCTTCGGCCAGGTTGATATAAAAAACATGGGTTCCGACGGCAGTGTTGTTATCATCCAGAAGGATGTAATAGGTTTCACCGGCATTCATCAGAACAGAACCGTAGGTTCCGGTAGAATTGATATGACTGATACAATTCCAACCAATGGCCGAACAGGTGGTATTCCACATGTAATCGACCCCGCCGCTGGCCGCTGTTAAAGTCACACTATACCTTCCGGTCGTTGCAGGGACGAAACTGAAGAGTTTTTCTTTGCCGGGGCAGGTGAATCCACAGGGGGTATCCGTAGTGGTGAACCAGACCCCGGTACCACCACCATTGTATGTCTGTTGATATCCGGAACCGGTACCGCCGATTGAGGTTACCGCGTCGCAGGGATTTAAAAAGATGAAAAAGGTATGTTCGCTGGCGCTGGTGGTGATGTCGTCAAGCAGAATATAATAGGTTGTACCGGCGGTCCAGGCCAACGATCCGTAAGTACCGGGAGTATTCACATTGGCGATGCAACTCCATCCTGTTGGGGAACAGGAGCCGGTCCGCCACATATAATTTACAAAACTCCCGGTGGCCGAGGTCACCGCTATGCTGTAATTCCCGGTTACCGCGGGGGTGAAGCTGTAAACCTGCTCAATCCCCGGGGAGTAATAATTGCAGGCATTCAGTACCGTGTTGAACCATACCCCCGTGCCACCTCCCAGGTAGGTCTGTAAATTCTGTGACCCACCGGTTCCCAGCGATATGATGTTGCTGCAGGGATCGACCGTGACCTGCTTAACGGGAGCGCTCGGGTCGCTTTGGCGCTGCAACCATCCGTCAGCATGCCGGTCGTTAAGGTTTCTGATTCCGTCGGGAATGATCATCGATAATAAGTTTCCTGAGTACACAATCATTGCGAGCAGTGCAATGAAAAAAATCCTGTTTTTCATAGTCCAAAAGGTTGGTGAATAACTTACTTAAAACCTCTAAAAACAGTGGGGGGAGTAAATTCGAGCGGTCGCTGTCGGGGAAATATTACAGTCGGAAACGCTTCTCAATAATAGATACAAAACAAATATATAACATTTTAAAGGGGAAATCAAATAAATCGTATGGAATTTAAATCATCTGATAATTTAAATACCCCAATATAATCCCAGGAAAAGTACGGAAAACAACGAAAAATTCATTAATCCGGGGCGCTTCAGCTTGCCTGAAGCGCCCCGGATGGAATGCGAACGTTTCTGAATTGCGGTTCGAAGGAGTATTAACGGGTGATAACCAGTTTTAGGATTTCCTGATATTCTCCCGAACGCACCCTGACGAGATAGATCCCGGCGGGTGCTCCCGGCAGCTCTAAGTCAGATTTTTGATTCAGGAAAATTTCTTCCGACCGGATCCGTTCACCCCGTACCCCAAAAATTTCCACCTGCACCGGGCCCGGTGTAAATGTACCCTTTGCCATCAACGTGAACCTGCCGGTAGTCGGATTGGGGAAGATCGTAAACCGGGAATTAACCTGATCCGAAACAGGAGGTGATTTAACGCCGGTTACCACCGCCACCATCGCAGGTGGCAACATTCCGCAATAGGTGTTGGTTGTCGTGATATAGCCGTGCAGATAACCACCCGGCTCGACCAGGGTGCCTTCGAGAAAAAGAATTTTCTGGCCGGCAATCAGGGTCGCCGAAGCGCCGTTCTGAACGATGAAAGTTGTACCACTTCCCGCGACAGTGATGGTGTTCAACGCATCAAAGCAAACGGCCAGGGGCGCCGGCACGGTACCGTTTACCGTGGTGTTCGCCTGGATGACTGTCATATCGATGATGTTGGAAGTGGCAGGATTCCCCGAAACGCAAGGTTCTGAAGATGTAAGGATGCACCATACCTGGTCGTTGTTGGCGGGCGTATAGGTGTAGGTCGGCTGACCTGATCCTACAGGAATTCCGTTAACGCGCCACTGGTAGGCCGGCATGGCTCCGCCATTGACGGGTGTCGCGGTAAAGGTCACAAAAGTTCCCGTTGGTACCGGGTTGGCCGAAGCTACAATGGATACGCTGACCGGCAGCAACGGATTGACCGTCACGGTGACCTGATCGGTGGCTGAACTCCCCAGGGCATCGGTAACGACTACCGTATAGGTTGTGGTTGCCGAAGGACTTGCAACAGGCTGGTTGCTGGCAGGGTCCGAAAGCGAACCCGAAGGAGACCAGAGGTAGGTAAAAGGCCCTAATCCGCCGGTCACATTAGCATTCAATTGTGAGGCGCCTCCGGTGCAGATACTCGCCGGAGTTGCGGTTGCATC
The DNA here is from genome assembly GCA_028706295.1 of Bacteroidales bacterium. Lineage (GTDB taxonomy): Bacteria > Bacteroidota > Bacteroidia > Bacteroidales > FEN-979 > CAIVAT01. The sequence continues at coordinate 12,645 of JAQWBQ010000085.1, forward strand.
GACTGAAAGGGTGGGAACCCAGTTGATCCTTCCGAAAACATCGTTATCATAATTTTCTCCGGAAAAGTCCCCCGTGTAATCGACAAAATAAACCTGTCCCTGGTTGACCGTCTTGGTCACATTACTTGCCCCTCCCCAGGAGTTGATCGGGAATATTGCATCGCGAATGGTCAGCGATTGGTTGTTTTCTATTCTGAGGAGGGTTCCGCCAGCGTAACCATCAAAAAACTGACAACCTCTGAAGGCATGCGCGGGATCGATGGTCGCACCCGAGTTTACCAGTACCCCCGGTGAGGTAAGGTACCGGAACATGCAGTAATCGGAGGCAATTGTGCCTCCTGCAAAAACACTCAGGTTGTAATACTCACTGGAATTGACGCCGCGAACGGTTGCATAGTTTCCGGGTTCTCCCTGAATATTGAGGATTCCGCTATTGTTCACGCTCAACGTATGCTGATTCCCGATAACCAGGTCGGAACCGCCCGGGACCTGCAGGATCCCTCCGGGGTTGATGTTCAAGTCGCCCGTCACAAAAAGATAATTGCCATTCAACTGGTAGGTTCCTTCATCGATCGTTAAATTCCCCGAGAACTGGCAACTGGTACTTCCAACCTGGGTGACGCTATATCCCGTAGCCTTGTCGATGGTCAGATTGTGGAAATATCCTGAAACGGATGAATAGGTCAGGGTAGAATTCATGCTGCCTGTGAATACCACCGTGTTCTGATGATAGGCATTATGGAAACTCCCGGAGGAATTGACGGTGAAATGACGGTATAATGTATGGGTCAGTCCTCCGATGTAATCTTCCCAGATACCGTTGCTGAGGGTAATATCCCGGTTGGCAAAAATGTTGTTGCTGGGGCGGAACTGACCGGCTGACTTATCGATTACCAGGGTGCTGAACTCTTCCTGCGGGCAGTTGGTTTCAACCTCCTGATCGGCCGTGCCGTTGAAGGTCACGGTTGAATTGGATCCCGGATCAAATCCGTTGATGGTGGAATAGTCGGAATTGGTATTGACCCAGTTCTTGCCAACATAGATGTTCGGGCCATAAGCGTCGTTGGCATTTAATCCGGCATTCAGAGCAATGCTAAGATTGCCAGTGACGGCAAGATCGGCAGGTGAATCCAGCTCCATCGTGCCATCCGCAATATTCAGGTTATTACCGACGGTCACATTGTTCTGCAAGGTAAGACCGTTATAGCCGCTGTAGGTCTTATTCAGCTCCAGGTTGTAAAAAGTTTCGGTCGACACAACAGAGGCGGCGCCCGAACCATCAAAAATAACGGTTCCCGTTCCCTCGGTAAATCCCGCTGTTCCCACCTGGTTGTCCCAGTTTCCAGCAATGTTGATGGTGTTGTTGTTCGTCTTGAGCACGCCCGATGTCAGGGTCAGGTCGCCATTGATATCGGTGCTGTTCGACATGTTGACGGTTGCAGTCATAGGCGCATCAGTCACCGAAAGCCCATCCCGGCTGCGGATTACCGGATGTTCACCCGTTGTTCTCAATTGATCTGTTGCCGATTTGTTGATCAGGATATTTGCAACATATCCACTGTTGGTTGTACAGAAGTTACCATCGACCGGCCCGTAAAATTCGATGGTTCCGCCCGACGGGGTAAAATCGGAACGGTCGACCGTGAACCCGCGGGAGGTCCGGATGGTTCCCCCTGTGATGTTTTCGGTGAAGTTACCTGTATTATAAACCCACACTCCCACCTCTTTAATGTCAAGGACTCCTCCCGACATGGTGATACCGGCGTTGTCGGCCCAGGGCCAGTAGCTGTCGAGCCCCAAACCTCCGTAAATGTTGAAGTTCCCTCCGTAGATGTATAAAAATCCATTCAGATCAACCCAACTGTCATTGTTATAAAGGTTGATGGTTCCCCCGGGATTTACATAATAACTGCCGAAAATTCCGTTGTCGACCAGATTGTTGGCTGTAAAGGATCCGGAGAGCACATCCACGGCGCCGGCTGTCCAGTTGTAACCGGCGCAAACCACCGTGGTACCGTTGATCCTGAATGCGCCACCCAGCGGCTTGTCAACCTCAAGAATGTTAAAAGTCTCACTGGAGCAATATTGATGGTAGTTCC
>JAQWBQ010000086.1 GCA_028706295.1 Bacteroidales bacterium
AAACCCTGTGCTTTGATAAAGAAGGTGCCTTTAACGGGGATCCGCATCCCGGCCGGGATCGCTTTGAGGGGTGTGACCTGGATAAAACCGTCTTCCCGGAATCCGGTTTGTACCGGGATCCTGGTGAAATGAAAGTTGGCTGACTGATCCTGATCGGGAGTGATAAAAATGTAAGGATTGGCCTCATCCGTGATCACGGCTTCTTCGGGCAAGGCATCGACCGTCTGCTCCGATGTGTGTATCTCGGCAGCCACGAACATTCCCGGTAGGATCGCCGGTGATTTATTGATAAAATGGGCCAACACCCTGACCGTGCGTGCATTTTCCTCCACTGTCCGGCCGATGGCTGCCACCTTTGCCTCATAAATCTCCCCGCTCAGGTTGGCCAGTTTAAAGGTGACCCGCTGACCGGTCGATACATAGGGGATATCCTTTTCGAACACCATCAGCTCAACGACAAGCGACGACTTATCCACTAAAATCATCAGAGGTACCTGGGGTTCGATGTACCGGCCCAGGTGAACCTGGATCTTTTCCACACTGCCTCCGATCGGGGCCAGAATCCGTACCGATCTCTGAAGGTCGCCATCACGGATGGTTTCCGCTGAAATATTCAGAAGATTCAGTTGCGCCTTCAACGAAGCATAACGGGCTTTGATCTCCTCGTACCCCGCCGTAATCTCCTGAAATTTCTTTTCTGAGATGATCCGGTCCCTGACCAGCAACTCCTGTCGCTTATAATCCTGCTCCTTCATCCGGAAATTGCTCCTGACTTCCAGAAAATCCTGTTGCAGCCTGATGAATTCCGGGGAGATAACGGATAATAAAGGGGCGCCTTTAACTACGACGGATCCCTCCTGGACCAGGATCTCTTCAATGCTGCCGCTTACCACCGAACTCACCTGGGCCAGGTTTTGCGGGTGAAGGATCAGCTTCCCTTTGGCATGGATATCCATCGAAAGCATTTCCGGGGTAATCCGGCCGAATGTAATCCCGGCGCTGTTCACCTGTTGCCGCGTCAGGACAATGGTACCCGACGCTACGGCCGCAGGCTCTTCCGTTGCATTTTCAGCCGACCGGCTGCACGAAAAAAGAATGACGAGGGCAATCCCCGTTGTTACGGTTAAAAATCTGCGATCCAATGCCATATGTTTCCTGATTTTTAGGGTTACTCCCCGATTAACCTGTTAATTTCAATTACCGTTTGATTATAGGCCCCCAGCTCTGTAATGTAATCGTACTGTATCGAAAATGCTTCGCCCAGGGAGATCACATAATCAAAATAATCGATCTCGCCGGCGTGGTAACTTTTTTCAGCGCTCTCGATCATGCCTTCCGACTGGTTCAGTGCAGCCTGTTCGTAATAGTCAAGATTTGACCGGTGCTGATCCAGACTTTTACTCAAACGGTCCAGTTCCAAGGCCAGTTGCCGCTTACCGATTTCGCGTTCATTCAGGGCGATTTCCCGGTTGATTTTGGCTGACTGGATCTTTCCGGCCGGAACCCAGAACCAGACCGGGATCGAAAGACCATACTGGAATCCTGTATAGTCGCCCATCTGATCGATCGACTGGGTGAACCATCCGATGTTGAAAGCGGGAGCAGCGCTCCACGACTCTTTACGCAGGTTCGCCTTTTGATAATCCACCTGCAAGTCGAGATAATGCAGGTATATGCTGTTTTCAGAATTGAGACCCGGCTTCATCACGGTGGTCAACCGTTCCGGTCTCGTTGCCGGCGGAACCAGGGGATCCTCCAGGCAAAGAAGATGTTTGAGTTCCGCTTCCGCAATGAGGAAGTCGGATTGCAACGATTTAAGCTGGTTTTTCACCCTCAGGGCACGCGATTCAGCCATTAGCCAGGTCAGCCGGTTAATGCTCCCCGACTCATACTGTTTCTTCGAAGCGCTGATGAAGTCGGCAAAGACACTGTCCTGTTTTTTAAGGATTCTCAGTTGTGCAGCCAGGTTGTTCCATCCGGAGAATTTCAGTCGCACCTCGGCAATGAATTCCCGCGTTTTCAGCGCAGCCAGATCGCCGGTAAGCCGGGTTTTACGCTTCTGTACGGCTGCCTGTTCCACGTAAACCATCGGGAAGGCTATTTCCTGGGAAATGGTGATCTTGTAATCACGCAGATCGGAGTTGATCTCCCCGTCTTCGACCAGGATGACCGGCGACTGAATGTCGACGGCCGATTGGATCAGTTTCTTTTGAGCCTGAACCTCGAGGTTGAAATTTTTCACCCTGGGATTGTTTTTCAGGGCTGATTCAACCGCCTGTTCCATGGTCAGTTCACGGGGTGTTACCTGTGCCTCAACGGCCAGGGGTAATGCCACGATCATCAGCAGTATTGCGGGGGCTGCAGGCAGGGCTTTGGTTCTTTTCAGCCTGCTGATAAATCCCTTCACGCCGGCGTTAAAGATGAGATAAAGAACAGGTAACACCACCAGGGTCAGAAAAGAAGAGGTAAGAATGCCACCAATCACCACGCTTGCCAAGGGTTTCTGCACTTCTGCCCCTGCCGCCGTGGATAGGGCCATCGGAACAAAACCCATGGCGGCGACCAGCGAAGTCATGATCACCGGACGCAACCGGTCGGAGGTGCCCTGCCGGATCCTTTCAAGGATATCGGTTACGCCTTCCTTTTCAAGCTGGTTATAATGCGAAATCAGAACGATGCCATTCAACACGGCAATCCCGAAAAGAGCTATGAAACCGACCCCTGCCGAGATGCTGAAGGGCATACCGCGGATCAGCAGCATCCAGATCCCGCCGACGGCTGCCAACGGTATAGCGGTAAAGATCATGACCGATTGCCGGAAGGATCCAAAAGCAAAGAAAAGCATCACGAAGATCGCGGCAAGCGCAACAGGAACCGCAATAGCGGAGGTTTGTTTGGCCGACTTCAGATTCTCAAACTGTCCTCCGTAGGTGATATAGTAACCCGACGGTAAAATAAGCTCCTTTTTCAGGATCCGGTCTGCTTCCCCGATGAAGGACTCCACATCACGGTTCCTGACGTTAATCCCGATCGTGACCCGGCGCTGGGTCTGCTCCCGTGAAATCTGCATCGGCCCATTGATCATCCGGATGTCGGCCACCTGGCTCAACAGGATCAGATCCTCATTGGGCCTGTTGATCCGGAGGTTTGTCAGGGCATCGGGATTCCTTCGGAATTCCTCATCCAACCTGACGACCAGATCGAACCGTTTCTCACCTTCAAAGACCAGGCCGGTTGATTCACCGGCAAATGCCGTTTTTACAATCCGGTTTACCTCGTTGATGTTCAACCCGTACTGCGCTATCCGGTCACGGTTATAGGTGACCACAAGCTGGGGCAGTCCCACGATCTGCTCTACACGTACATCGCCCGCTCCCTGAATTTTCCGGATCAGGTTGGCGCCCTGGTTGGCCAGAGTGAATAACTGGTCCAGATCTTCCCCGAATATTTTTATTGCCACATCTGCCTTGACCCCGGTCATCAGTTCATTGAAACGAAGCTGGATGGGCTGCGAAAAATCAAACGAGACACCCGGCAGAACATCGAGGGCCGCTTTCATCTTTTCCACCATCTCTTCACGGTTTTTTGCCGACTTCCACGCGCTTTTGGGTTTCATGGTGATCATAATGTCGGCATCCTCAATGGCCATTGGATCGGTAGGAATTTCTGCAGACCCGATCTTGGAGACGACATGCGTGACCTCCGGAAAGTTACCGGTCAGGATCTCTTCCACCCGTGTAGTAGTGGCAATGCTCTGCGACAGCGATGTTCCGGGGGTCAACGTCATCTGGCAGGCGAGGTCTCCTTCCTCAAGCGTCGGCAGGAACTCTCCGCCCATGCGGGTAAAAATCCACAGGCTTACCACCACAATGACCAGTGTGGAACCAATGACCGCAACCGGGATTTTAAGGGCTACATTCAAAGCTTTATCGTGCTGACGGTGCATGAAATCCATGATCCGGTCGGAGATATTCCCCTTCACGATAACCTTTTTCTTCAGGAATACCGACGCGATCATCGGAACGTATGTGAACGACAGTAAAAGGGCGCCCAGCAAGGCAAAACTCACAGTCTGAGCCATGGGTTTGAACATCTTCCCTTCGGTTCCGGAAAAAGCAAATATGGGAATGTAGACGATCAGGATGATAAAAACCCCGAATATGGCAGATCGCCCAACCCGGGTCGCCGATTGGAATACGGTAGCATCCATTTCATGCTGGGTCAGGGTACGGTTGTTAAAATGTCGCTGAAGATGATGGATCATTCCCTCCACCACGATGACCGACCCGTCGACAATGAGCCCGAAGTCGATGGCCCCGAGACTCATCAGGTTGGCCGAAACGCCGAAAACATTCATCATCGAAATGGCAAACAGCATCGACAAAGGTATTACGGAAGCCACTATCAGCCCCGATCTGAAATTGCCCAACAGCAGAACCAGCACGAAGATCACGATGAGACCACCTTCAACCAGATTTTTTGTGACCGTTTGGATGGTCTTTTTGATGAGTACCGACCGGTCGAGATAGGGTTTGATCTCCAGGCCGGGCGGCAGCAGGGTCTGGATGCGGGCCATCCGCTCCTTGACCCGCCCGATGACTTTCGAACTGTTGTCGCCCTTGAGCATCAGGGTGATCCCGCCGACCGCCTCCCCTTTCCTGTCTTTGGTCATGGCCCCGAACCTGGGCGGCGCTCCGGTCTTGACAGTGGCGATATCACCCACCAGCAACGGGATGCCGTTGATCTGCTTCACAACGATCTTTTCAATGTCCTCCCGGTTCTTTACGATTCCCTGGGTCCGGATGTAGTAAGCATTCTGCTTTTTTTCGATATAGCTTCCGCCCGAGTTCTGATTGTTCTTCTCCAGCGCTTCAAAAATCTCGGTGATCGTCAGGTTCATCCCGACCAGCTTCTGGGGGTTGATCGCCACTTCATACTGCTTCAGCAATCCTCCGAAAGAACTGATATCGACGATACCGGGAATCCCCGACAGATGCCTTTTGACGATCCAGTCCTGGATGGTCCGGAGGTCATACAGCGAATAGATTTGCTCAAAACCCGGCCGGGGTTGTAAAACATACTGGTAGATCTCTCCGAGACCGGTAGTTACAGGCATCATCTCGGGAGTGCCATAATTTTCGGGTATCCGGCTTTCCGCTACCTTGATCTGTTCCGAAACCCGCTGCCGTGCCTTGAGAATATCGACTTTGTCTTTAAAAACAATCGTCACAACCGACAATCCGAAGCGGGAAATCGAACGGATTTCAGTTACATCCTGAATATTTGCCATAGTCGTCTCAACCGGGAAGGTGATGAACTGCTCCACCTCCTGGGGCGCCAGCGAAGGAGAGACCGTAATGACCTGAACCTGGTTGTTGGTGATGTCGGGTACGGCATCAACCGGCAACTGGATGAAATTATAGATTCCCCAGATGATCAGCGCCAGGGTCAGCATTCCGATCACGAGTTTATTCCGGATGGAAAAATCAATGGTCTTGTTCAGCATGGTGTCGGCTTTGTGATAATCTGAAATAACAAAAATCAAAAACCATTTTATCCGCAATCGTTCCCAATGGCCGGCTTCGTCCCGGCAAAGCGTTCCGTGTCATTATCCCTGAAAAACTTCATCGCCGGAACAATGGTTGGCAAGAGGTTCAGGGAGTAACAACCATCACCTTGCAGTACCTTGTACCCGAAGAGGTCTTTAATACGCATACGTACAATCCGTCGGGAACCCTTACCCCTGCATCGTTCCTGCAATCCCAGTGAAACCGGTTATAACCCCGGGGGGCTGTGCCCGTGAATAACCCTGAAATCTGATTTCCCAGCATATCATAGACCGCCAGACTGACCGCATCCTTTCTTTCCAGGTAGAACCCGAGTTGAAACCGTTCTGACGAAGGATTGGGAAAAGCAGCCAGCCGGAGTTCTCCCGGATCAGGCTGCGTGCCGGGTTCATCTACCGCGGTGAATATTGGTTTCGGGAGCTTTTTAGTGGTAAATAAATGGTATTCGCCGGCTGATAATTCAATTCCATCCGTAAGGTTGGCAACATTCAGAGAATCGCCTGAGAAATAGTCATACCAGATTCCGGTTTTAGTGAATCCGGGGACGATGGTCCCGCCTGCGACATCGAAATTCCCGATGATGGCAACATCCATATCCTGACTCCGGAGTGTGATTCCTTTCAAGGCGCCGCGTACATTCAGGGTGAAATCGGCGGTTTCGAAAACAGGCTGATTCTTTTTCAGATCGGCCAGCGCTGCAACGGTGTTGAACAGATACTTTCTGCGCCACTGTTGCAGGTAATCCCACCGGATTGGTTTCGGATCAAGCCGTGAAGCACTGGTACCCGAAGGATAATTGATGCTGTAATCATATCCGAGCTCTTCAAATTGCCAGAGCATTTTCGGCCCGGGGATCGTCAGGAAAAAGGCAGCCGCCATCCCCGACCGGAGCAGGGCAACCGATGTGTCGCGGCAACTGTAGGGCGGACTGGAAATATTACCCGAAGAGATGTTCCGGAACATCTGCCGCTCCTCATCGTGACTCTCCATATACCCGACCACATGGGGATCGGCCCAGCCCCTGTTGACATACGAAATCCAGGAAAAATCGGACGACGTTCCCGAGTTCCAGCCCATTGTGCCCTGACTGTATGCATTGTTCAGATTCCCCCAAAGCATCATTCCGTCGTCCGAAAGTTCTTTCTCCTCGTTGTTGTCGGCGAAATGTTCGAGAATAAAGTAGATCTCCGGGTTGATTTGCATAACTGAATTGCGGTAGTCGTTGAGTACCGTTATCCTTGCCGTGTCCCTGCGTCCCCACAACGCGACATTGTCGGGATAGGAATTAACTTGTGTGAAACCTTTGGAGAGATCGAACCTGAACCCGTCGATATGATATTCCGATGCCCAGTAACCAATGACCCTTTTGCAAAACTCCCGCGTATAAACACTTTGATGGTTGAAGTCGAGCCCGACATTATAAGGATGCTTCGGAATCTGGTTAAACCATGGACTGTTAGCGGCAGGCCGGTTGGCTTCGTTATCCCAGTATAACCGCACCAATGGTGATTTTCCGAACTGATGGTTCAATACAATGTCGAGAATCACCGCGATTCCCTGGTCATGTGCCGCCTCAATAAATTGTTTCAACCCCTCCCGGGTCCCGTAGTACTTGTCGGGAGCAAACATGAAATCGGGATTGTATCCCCAGCTAATATTGCCTTCAAATTCCATGACGGGCATCAGTTCGATGGCGTTGATCCCGAGACGCTTCAGGTATTGCAGCGTGTCGATCAGTGAAGGATAATCATGCTGAACCGTGAAATCGCGGATCAACAATTCATAAATAATGAGGTCGGTCACTGCGGGCGGGGTAAAGCCGGAACTCCTCCAGGGATAAGGAGCCTGCGCAGTCTGAAGGTAGGAACAAATATCTGTTGTTTTGCCTTCAGGGTATGGAAGCAGTCCGGGATAGGTTGCAGGATCGATGTACTTGTCGTCGGGATCGCACACTTTGTCGCAGTAAGGATCAGCGATGCGGAGGCTGCCATCGACCAGGTACTGGAACAGGTACTCCGTACGGGGGACAAGGTTCCCGATGCGGATCCAGTACCGGTTGTTATCGGGTGTCCGCATCATGTAATGCGCCGAATCGCACTGCCAGTCATTGAAACTTCCGATTACGAACACATTTTTCTTGCCGGGTGCAAAGAGTGAGAGAATAACGGTGGTCGAATCCATGTAATTGATCCCGTCAACCACTCCCTGCGGCAACTCAGCCGTTACCGGCGGGGTGACCACAGTATAGCTGAAGGAGTCGGCGCGGGCAGCCGTGTCGTTTACCGCAACGATCTTAACCCAGTTTGTAACCCAGTAATGACCGAATGGGTCGGCCAGGATCGTATCAGTAATGGTGGTTCCGGCTATAGACTTTACCAGGACGTTATTCACATAAATCTTCAGACTGTCGGCCAGCGGGCTGGTCGCTTTCACCGCAATGGTATCGTTAAGGTCGGGGAAAAGGGCTTTATTATCAGGAAGGATAATGTTTACGCTGGTGGCGGCAGGATAGACGTCGGAATAGATGTCGGCGCCATTGGCCTCCCGGCCGACCTTCGATCCGTCGCTGTTTCTGAATACAAAAGCAAGCTTTTCAATTTTTTCCCCCGCGGGAACACCATACCAGGCCCGGATCGATGGCGTCATTCTGATCTGATACTTGTTATTACCCAAGGGGGTCATCAGTGCTTTTGGAATGTTCTGATTCCACTCGGCGATCACATATTTCCAGTCGGTCGGTGAGGTGCTTTGATCGGTGATGACGCCGGTGTGCGCGTAAATGGAACCCGAAAAATTGATCAACGCCGCATTTCCGAGCGAAGCATCATAAATAACTGTACATGAGTCTAAATCGGTCGGATAAACCGGGAGGGTCACAACCGTTTGTGACCGGAGCAGAAAGGGGATCACGATCAAAGCCATGATCATACCGGGCGCTGTTTTATACATGGTAAAAAGTATTTTGAATTCATGCAAATTTAATTAAAACAAGATTTTTGTCAAATCATTCTCCAAACATATGAATTTAAAAAATCGTGCCCGGAATTCTATTAAATTCATTTGTTTTTAGATTATTACAGGTAAATTTGTATTGAAGTTCTAAAAATGAAGATGCTTCTGCCGATACCGGAAGAATAAATGTGGCATGTGAATACTTAAATTTTCATAAAAAATGATCACCAATTAAAAAATTAAGTTATTTTTGACCTGTTATAACCGTTTTTTTCCTAAAATGCATGATCTTTACTGTATTATTCTGTAATAAACAATATGTTTAACCCTTAATTTTATCTTTATGAAGAAACGTTTACAATGGTTGCGTTATCTGTTTCTTCTCCTCGCATTTGCATCCGCCACGGTTGTAAGTGCGCAGGAGGTTACAGTGACCGGTAAAGTCACAGATGCCGCCGATGGCAGCTCACTGCCAGGCGTTACAGTCGTAATAAAAAATACGACGTTGGGAACTGTGACTGATATTGACGGGAAATATTCTGTGAAGGTAAATCCCGGAGCTATCCTGGTATTCTCCTATGTAGGATATCAGACTCAGGAAGTTACTTTTGCGGGACAAAAGACGATCAACATTGAACTTTCAGGAAGCGTTAGCAGTCTGAGTGAGCTCGTGGTGATCGGTTACGGTACGGTTAAAAAGCAGGATGCCACTGGTTCAGTTGTCGCCATCGACGACAAGGATTATAACAAAGGGGCCATTTCTTCACCACAGCAGTTGATCATCGGAAAGATCCCGGGAGTTCAGGTTACGACTCTTGGCGGAGCTCCCGGTGGTGACGCCCAGATCCGGATTCGTGGAGGATCTTCGCTGAATGCCTCCAACGATCCTCTGATCGTGATCGACGGGATTCCCATCGACAATGCAGCCACCTCCGGCGCCCGTGGATCCCTCAGCATGATCAACCCGGATGACATTGCCACCACAACAGTTTTGAAGGATGCCTCGGCAACCGCCATCTATGGTTCACGCGCCTCCAACGGGGTTATCCTCATCACAACCAAAAAAGGAGCTGCCGGTAAAAAATTCGGGGTTGATTACTCAGGCAACGTTTCCATTGCCACGGTTCCCAAAACCATCAGCGTTCTCACGGGTGATGAATTCACTGCTCTGGTCAAGGAACGTTATCCAAACCGCCCGGATGTTACCGGACTGCTGGGAACTTCCAATACCGACTGGCAGAAAGAGATCTACCGCACCGGCATCTCAACCGACCACAACATCGCTTTGAACGGTACCGTCAGCACCATGCCTTACCGCCTTTCACTGGGTTATCTTTACCAGGATGGTATCCTGAAGACCGATAACATGAAAAGGACTTCGGTAGGTCTGAACCTGAATCCGACCTTCTTTAAAAATTACCTTAAACTCAATGTGAATGCCAAGTACATCTTTGAGAAGAACCATTTTGCCGACAATGCCGCCATCGGGGCAGCAATAGCCTTTGACCCCACCCAGCCGGTAAATGAATTCCGGAATTTAGGCCAGCATTATTATGGCGGTTACTGGGCATGGTTGCAATCGGCCGACACCCTTCCGGTTAACCAGGCTACCACCAACCCGGCGGCATACCTCAACCTGAAAGAGGATGATTCAAAGGTGAACCGGTTCCTGGGAAATGCACAGATCGATTATAAACTTCACTTCTTCCCCGATCTGCGCGCCGTGTTGAACCTCGGTATTGACTATGTTAAAGGCAAAGGAACCGTTTATATACCTGAATATGCCACCTGGACTTTTACCGACAAAGGACAGGATAACACCTACTACCAGATCAAGAATAACAAGGTTCTCGACTTTTATCTGAATTATGTAAAAGATGTGAAGAGCATCTACAGCAAATTCGATGTTATGGCCGGTTACTCCTGGCAGCATTTCTATTACGAAGCAAACGATTACAAATCGAATGTTCCGCACGACACGGCCCGCACCACCGACATCACCAAGAAGAAAGAATATTATCTGGTGTCATTCTACGGTCGTTTCAACTATACGCTCCTCGACCGATACCTGCTCACCTTCACACTGCGTGACGATGGTTCTTCGAAATTCTCCAAGAACACCCGCTGGGGTCTCTTCCCTTCGGCCGCTCTTGCCTGGAAAATCAATGAAGAAGCTTTCCTCCGCGACTCCAAGGTGCTCAGCCAGTTGAAACTCCGCCTGGGCTGGGGAAAAACCGGACAACAGGATATCACCGACAACTGGTACCCCTACCAGTCGGTCTATACCGCCAGTGACCAGTATGCCCAGTATCAGTTCGGTAATGTATGGTACACCACCTGGCGCGCCAACTCCTACGACCCAGATATCAAATGGGAAACCACCACTACCTGGAACGTTGGATTGGACTTCGGTTTCCTGCAGGATCGCATCACGGGATCAATCGATTACTATATCCGGAACACCTACGACCTGCTTAACTATGCACCCGTACCCGCCGGAACCAACCTTTCGAACTACGTATGGACCAACATCGGCGACATGACCAACAAAGGATGGGAATTCGCCATCGATGCAAAGCCGATCGTTACCAAGGACTGGAAATGGGATATCAATGTGAACTTCACCTATAACAAAAACGAGATCACGAAACTGTCGCTGACTGACGATCCGTCGTACCTCGGCGTTACCGCTGGCGGCATCAGTGGTGGTGTAGGCAACACCGTTCAGATGCAAAGTGTAGGTTATCCGATGTATTCGTTCTTCGTTTATCAGCAGGTGTACGATAATGACGGGAATCCGATCGAAGGACTCTATGTCGACCGGAACAACGATGGCAAGATCGATGATCACGACCGCTATCATTACAAGAGCGCCAATCCGGATGCTACCATTGGCTTTGCCACTACGCTGAGCTGGAAAAAGCTGAGTTTCTCGGCTGCCGGACATGCTGCTATCGGCAACTATGTTTATAACAACATCTCCTCCAACAGGGGCGTGTATTCGAACCTTTACCGTCCGGAAGGACCCTACCTGGGCAATGTCACCTCCGATGTTAACGATACGAAATTCGTCAACAACCAATACCTGTCGGATTACTATGTACAGAACGGTTCCTTCTTCAAAATGGATTACATGTCGCTTTCGTACGATTTCGGGAACCTGGTAAAAAACACCCTCCGCCTCGGAATTTCTTTTACCGTGAACAATGTCTTTACCATCACAAAGTACAAGGGTTTGGATCCGGAGTTGGCCTCTTCCGACAACAATCGTAACTACACGGTCGGTATCGACAACAACATGTACCCGCGTTCGAGGGTTTTTGTTCTGGGTGTAAATCTTTCATTGTAACCATTAATTCCTAGAAATATGAAACGATTATATAAGATAACATTCCTGGTCCTGGCAATGACCATGTTTTTTGCCTCCTGCGTCAAGGATCTCGATACGGTACCCATCGATCCGAACGACCTGACACCGGATAAAGTTTATGCCAACAAGGCAGGATATAACCACGTTCTTGCCAAATTATATGCCGGCCTTTCCACTTCAGGACAGCAGGGTGCTGCCGGTAATCCAGATATCAGCGGGATTGATGAAGGATTCGGTGAATACCTCCGGGGTTACTGGTATCACCAGGAGCTGACCACCGACGAGGCCGTAATCGGCTGGAATGACCAGACCATCAAAAACTTCCACTATCAAAACTGGGGTTCCGGCGATGTGTTCATTCAGGCCATGTATTACCGGATCTTTTTCCAGATCACCCAATGCAATGAGTTCATCCGCGAATCAACCGAGGCAAAACTCGACGAAAGGGGAATCACCGGCGCCGATCGTACCGAAATCGGTTTCTACCGCGCTGAAGCCCGCTTCCTGAGAGCCCTCAGTTACTACCATGCACTCGATATGTTCGGAAATGTACCTTTCGTGACCGAAGACGATGGTGTGGGTAAATTCTTCCCGGCCCAGATCAAACGTGCCGATCTTTACCTGTACGTGGAAAAAGAACTGCTGGCCATCGAGGGACTTTTAAAACCCGCACGTACCAACGAATATGGCCGTGCCGACCAGGCTGCCGCATGGACCCTGCTGGCAAAACTTTATCTGAATGCCAAGGTTTATACCGGTATCGATAACACCGAATTTTACACCAAATGTATCACCTTCTGCAACAAGGTGATCGGAGCCGGGTATACCCTCGAGTCCACCTATCAGAACCTGTTCCTTGCCGACAACCAAAACAACACCAATGAGAACATCTTTACGGTTAACTTCGACGGTCTTCGTACCCGTACCTGGGGCGGAACCACCTTTATCATCCATTCCGCTGTTGGCGGATCGATGACCCCTGCCGATTATGGTGTAGCAGGCGGATGGGGCGGAACCCGCACCACCAGCGCACTGGTTGAAAAATTCCCCGATTTTGTTGCCGACCGCGGATGGGCATCGAAAAAACCTCATCCCAAAGGTGGTTACCCGACACTCTATGTCCCGGGCTCTTATCAGGATCCGTCCTGGAAACCTGAAAACACAACCACCGTGTTGAAATCAGTTGGCAGCGATGGAAAGTTTGAAGGATACCTTAATTTTCCTGCAAACACTGAACTGAAATTCTGTACCACTCCGGATTGGAGCAATGATTATGGTGACGACGGAACTGCCTCCGGTAAACTTGTTCATCCCGGCAGCAATGTTTCAGTCGCCGAGGCCGGCTTCTACAAGATTAATGTAAATATGAACGATCTGACATACGTCATGACCAAGACCACCTGGGGGCTCATCGGATCTGCAACACCCGGTGGTTGGGATTCGGATCAGCCGATGACTTACAACCCCACGACAGGTGAATGGGAAATTACTGTTGACCTGACTGCAGGTGAAGTTAAATTCCGCGCCAATGGCGAATGGACCATCAACTACGGCGATAACGGCGGAGATGGCATTTTAGAAGCCGATGGCGCCAATATTCCCATCCCTTCGGCAGGAACTTATAACGTATATATGAAACTCGGTGCGCCCGATTACACCTACCGCATCGAAATGTTCATCGCTCCTATGTGGGATCACCGCGCCATGTTCTGGACCGATGGTCAGAATCTTGACATCAACGACATCTCCGTGTTCAACGACGGGTATGCCATTTCCAAATGGAAGAATGTGACCAGCACCGGAGTTGCCGGCAGCGACGGAACCTATACCGATACCGACTTCCCGATGTTCCGGCTGGCTGATGTGTACCTCATGTATGCTGAAGCAGTCCTCAGAGGAGGCTCCGGAGGCGACGCAGGAACCGCGCTCGACCTCGTGAACAAGGTCCGTATCCGTGGTTTTGGGAACGATGAAAGAGCAAAAATAAAAGCTTCCGAGATGACTCTCGATTTCATCCTCGATGAAAGAGCCCGCGAATTGTACTGGGAATGCCACCGCCGGACCGACCTGATCCGCTATGGCAAATTCAGTACGGGCACCTACCTCTGGCCATGGAAGGGCGGCGTTAAAAACGGTGCAACGGTAGCAGAAACCTATAACCTCTTCCCGTTGCCATCCTCCGATGTTTCGGCCAACCCGAATCTGAAACAAAACCTCGGATATTAACAGTTAAAAAAATAATCATATGAAAAAACTAACAATATTAATCCTGGCAATTGGTTTGGTCAGCCTGTACTCTTGTAAAAAGGACGAAGACAGAGCTGTTTTAACCGATTATACCGCGGCCCAATTGCTGTCACCTCCCCAGGGTAGCTATATCCTGAAAGAGGCCTTGAAGGACTCCGTACTCTTCACCTACACATGGTCGGCAGCAACGTATAATCCTACCGATCTTGTAAAACCTGTTTATACGCTCGAAATGGATACAGCTGGAAATAATTTCAACAGCCCCAAGGTCCTTACTTCATCCGCTACCAGTTTCTCGTTCACAATAACCCATGGAACCATGAATAACATGATCCTGGGTGTTTTCAGCGGGATTCCTGATGCCCTGTCTACCTTTGAATTCAGGGTCACATCACAACTTTCCGGTTCCGGAGCTGCCTGTACCAA
>JAQWBQ010000087.1 GCA_028706295.1 Bacteroidales bacterium
AACATCTGTGTCGACCGGTCAAATGGCCCCGGACGTGGCAACGTGTATGTTCTGGGATCCCTGGCCCGCCTCTCAAATACCGATCCGGGCGATGTCATGTTTGCCAGGAGTACCGACGGCGGAATGACCTTCAGTCCGCCAGTCAGGCTTAACAACGACGCGAGCATGGTCAATTATCAGTGGTTCGGTACAATGGCGGTAGCTCCCAACGGGAGGATTGATGTGATATGGCTTGATACCCGCGACGATCTGCCGGGATCCCTCTATTCAGACCTATACTATTGTTATTCAGATGATCAGGGCACAAGCTGGTCAATAAACAAACGGTTATCCGATACCTTCAATCCCCTTACCGGATTCCCGCAACAGGACAAAATGGGTGATTATTTCGACATGGTGTCCGACGATATCGGTGCTCATCTTGCCTGGGCCAACACGCTGAACGGAGAACAGGATGTTTACTATACCCACATCATCCCCCAGATTGTCGGGGTTGAAGACCCAGGTGCCGGGAGGGAGTCAGCAGGCCTTTCAATCCGCCCCAATCCCTTCAGGGAAACCGCCCTGATTCAGTTTTCGCTGCCATCAAAAGGAAATGTACGGCTGGAGATATGCAATATCTACGGAAGTGTCGTGAAAACACTGGTATCCGGTGAAAAACCTGCCGGGATCCATACCCTCAGCCTCCGGGGTGAGAATCTGTCCACAGGTTGTTATTTTTGCCGGCTGACTTACGGGGAGCAATCGACCGTGCAGAAACTGGTCAAAGTAAATTAACGCCGCCCTACATGTTCACTTCCCGACGCCTGCTCACTGCACTGTTTGTCACCCTGACCCTGGCGGTGACGGTGCATCTGGCCGACCGTTTTGGAATATTTGATGCGCCCGGATGGCTGCTCATCACATTGCGCTGGATTCCGATAATCTGTTATTTTCTGTTTGCCTGGCACAAAAAAAAGCTGACCACCTGGATTTTCGTAAGCATGGTCGCAGGAGCCGAATTCGGGCACGATCTGCCATTGATCGCCCGGGAGCTGAACATCGTGAGCCAGATCTTCATCCGGATGGTTAAAACCATCATTGCCCCGCTGCTTTTCGGGACGTTGGTCACCGGCATTGCCGGGCATGCCAACCTGAAGCAGGTCGGACGCATGGGATGGAAGTCGCTGGTCTATTTTGAAGTGGTCTCCACCATCGCGCTCTTCATCGGTCTGGCCGCCATCAACATCAGCAAGGCTGGCATGGGGGTGACCGTGCCTGCAGAAATGACGCACGGCGCATTACCCCAGGTGCAGGCACAGAGCTGGCGCGATATTGTGCTGCATGTCTTCCCCGAAAATATAGCTAAATCGATTGCCGAGGGACAGGTATTGCAGATCGTGGTCTTCAGCATCCTCTTCGGCATTGCACTGGCCATGGTGAAGGAGCAGTACCGCTCACCCATGCTTCGCTTTACCGACTCGCTGACCACCGTGATGTTCAAATTCACCAACATGATTATGCTGTTCGCACCGTTCGCGGTCTTCGCAGCCATCGCTTACAGTGTCGGACATATGGGATTAGGCGTGCTGGTCAACCTCTTTGAACTGCTGGGCACCCTGTATATCGCGTTATTCGTATTCCTGGCAGGAGTGCTGTTACCCATCATGTTGGCGCTTCGAATTCCGCTCAGGCCTTTCATCAGGGCTGTGGGAGAGCCTGCCACCATTGCCTTTGCCACCACCAGCAGCGAATCGGCCCTGCCGTTGGCCATGGAGAACATGGAACGCTTCGGAGTGCCGCGGAAAATAGTATCATTCGTAATTCCGACCGGGTACAGCTTCAATCTCGACGGAACCACCCTCTACCTGGCCATGGCTTCCATCTTCGTGGCTAATATGGCCGGGATTCACCTCTCTTTCGGAACCCAGATCATCATGATGATCACCCTGATGTTGACCAGCAAAGGCGTTGCCGGGGTTCCGCGGGCTTCCCTGGTGATCCTGCTCGGAACCGCCACCAGCTTCGGACTGCCCGTGTGGCCCATTTTTATCATCCTCGGCATCGATGAACTCATGGATATGGCACGAACCGCCACCAACGTCATCGGAAACTGCCTCGCTACTGTTGTGATCGCCCGGTGGGAAAAAGAGTGGGTTCCATCGAAAATAAACGGGAATAAGGAACCGGCATAATCCATGAGGGTTTGCCCGGCATGCATTAACCCGGATCACGCACGCGGACCGGAAAAGTAACGTGTCCAGGAATAAGGTTTCCGGGTCTGTAAATAATCCATTGCATCTTGCCTGGTGTAGGCTTCCCGTTCAAAGGAAATGGCCCGGTACGCGTCGCCCTTGTTCCGTGTCAGGCGTTTGATGAGGTATTCGGTGATGTACCAGAGATAGAAAGGAATTACCAGCATCTCGACCTGCTGTCGCCAGTGAATCTTCTCATGGTTTACAATCACAGGATCATCCGGGAAATCGGTGTAGATCCCAAAGGGACACAATGAAATACCCGAGATCCTTCCGGCAATAAAAACCGCCACCGACCTGATAAATCCATTAATGGGCCTGATCTTCATCTGATCTGTTTATATCTACAAAGATATATTTTTATATTCACTATCCCATTCTTTAGAAATGTAACGGCAATTTCAAAATATCTTCGCAAATTTGGCGGTTCAAAATCCGGTGTACATGAAGGAGCATTGTCTTACAGGAAAAGATCTTTATCACGAAAGGCAAAGTTTCCGTCAGCTTTGGTTGTGGATCCTGTTGTTGTTCGTCGCCGTGACCACAATCGGCATCTTCGGGTTCGGGATCTACCGGCAGTTGATCGAAGGCAGATCCTTCGGGAATAATCCGATGAGCGATACCGGACTGATCGTCACGACGGCTTTAATGGTACTCCTGAATATAGCGCTTTTTGGACTTTTTATCTTCGGAAATCTCACCACTACCATCGACCGCAAGGGGATCAGCTACCGTTTCTTCCCCTTTCAAAGGAAGTTTCGTCATATCGATCTTCGCGACATTGAACAATGGGAGGTCGTGAAATACAGTCCGATAAAGGAATATGGCGGGTGGGGGATTCGCTATGGCCGGATGGATACAGCTTATAACGTATCGGGAAACATGGGGCTCAGGGTTACCCTGAGGAACCGGAAGCGGTTTCTTTTCGGAACCCGCAAACCCGTGGCCCTCCGCGATTTCATGGAGCGCCTGATGCAGCAACATCATGACCGGATAGATCAATAAAAAACCAATTCAAATCAATTTTTCCAATGGGTGGACTTTTCGGAACCATTTCAAAGCAGGATTGTGTGACCGATCTTTTTTACGGCACCGATTACAATTCACATCTCGGCACCCGCAGGGGTGGTATGGCCGTATATGACGGAGCCGTCTTTACCAGGGCCATCCACAATCTCGAAAACAACTATTTCAGGACCAAATTCGAGCCTGAATTGCCCCAGTTCAAAGGGAACAGCGGGATCGGGGTGATCAGCGATACCGAACCGCAGCCCCTGCTCATCCATTCGCACCTGGGATCTTATGCCATCGTGACGGTGGGAAGGATCGTCAACATGGAGGCGCTGACCCGACGCGCGCTGGGCCGCCACCTTCACTTTTCCGAGACCAGCGGATCGGCCGTCAGTATGACCGAGATGGTGGCGATGCTGATCAATGAATGCGACACTTTTGCCGCAGGCATCGAAAATGTGTTCCTCCACCTCAAAGGTTCCTGCTCCTTGCTCATCCTCACCGACCGGGGAATTTATTCCGCCCGCGACAAACTCGGCCGCACCCCGCTGATCCTGGGCCGCAGGGAGGGAGCCTTCGCCCTGAGTTCCGAAACCACCTCCTTTGCCAACGTGGGATTTACAGTCGAAAAATACCTGGGTCCCGGCGAGATCCTTTTCGTCACTGCCGATGGGTATGAGCAGATCCGTAAACCCGGCGAGCGGATGCAGATCTGCACCTTCCTGTGGGTTTATTACGGCTATCCGAGCTCCTACTATGAAGATATCAACGTGGAGGAGTGCCGCTACCGCTGCGGCGCAGCGCTGGCCCGAAACGACATCGGGGAGGTCGACTTCGTAACCGGTGTTCCCGATTCGGGAGTAGCCCATGCCATCGGGTATTCCAACGAAAAGAAACTCCCTTACAAACGGGCCTACGTGAAATATACCCCGACCTGGCCGCGTAGTTTTATGCCCCAGAACCAGGCCACGCGCGATTTGGTTGCCAAGATGAAGCTGATCCCGAACCCGAATATCATCCAGGGGAAACGGATGGTTTTATGCGACGACTCCATCGTAAGAGGTACCCAACTGAAGGATAACGTGCGGATCCTGACCGAACAGGGCGCACAGGAAGTTCATGTAAGACCGGCCTGTCCCACCCTGATATTTCCCTGCGAATTCCTCAACTTCTCCACCTCCCGGTCGTCGCTCGACCTGGCAGGACGAAAAGCCATCAAAGAGTTGGAAGGCAGGGAAGACGCTCATCTCGACGAATATGCCACCCCGGGAACTGACCGGTATCACGCGATGATCGAAACCATCGGCAAAAAGCTGCGTTGCACAACGCTGAAATACCAAAAACTGGATGACCTCATTACCGCGGTAGGATTGCCCCGGGAACGGCTCTGCACCCACTGCTGGGACGGCACCGGATGCTTTTAGTCACTGCGGCATTACGACCTGACCAACGGGTATAGAAGTTTATGTTAATGCGGGCCGCCATGCCTCAGTGCCCGCAGAGTCATTAATGCGTTCGCACTTTTTGTACAGCGCTCTTCTCATAATAAATTTTCAAATTTTCACTTTTTAATCTTTGACGGAACCAGTTATTAATTTTTCTTTTATCTGCATCCCGGATATTTGATCTGAATGACAAAATAACAACCGGCGTTCTGTTCGGAGTTTTAACATTGTCATAGAAAAAAAGAGATTCGGTAAAAAGACAACCTTCTATTTGCGGAAATATCGTAATTATTTCTTTCAATAATGTTTCCCCAAATTTTTGTCGATTTATCATACTGTCTATTTCAAAATTCTTTTTATTTAATGAAAAATTAAGATTGATAATTTCACCTTTAAGTTGATATAATTCAATATTCTTATCATCTAAACTGCTTAAATTTAAACCCTGTTCGATTAGAATTGTGGCATTATTGATATTAAAATTCTGAGATTTCTTAATGATGGTTTGTTTTTGATTTTTTGTCAGTTCCGTACCACCATAAACCAAAATAATCTTATTGGATTTTACATCAATATCGTGTTTTAAAAGATAATTTCCTTCGAAAAGCGAAACATCCGATACATATTGATTTGCCTTCCGTAAAAATTCCTCCTGCTTTACCATTTTATATCCAAAGAAAATACTGGGTAAAAGAACCACTGCAATTATTAAACTGATAATCCTGTTGATTTTTTTCTTTTTACCCTCGTCGATAATACTCCTGTTCGGAAATTTTAATAATTGTGACACCCAAACGGAAGCGATTGCAATAAAAATCGTATTTATGGTAAATAGGTAAAATGCTCCAAAGAAGAAATGAAACTGCAGGGTTGCCAGTCCGTAACCTGCAGTGCATAACGGGGGCATAAGTGCGGTCGCAATGGCCACTCCGGGAATTACATTCCCTTTTTGTTTGCTGCTGATTGCGATAATACCGGCCAAACCACCAAATAATGCAATCAAAACATCATATATGGTCGGACTTGTTCTGGCCAATAATTCAGAAGATGCGGTTGAAAGCGGGCTCAGCACAAAGTAAGTGGTCGAAGCAATTAAGCTGGTCAGAATTGCAAATGAGAAATTTTTTAAAGATTTTCGAAAAAGCTCAAAATCATAAGTTGCAATGCTATATCCCATCCCATTGATGGGTCCCATGAGGGGTGAAATAAGCATTGCCCCGATGATTACGGCGGTTGAGTTCATGTTCAGACCAACCGAAGCCACTATTATCGCGAAAAATAAAATCCACAGGTTGGTGCCTTTGAAAACAATCCCTTTTTTGATTTCCTCGTAAACACTATCCGTTTGTTCCAGTTCGGCCTCCAGGTTAAAGAAGGATAAGATCTTTCTGAAAAGGTTAAAAATATTCATGGTCTCCTTTTTATATGGTATATTTTTCGATGAACAGGGAGCGATGGCAGATCCCTGTCGCTGTAACTATTCAGGACAAGCTTCCGACAGATCCGGGACCGGCTGGTATGATGCCCGCACAAAAGTTAATTTTTGATACACCTAACAGACATTGCATCGACTTTTGTATGGGTGTTGCGGGAAACGCCGGCGCTGGAATAAAACAGGGAACGGTACCAGACAGAACTGTCACCGTATTGCGACGAAGTCCAGAAATATCCTACGTTGGAACCACCAACAAACAGCCATGTAAAATTGTCCCAGATTCCTCCTGACAATGCTGTGAAACCACTTTCATTGGTTGCGCCGGTATTGGGCGAACTCCAATGGGTTGTTCCGGTCTCTTTCAGTTTCCCGCCGGCAATGGATTCTCCACCCAGATAGGTCGTCAATGATGTCCATTCGGCATCTGTCGGGAGATGCCATCCTTCCGGGCACAGTCCCTGAACTCCTTCTGTTGTACTGTATTGCATGACTTCATTCCATAGGTACATCCCTCCCCGGCTGGCACAGCTGGCCTCATTATCGCCGAAACAATATTTTTCCGGTATACCATTATCGGTCTGTGCCGTTGAATGTGGTATCTGGGTGCCGTAATTCAGGTTCTGAAGAAGCCAGCACTGGGTTCCGATAAGAACCGTCTGATACTCCATTCCATCGCGGATATCGGTGACTAATGGGACACCGGGACACGGCGTGGGTCCTGCCGGATTACTGGTTGTAAAGGATTCCTGAGATCCGTAAGAGGTGCCTGCGCTGTTGGTGGCATAAGCCCTTATGTAATAGGGTGTCGCGGCCGTAAGGCCCGTCAGGGCGCTGACGAATGTTCCCGTTCCGCTTCCGTCGGTCGTATGATTACCGGAGACTCCCGGGTTGGGAGAGGTGCTCCAGCAAACCCCGCGGGCCGTTACAGTGGCGCCTCCATCGGAAATTACATTCCCGCCGCTGGTTGCGGTTGTTTGCGTAATGCCTGAAACTGCTGCGGTGGTAACTGTGGGCGTCGTAGTCGCACTGCCGGTATCTTTGATGCATCGCGCATAGAATCCATAACCATAAACATAGCTTCCGCGGGCAATATACTCGCTGAAATAATTCAGGTGACGGTCCCATGCTTCCGTCGCCCCGTTGGATGTAGAGGACCAGTAGTTAAGGTAACCTCCGATTCCGTTAAAACTTGTACCAAGATCCCGGTACCCGCCCGGAAGCGCGGTAAAACCACTGCTGTTGGTGGCCCCGGTATTGGGTGACTGCCAGTGAGCCGTCC
Organism: Bacteroidales bacterium; assembly: GCA_028706295.1. Classification (GTDB taxonomy): domain Bacteria; phylum Bacteroidota; class Bacteroidia; order Bacteroidales; family FEN-979; genus CAIVAT01. The sequence goes on from JAQWBQ010000087.1 coordinate 7,405, forward strand.
CTGCCTCCTTGATTTTGCCTCCTGCCACACTTTCACCGCCCAGAAATGTCGTAAGGGCGCTCCATTCCATGTCGGTGGGGAGATGCCACCCGGCAGGACAAAGTCCCTGAACCCCCGGGGTGACGGAATACTGCATCAGTTCGCCCCATTGATACAGGGCGCCATAAACCGAGCATTGCTGGTCATCATTGTTGTAGCAATATTTTTCGGGGATTCCGTTATCGGTCTGGGCCGTTGCGCCATTAATCTTGGTGCCGAAATCCAGATTCTGCGCTATCCAGCATTGCGATCCAATTTGCACCGTGTTGTAGATTTTTCCGTCGCGAGCATCTGTAATTGTCTGTCCGCAGGTCCACTGTGCGCAGGGAGAGGTGGTTTGTGCAAGCGGGCAGGAGGGAGCGTAACCGCATTCGTTGTATGCCCAGACGTATCTTGTATACGGCGTATTGCATGTAAGTCCCGTTTCGACAGTAAAAGTTGCAGTCCCAAGATCTTCAGCCAGGCTGAAGTCGTTGGCGCTGCCCCATTTGTAGCCGGTGGTGCCGGCAACAGCGCTCCAGGTCCAGGTAATCTGTGCAGGGGCAGCAATATGAGTTCCCGCGGTCACGGATCCCGGGATTGCCGTCAGACGGATCTCTTTACAGGCAACACTGCCGCGATAACAATCATTCATTGGGGCTACACAAACATACCCGTTTGTACTCCCCATCGTGACTGTGAGGATTGTAGTACCCTGCCCTGCGGTAATGGAAGCTCCCGGCGGAACCGTCCAGTGATAACCGGTAGCGCCTGACACCGGATCGATGGAGTAGGTGATCCCGGTAGCATTGATACACGGCGTCGCGTTTCCGGCGATCGCACTGGGCGCCGGCAGCATTCCGTTGTTTCCAAGCGGGACCCATGCCACACCGTTGAAAAGCTGAAGGTCGTTGCAATCGGTGTTAAAGATGACCAGTCCGAGGGCCGGTGTGACCATTGCCGAACGCTGAGCGGTTGAGATCCGTGGCGGAAGAAATCCCCTGGATGAGGATTTGATATCGAGCATCGCGGAGTTGTCGGGAAGAGAACCGTCGGCGTTGATTCCCACTTGTGCAACTACATCTGTAATGCCCGTGGCCAGTACATAACAGATAAAAGGGATGACCAGTTTTTTTATCATGGCAAATGGTTTTTGGGTAATCACGGTAAATATATGAATCCCAATCGAAAAAAAACATTTCGAAGAAAGGATTTAACATATATTTTTATCGACATATTTTCTGATGGAATTTCCTTTCGGACCCCGTCGGGGTCCTGCCACCAAACATTAAGGATACTCTCTTTTTCCCTAAAAATCCCGTACCTTTGACCATGCACCAGGAACAGTTAAAAATTCACCCATGAACGACCACGACCATAGCATCAGAATTTTTACCGGTTCGGAGATCGATGCCCTTGCCCTCCGGGCACTCCTTGAAGAGGCAGGTATCAGCTCCATGATCCGTAACGAATACCAGTCGGGTATGTTGGCCGGTTTCGTAGCCGGATTTCCTTCCGAATCCGAACTGTACATCAGCGATTCAGACCGGGAAGCAGCCGAACCGATCCTTGCCGTGTTTTTAACAAGGAGTGAACGGGAGGAACAGGCATAGAAAAATCCTATTTTTACCGGAAATTATCTCCCATGAAACGCTCGGTTACTAAGAAACAATACAATTCGAGGATGTGTTTTGTGTGCGGGCTGGAAAATAACTTCGGCCTCCATGCCTCTTTTTATGAAACCGATTCCAATGAACTGGTCGCCATCGTCACGCCTTCGGAACAACACCAGAGTTACCCGGGCCGCATGCATGGCGGGCTTGCAGCTACCATACTCGATGAGACCATCGGACGGGCTATTGCCAACGGCAAAGAGGATCAGATATGGGGGGTGACCCTCGAACTGACCACCAAGTACCGCAAACCCATACCGCTCGGTGTCGAACTTCGTATCGTGGGACGGGTTTCGAGGGATGATCACCGCTTTTTTGAGGGGACCGGCGAAATCCTTCTCCCCGACGGCTCGGTCGCGGTTTCGGCAGCCGGTAAATATATGAAGGTCGCCATCGATAAGATCACCAACGCAGCCATGGACGACGAGGATTGGTTTTTTATCGGAAACCCTGACGATCCCCGGGAGATCGAGATCCCTTGACCACAGGTTTCGTTTCTCAACCTGTATTAATAATCACTCATCCGGGAACTGGTCTACAATTCATTCGTAAATCGTAAATCATGTCAATCGTAAATAGATAGGTTTTCACCTGACGAACGAAATATAAACAGACTCTTAATCCCTGAGATATTATTTACTGATCAGAATCTTCCTGGTTATCATGTTGTCGACATTTCTGACAACGACCGTGTACAATCCGGTAGCTGCCGGGCGAAGATCGACCAATTTTGGCTCATTGCCCCGGCATTCATCGGCCTGATATACACATGCGCCGATCTGGTTGTAGATCCTGACGGAGTATGTTTTCAGCGATGTGTTGGTTACGGAAACAGAAAAGCGTCCTTCGTTGGGAACAGGGCTGATGGCCACATTTTCATTCTGCAATTCGTCCAGTCCCTCCACCACTACGAAAATGTGATTTGAAGTATCTGAAGGGCAATCGTTGAGGATTACCTTATCCCAGTACCATCCATTCTGAGTGGCCAGGTATGTCTGACCCGTTGCGCCTGAGATCGGATTGCCATCGAAATACCACTGGTTCCCGGAAGCTGCATTACTTGTCAGTAAAACATTACTAAGGCTAATAACCGGCGCCGGCGGGATCGGGTTAACGGTAACAGGAAGATTGCTGGAGATTCCATTCCCGCAGATGTTGTTCCCAGCCACAGTGATGTCGCCTGAAGTCGTTGTCGCTGAAAAATCAACCGTGATATTGTTTGTATTGGCCCCGGATGAAATGTTAGCTCCGAGTGGCAGTGACCAGAGATAAACCGAAGTATTGGCAATGAGATCAACAGAATAGCTGACACCAGCTGTTCCTGCGCAAACAGTTGTCAATCCTGTTATCGGTCCTGCAGCGGCAGGCAACGGGTTTACGACTACAGGATAGTTAGTTGGAGATGGTGCGGAACACCCGGAAGCATTGGTGTAATTCACACTGACCGATTGGGCTCCTGTGGTGGTCCAGTTTACTACGATCTGGTTTGTTCCTGATCCTGATGTAATGGTACCACCGGCTGAGACGGTCCAGGTATAGCCGTTCATTCCTGACTCAGTGGTATAGGCGGTTGTCCCGGAATTCAGGCAGGGGCTGGCAGATCCCGTGATGGTTGGGACAGGACCGGAATTGGTGGTAACGACAAGGATTGAAGTGGTCCCGGTACTGCAATTATTACTTCCGTAAACCGTGATATTTCCTGATGAGGTTCCGAAAGTGACGGTGATGCTGGCCGTATTTTGTCCGCTTACAATTGTGGCACCAGTTGGAACGGTCCAGGTATAGCTGGTGGCATTCAGAATGGGAGATACGGAATATACGTTACCGGTAGCGTTGTTGCATACACTTACTGGTCCTGTGATGGCTCCCGCGGATCCCACGGTTTGACATCCCGGGATGAAAGTCTGGTCGGCTCCGTAGAAAGTGCCGGCTGAACCGGTACCAACACAACGAAAATGATAAGTGACGTTCGTGGTCAGGCTTGTCAGATTGGCAAGTACCGCCACCGGGGAGGATCCGGTTACCACAGATGGCGTTGCAGCAATTGTGTTGCCATAAGCAGTGGAAGTTCCCCAGTCGAACGAAACAGTCGTGGGATAGAGGTTGGCAGTTACCGAACCATTAAGGGTGGCAGCGGTCTGTGCAATATTTGTTGCCGCAAGCGTTGTCACCACCGGGTTAACGATGGTCTGTCCTGAAATGGTTATCAGGAGTGAATCTTTAACAGTGACATCCTGAACTGCAGTTGCTTTTGCGTATACCGTCCCGTTTCCGGTTGCAGTAACCAGGCCGGTTGCGCTGATTGTGGCGTTACCTGTTCCGGGGACAACGCTCCAGGTTACATTCTGGCTGGCTGCTGCAGGAAGCACCGTTGCAACCATTTGCAGGGTTCCCCCGCTGGTTGTGATGGTAGCGGGAGCACCTCCCTGTGTGGCAACGATGACACCAAGGAGTCCGCCGATCGAAATGCCCTGGGCATAACCCATGTAATCGCCGGTTCTGTTTTCAGTCCATACACCCGCGCACCTGTTTGGCCCATCGGTGCTCAAGCCGAAGCGCATTTTTGGTGTGGATCCGCCTGCAGTCGTGGAACTGATCTCAACCCTGTTGCCGGGCCATACAAAATTTCCTGAAGCATCCAGACGGGTGGCATAAATTATATCATTGACATCATAAGAAAGGAATATCGGTGTATCGTTCACAAGCATCATCTCACCCGATTGGTAATCACTGCTTGAACTGATGGAATATACAACTTTCCCGTTATCGGTAAACTGCCTTGCCCCGGTTGTTTTCAGAAATTTCTGGACATAAACGCCATATTGTGTCTGGTTGGAATTGCTGAAAGTACAAACCGACCATACATAAGGTGACGAAGATGAAAGGGCAATATTGGTTAGTCCCTGGAATGGATCGGAAGATGAAGTGGCTGTGTTGAAATTGCTCCCGTTCATGCCCCAGGGTATGGTTCCTGATGGATTGATGCGTTGGAGAAACGAGTTGAACCTTGATGCCTGTGAAACATAAAAGCCGAAATAGGTTGTATCTCCGTTAGCTGCGATGGAGTAATATCTTGATGCGCTTGAGGTCTGGTTGCAGATCTGCAGCGCTGAATAAAGCGCGGTGCCCGAATTATCGAAATGCTGGGCGTAGAGGGTCGTGGAGATGCCGCTTCCTTTCTTTTGATAGACAGCAGTGAACTTTCCGTTAAGGTTTCCTATGACCTGTCCGCGTGATGTTTTCGTTGCGCCAACGGTAACCACAACCGGCGTTGTCCACGCAAGTGTTCCTCCGGTGGTGATCTTCTGGATGTTGACCGTATTTGATACCGATTCGCTCCAGGCAACAACCACCTCGCCGTTCGACAAGGGCGCCGGGTATGGAGTCAGTCCGGCACCCAGAATAATCCCTCCTGAGCCCCACAATTGAGCTCCCGACTGCGAAATCTTGTGTACGACGGCATTCATATCACTACCTGATTCATATTGGAACCCGATAATTAAATTATTTGAAGCGTCAACACATACATTGAAAACATAAGTGGCAGATCCTGATGTCTGGTTGCTGACCAGAATACCATCGGGGCCCAGGAGTTTGTTGCCGTTGGCATCGAGAAGTTGAGCCCGCATATCATAATTGCTGCCGTTCAGGTGATAAAAAGCAATCCAGGTCTTGCCATCTGTGGTTGCAACACTGTGCAGATCGGCCGTCGGGAGGTTTGATATCAGGAGATTCACAGAGGTGTTTGTGTTCCACTGTGCCTGTAAAAATTTTACCGGGAACATGAAAAACATGATCATTACCGGTAAGTAAAACCCTACATTCAAATGTCTTTTCATCACGCTTGATTTTTTATGTTTGTCTCAAATCTTTATATTTCTTTCCCGGAAATAATTTCCGGACTGTAAAACTAAAAATATGAAACCTGATCAAGGCCGTTTTTACCATATCCATACTACGGCAAGGCAGATGAAGACTGAAAATTTACTACGGCAACGACAGATAACTAACAGATAATCACCTGTTAAAATTGCGAAAGAAAATTATTGATGTTGACGTCAGCCGACAGGTTCAGTTTCTTTCGCAACCGGTTTCGGGCCGACTCTACGCTTCGGATTTCGCGGAAGGTAATGGAAGCTATATCCTTGGTTGATAGTCCCAGCTTTAACAAAGCGCAGAATTTTTTATCGTTGGAAGTAAGATCGGGGAAGGCAGTGGTGAGGTTTTTCTCAAACGACTGGTGTACTTCTTCAAAATAGAGGCGAAATTCCTCCCAGTCGTTTCCAGCAGAATACTGCTGAAGGTCTGAAAGCATGTCCCTTACCCGGTTTGAACGCTCGACATCTCTTGGGCTGATACCCAGAAGGATCTGTTTAAGCTCATTTGATGTTTTCGAGATAAACTCGTTATTCCTGGCAAGGTGAAGGGCATATGAGGTGAGCTGGCGGTTCTTGTAATCCAGTTCCAGCTTCAGGTTCTGTTCTTCCTGCAGGAGTATCTCTTTCTCTTTTTGGTACAACAGCTCTGTTTGTTTTGCAATGAGTGCATTGTTCTTCCTTTCACGTTGGCGGTTCCGCTGGAGGTTGAAAAGAAAGAAAGCAAGTACCAGGAAGATGATCATCGCAGCCAGAAGGACAATCCGCTGGCGCTGCAGGGCAAGCTCCTGGAGATTGACCCGCTGCTGGAGGATTTTATTGTCCTTCTCCTTATTGATGACTTCATAAACCGACTGTATCTGTTCGATCTTGGTGAGGCTGTTCAGCGCTTCCAGCGAATCATTCAGGGTGACATAGTCCGCATAAAAAACTGCAGCCCTCCTGAAATCCTGATTCTTATTATAATACTGGGCTGCCTCCTGCAGAACAATCAGCTTCTGAGATGGGTTTCCGAGAAGGTTGGCCGTGGTCAGCGCTTCTGAAATGCATCCCGTGGCCGATCGGGGGTTGTTCATGAGCTGGTAAAGCGATGCCATTGAAAGTAGTGACTGGATCAAAGCCCCCTTGTACAATTTATTGCGTTGGATCGATGCAGCTTCCTGGTAATAGGTCAGGGATACCGGGTAATTCTTCATATCCTGGTAAAGATTCCCTATGTTTGAATATACGATGGACAGATCATAAAAATCATGATTCATGTCCAGCTGATTCAGGGCCAGGAGGGCGTACTCCAGGGCCTTGTCGAGATTGTTCATTTTTTTATAGACGCCGCCCAGATTGTTATAATTATTGAAAAGCTCAGATTTTATGTTGAGCTTCTTATTGATGTCAATGGCTTTATTGAACAGCCCCTCCGCCTTCCCCATTTCATTCCGGTTGAAATAGATCTTCCCGATATTGTTATAGATCTTTGCTTTCCCA
>JAQWBQ010000139.1 GCA_028706295.1 Bacteroidales bacterium
TTTGCAGGTACCAGAGGATCACCGGAACCAGCAGGAGGATCGTAACCTGTACGATCCCCCGGATCAGCGCCCACCGGTCGGCTGCCACACGACGGAAGGATCCGGTGAAAGTTTCCCGGTCGCCGGCGAGGAAAGGGATTAAAAGAATGATCAGGGCATTGGTCGGCCGGATCAGAGTGATCAGGGTGAGCAGCACACACGATTTCACAAACCATTTCGGATGGTATTCATGGAAGAATTTATAGGCAAACAGGGAGAATCCGGCAATCAGCGCAAATGAATAGACATGGGTCATCGAAGACTCAACAATGGTAAAGAACGGGAGGTTGGTGCCAAGTGCGATTACGAAAGTCAGAAACGCCGCGGTTCGGTCATCCGATTTGAATTTCTGGAGAAGTTTCATCGTCCACCGGCATCCCATCCAGAGAAATAAAAGAGCAGATAGCGCAATGGCATATTGATAGGGCATTGAATACCCGTCGCGGGGAAAAACTTCAAGCCAGGCCATCGCGTGTCCGAACAGGAAAAAAGGAAGCCAGACCAGTGCCAGTCCGGGAAAATACTTGTTTACCCTTTGACCGTCAATTTCGTTTCTGAACTCCTTGAATGCCGCTTTGTTGGAAGGGTAATACTGGTATTCATATTGTTCGACAAATTTGAATTCGAGGTCATGGTAGATGAACACGGCCGGCAGATAGGCATAGTACCCTTTACCATCGCTGTTGATGATCCGGTCCCAGGATCTTTCGGGGGATTTCAATCCCAGGAAGAGGAACAGGTAAAGGACCACCAGGATTTCGGGGGTAAACCTGTAAATGTACTTCATGTCTGAATTTTCGGTTAATTCGATATGAACGGTTTAACAAGAATATTTTTATTGCTCCCGTTGCCGCATGGCTTCGAAAAGGATCACGCCGGTGGCAACAGAAACATTGAGTGATTCGATTTCCCCGAACAAAGGGATTTGTACGGTCACATCGGTCATCCGGAGATACTCTTCCGCGATGCCTTCTCCTTCCGACCCCATGATCAGTACAAAAGGGCCGGTCAGGTCAGTTTTCGAATAATTCAAATCGCTTTTCTCAGTTGCGGCAATGATTTTCAAGCCCGATTCCCTGAAAAAGCGGATGGTATCTTTAAGGTTGTTGGATCTCACCACAGGAAGTTTATACAAGGCCCCTGCAGAGGTCTTTATTGCATCGGAATTGATGGAAGCGGATCCTTTTGCCGGGATGATAACACCATGGGCGCCGGCACATTCGGCGGTACGGACAATGCTTCCAAAGTTCCTTACATCGGTGATCCGGTCGAGGATGAGAAAAAGCGGGGTTTGCCCGCGCTCGAAAACGGCAGGAACCAGGTCTTCAGCTTTCTGATAGGTGATTTCCGATACAAAACCGATCACGCCCTGGTGGTTCTGACGCGACAAGTGATTCAGTTTTTCGACGGGAACGAACTGGAACGGTATCTCCGTCTCTTTGATCAGCGCGAATAACTCCCTGAAAATTTCTCCTTTGAGATTTTTCTGAAGCATTACTTTTTCGAACTCCTTACCCGACTTGATCGCTTCGATCACTGGCCGGAGTCCGTAGATATAGGTCTCCTTTTTCATGGTTTCTTGCAGCGGCGTTATGGGTTAATATTAATCGTCGTTTGCCCGTTCCAGCATCGATTTCGGAATCTCTTTTCCCGTCCGGGCTCCCAGTGTTTTCAGGTTTTCAACCCGGCGGATGAGGTTTCCCTTGCCGGTTGAAAGCTTATTCATGGCAGCGTCATAAGTCTTGTGAGTTGCTTCGATTTTTGAGCCGACATCTTTCAAATCCTCGAGAAATCCCACAAATTTATCATAAAGTTCCCCACTCTGCCGGGCGATCTCCTGGACGTTTTTATTCTGGTATTCCACCCGCCAGAGGTTGGCGATCATCCGTAAGGCGGCAATCAGGTTGGTCGGGCTGATGAGCAGGATACGCCGGTCGTAGGCATAATTCCAGAGGTTGGGATCATATTGCATGGCCAGCAGGTACGCCGGTTCAATGGGCATGAAAAGCATGACGAAGTCAAGGCTTTGCAGGGCGTACAAATCCTGATAATTCTTGCTGCTCAAATCGTTGATGTGATTGCGCACCGCCAGCAGATGTTCGCGGGCTGCCTGTTCCTGGGCTTCCCGGCTTTCGGCAGAAGCATATTTTTCATAGGCTACCAGCGCAACCTTCGAGTCTATTACAACATTGCGCTCACCCGGATAGGCCACGATCACATCGGGCTGAATACGCCGTCCATGTTCATTGGTAAAGGATTGCTGGATGAAAAACTCCCGGTCGCGGGTCAATCCCGATTTTTCGAGAATGGTCTCGAGGATCACCTCACCCCAGTTACCCCGGGTTTTGGACTGTCCTTTCAAGGCGTTGGTGAGGTTATTAGCCTCTTTGCTGATCTGGGTGTTCAGCTCAGCCAGATTCCGGATCTCTTTTTCAAGTGAAAACCGCTGTTTCGATTCCCGGTCATAGGTCTCTTCAACCTTTTTCTCAAAGTCGCGGATCCGTTCTCCCAGGGGTTTAAGAATCTCATCGAGACGGGAGGTATTTTGTTCCGTGAACTTTTTGGTTTTTTCCTCGAGGATGTCGTTGGCCAGGTTCCTGAATTCACTCCGGAAGCGTTCCTGCAAGGTTTCAAGCTCACCCTTCTGCTCCCTGAGCTTGCTCTCCAGCGCTTTGTAATCGGACGACAATCCCGAAAGCTGCCGGTTCAGGTCAAGGATGGTTTGTTCTTTCAGGTTTAGCTGCTCTTCCAACTTTGAATTTTGCTGATCACCCAGCCGGAGACGCTCGCCGGTTACCTGAATCTCTGACCTGGAATTTTCAAGTTCGGTTCTCAACGAATCCAATTCGGCGCTGTTACGGGCGGCAGCATGCCGGGTCTGACGGATGAAGAGCGCCATAAATACGGAGAGGACGATCAGGAGAAGAATGAGCAGGATGACTTCGGTCATGTGGTTTGAGGTTTGTTAAATCATTGAGATATAATATGATATCAGGAAGCGCTCCAAGGTTCAAAGTTATGATATTTCTTTGGTCTGAAATAAAAAATGTACCGAAAAACCATTTACAGGTTTACGGTGGTAACCACCGGAAAATGGTCGGAAGCATAACGGCCATCCCGTGTTTCACGGCCAACCCGGTAATTGACGGCTTTGGCCCCGTATGCCGTGAAGATGTAATCGATCCGCTCTGTAACCGGTTGATCGGTTCTGAATCCGTTGAAGGTTCCATCGGGGTCCATCGACATCCGCTGGTCAGCAGTTCTGGAGTCCTGGAAAATAGTTGTCAGTATCCTGACCGGTTCAGTTTGGTTTTCGCAATTCAGATCTCCCATCAGGATCACCGGCAGCTCTGCCTTATTCATCTTTTTCACCCGGTCAATGATCA
>JAQWBQ010000088.1 GCA_028706295.1 Bacteroidales bacterium
CAGCAGGAACAGTGTTTCCTACTTTATCAGCGAAAGTCCTTCGAGAGCTGAAGGATCGCGGGGTTTGTTGAGCAGCACCTTGTTGAACATGACCTGGGCTTCGCGTAATTTTCCCAGCTTCAGGCAGGTCCAGGCATAGAGCACCATGCTGTCGTAGTCGAACGGGTAAAGATTGATAACTTTTTCAAGGAATTTTTCAGCCTTCACGTAATCCCTTCTTCCATAATAGATCGAACCCAAACGGTAATTGGCAAAGGTATTCTGGGGGTCGATCCGGAGGATCTCATTGTACTGTGCGATCACCTGGTCCCAATTCCCCAGCGCCGATGCGGGATAGACGTAGCCGAACTTGGCTTCGATGGCATAGGGACGCAGGTTGATGGCCTTCTGGTAATAGGCCGACGATTCGGTGAACAACCCGGCCTGGTAGGTAAGCCAGCCCAACCTCAGGTTGATCTCATAGGAATCTTCCAGGTAAACCTTCTTCAGGGAGGAAACGGCATCGGTAAAGTTAGCCTTGGCTTCATAGGCGTGACTCCTGCTGAAGGCATCCTGAAGCGCCTGATAATCCTGTGCGTTTAACTTTAAGGTGAAAGCGGCAACCATCAATACTGCTGCCACAGTCCGTATCATCAGTGTGTTAAAAAGGATTCCGTTATCTGTATTTTGCATTTTGCATTCTGCATTCTGCATTTTGAATTTTGACATTTGCATTTTGCATTTTGCATTCTTACCGGTTCCCATGCATTCAATTTTTGCTAAAATTTCCATATTAATCCTCCCATGATGGTGTTAAAATGATAGGGTACCAGTTCGGTCTTGAGCTGGGTATTCATCTCGCCCGATGTGGACCCTGAAGTGTAATAGTAGGTTTGACTCTCTTTTTTAACATATTGATAAACCAGATACAACTGAAGGTTTTTTCCTGCAAGGAAATAAAGGTTGGCTCCGGCCCTGTAATCGATTACATCGCTGCTGTTGTAGACCACCGAGCCATTCATGATGTTGGCATTGGTGAAATCCCCGTAGTGAAAGCTTGCTTCACCCCAGCACCAGGGCGTGATTTTAGTTCCAATGGTTTCACTTAGCAGGATGCGGTTCCCCCCTTTCTGGAAAAATCCGATCGCCGAGGTGGTTGAATAGAAATTGAGATTTCCCCACGGCATCCAGGTGAGGGTCATCCCGATCTGCTTCTGCTTGCGGTTGTTGATGTTCGACCAGCTCCCTGAGATCCCCAGGTTAAACCTGCCAATCTCTTTCGAGAGTGCAAGCGAAAACAGGTAATTGCTGAAGGAGGTGTCACGGCGATCAAATGTGTAAAGGGTACGGTTAAAAGGAAAAAACACCCATTGCTTGGTAGCGGCGATATAATATCCCGTATCCTGGACCTCCTGAAATGAGACACGGGCGGTGGTGACGGGATAACTTACATGGATCATGTGAAATGCCGGCATGATCCGGAACCCGCCGTTCAGGTAAAAGGATAAACCAGCGTGAAATTCATGTTGATTTATGCGGTATTGAAAATTTGTATCATAAGTCACCCGGGGGTAAGAATAGCGGTAGTAGGTTCCCCAAGCCGAGTCGGCAGTTGCTTCAAAGTGATCTTCCCAGCGTGCATACTGGATGTATTTGGTCTTTGAGAAATTGAGATAGTTGTATTCCAGGTTCAGTTCGATCCTTTTCGACAGGTTGAATTTCAATCCGAGGTGTTCATATATGTAGTTTCCGTAGAGATCGGTTTCTCCGTACAGACTGTCATGTTTCATCAGGTCGGGTTTATCTTTGGGCGACTGGTTGCTGCTGAAGGTATATCCCGATTCGGCGGAGACCTGGTTGAATAATCCGGATTTTATCCCCGGCTGTGCCAGCGTCTCTTTCGGGAGGGAAGGCTCAAGCAGCCGCGCCTCTTCATCCCGGTTCGTGTAACGGTAGGAATAGTAAAGATACTCGGCAATTACCGGATCGGCAGGATCGGCAAGACGGGCCTTTTTAAGGTGAACCGATGCGGGAATATACTCGTTCCGGGCAAAGTAGGCCAATCCCATCCGCACCCTGAGATAGTAGTAGTCGATGTTCTGGTTTAATGCCATCTTTCCGATGTAGATCACACTGTCCCATTTTTGTTCCAGATAGTACCGATACGACAGGGCATCAACCGTTGTAAAGTCGATAGTTCCTGCATTAGCGTGGTTTTGGCCGACTGCCGTTACTAACAATAAAAAGAGAAGGAGTTTCTTCATCGTTCGTTTACGAGGGTTACTTCAGTTTTGAATCCATTTTCTTCAAGGATGAATCGTTCCAGCCCGCGGCTTCCGATGAACAAATCACACTCCAGATTTCTGAGTACGCGGCGGGCAAGCAGGGCGCTGGTCTTCGAACGGAGCCGTATATTCGATTGCATCAGTTCATCCTCCATGGCGAGGTAATGCAACGAAAAATGGTTACGGGTGAAGAGCCAGAACGGTGCGGTAAAATCCTGAAGCCAACCCACGAGTAATTTATTGAACGTGTTTACCGGCAAATAATCGGTAACCGTCATATTTTTGTAATACCCCATCATCACTTTATAGGCTGCAAGATAAAACTTGAAAAGCAGCGACGATTTATCGCCTTCAAAATGGGTGAAGTAATGAATGTCGCCGTCGTTGTAAAACCATGCGCGCGAACGGGTCTTCTCACAATAGATGCAGGTGCTGTTCACGGCATCGACCTGAACCTCCCATCGTACTTCGCAGGATTCATCCCGGTCATTCCTGACCTTCAGCCGGAATTCCTGTCCCGGAATGAAATGAAAAGCTTTTTCAAGGGCGTGATTTCGCGTGATGTTGGAGACGAGATCCCCTTTTCCGGGAATTTCGTACGATTTCAGTTCAAAGGTCCCGTTTACCAGCCGGATATAATGGCTCACCGGATAATCGAGGGTTTTAGAGCCGATGTAAGGAGTGCCTTGTATCTGGAAGTGCAGATGAGGGTAGGGCGAACGTCCCGAATTGCCGCACTGTGCCAGCGCCTGGCCTTTGACCACTGCATCGCCGACCGATACCTTGATGCTTCCGTTTTTCAGATGCGAAAGTTTCGTATATAGCTGATCTGCATGTTTAAGGATGATGGTATTTCCCCAGTTGTGTTCCAGGTCAACGTTTCCGATAATATTTTCTTCCACCCCGTCGACCACCTCTTCGACGTGTCCGTCGGCCGGGGCAACTACGGGTTTGCTGAAGGCAAAATAGTCGTCGGGATAATGGCCTTCGCCGGTATAGGTCAAACCTTCTTCGTCGGTAACTTCAAAATCCCAGGCATGTTTCCAGTCGCCCTGATGGGTGAAATCGCCCAGATGTCCCTGGGTGACCTTCCAGGTTCCCCAGAAGGGAAGTGCAATCGGGTAATATCGTGACCGGCCGAAACGTGCCTTGTAATTAAGGTGAGCATACAGGTTCCGCTCGGGCGAATATTGCTGGTATGCGACCAGCTCGGGTTTTGTGAAATAGCGATCGCGGAACTTCAACGAATATAGGAACAGCAGAACAACCATGTTGAACGGAAGGGAAAAGACCGAGAGCTGCATAAGGTTGAACACGGCCTGGGTGCTGGTGAGGATGATCGAAATAACCGGGGTGAGCAGGATGACCCACAGGAACGACCACCGGGAGGGGACAATGAAAAACCCCCCGATGGCAATGGCGGTCAGGATGTAATTAAATCCGATGAACGAATAGCCCAGATCCTGTAAGTTGGCCCCGACGATCTGATAATAGAAATAGGCGGAGAAAAAGCCCAGCAGCGATAAAACAAATGAAATACGTGAATAAATGATTAGTCCGGCCGCGATCAGGATCCCGGCGAAGAGGTGGTACTGAAAGAAGATTGCACCCAGGGAGGTGAAGTAGAGTTTGAGCGGAACAGGTAATCCCAGGTTTTTGAACCAGTTATAGGAATCCACCATCGGGTGGCCACCGAGGGAGAACATTTCATTGGTCATAAAGATTCCCCGCTCGCTGATCTGAAGGGTTGTGAATTGCCTTGCAGCAAGCGTCACCAGCCATATTCCGAATAAAAAAGAGATGCTCATGAAGGGAAGGCCGTACTTTCCGATGACCCCTTCAAACCAGAGGGTCAGAAAAAGGGTCAGCAGGGATGCAAAGATCAGAACGATATAAAAGGCCGGTCCCGGCTGATAATGCAGCCCCAACCCCAGTCCGACCAGCAGGCTGTTGAAACCGTAATATCCCTTTTTTATGTGGCTCTGGTTTAATCCCATGAGGTATGCCATGAAATTGGCCGTGATGGTCGCAACCAGTCCGCTGAATCCCGCCCAGAAATCGAAGAATGACACGACGAAAAGGATACCCGCGAATATCCGGTTATTCGAAAAAAAGATCTGGGTGTAGCTGTTAAAAACACCTGTCGCGAACGACGGGAATGTTGTCGATAACTTATGTTGTTCCAAGGATGAAAAGTTAAAAGGTCATGAGATGCGGGGGAACCTGTTCCAGGTCATTGAGGTTGCTGATCGACTCCTTCTCCCGGATCAGGTGCGGTTTTTCGTCCATATCGATCAGCACGACATTGGGCCTGAACTTGATGAACTGCATCCATTGGGTCATGTTATAGGCGCCCACGTTGTGAATCACCACATGTTCCCCTTTGTTCAGCAGGGGCAGGGAGGTGCTCTCCCGCACCACATCGATGTTCATGCACAGCGGACCGTAAACGCAGGTATCTTCGGTGTACTGGGTGAACGACTGGGCAGGTGTGATCTTGTGATCATACCAGAATGAGGTGAACAGGATGTTGATGCCGACGTCGATGATGGTATTGCGCCGGCCGGTACTCGATCTTTTATTGGAGATCACCGTCCCCAGCAAAAATCCGGCATCATCGATCAGCGCTCTGCCCGTTTCGAGGATCAGCAGCGGCAGTTTGTCCTTCTGAAAATTACTGTTGATAAGGGCTGTGGTTATAGCTTCGGCAAAGTCGTTGAAAGACGGATTGGTATCGGATCCTGGCAGGTAAGATCCCTTGAGGGTGTTCTTTGAAGCAAATCCGCCCCCCATGTCGATGTACCGGATCTCGTGTTTGAATTTCTGTTCAAGCGCAAGCGCAAGCTCGGCCAGTTTGGTTGCCGCCACGGCATAAGCGTTCGGCGAAAGCATAAAGGTGCCGATGTGGCAGTGAAGTCCGACCAGATCCATCTTCCCTGTATGCATGATCTTGTTGATGGCATCCCAGGCCTGTCCGTTTTCATAGTTGAACCCGAAACGGTCCCACATCGGGTAGACCCCGGTATCCATGTTTACCCGGATGGCCACCCGGGGTCGTTTCTTCAAGGTATCGCAAAGCTCGGTGATGGTGTACAACTCATCCAGATGGTCAATGTGAATCAAAGAATCATTCAGGATGGCTTTGGTAAGATCCTCCTCGCTCTTGTCGGGCCCGTTAAAGATGATCTTACGGCCGTCGATCCCCAGGCCGATTGCCTTGTCGTACTCAAATCCCGAAACCACCTCAGCCCACGATCCCTCCTGGTGAAAGATGCGGCAAACGGCATTCAGGTAGTTGGTCTTGTACGACCAGGCAAACTGGACCTTTGGGTACCGGTTCTCAAAAGCTCTTTTCGCTTTTTTCATGGATGCACGGATCATGCGCTCCGACAGTACAAATAAGGGAGAACCATATTCCTTGATCAGCCGCGACACTGCGACACCGTCGATGTTTGTGACAGGTTCATAATCCATCCGCGACCCGAATTTATTGGGCATGCCGGTCTCCAGCTTTTTGATTACCGGCCGTTCATAACGAAGTTTGCTCATACTGATTTATTGATTGACTGATTGACAGATTGACTGAATGACTGAATGATTGATTGACTGAATGACAATGGACAATTGAAAACTGAAAATGGAAAATATAAAGCTCTATTCCCTAATCCCTATTCGCTATTCGCTAATCTCTTATCCCTATTTTGAATTGATTCCTTTCTAAAGTTCTCCATAAACACTGATCTGTTCAAACTCCTCACGGTTGACGATCATGTCCCACGCGTAGCGGATGAACATCTTTCCGACCTCAAACGATTCAAACGGTTTGACCTTGACGCCAAGCGCCAGATTCACGAGCGCTTCGGGAATGTTCTGTCCGACCCCAACGGCCAGGTAGATCCAGGCGGGCAATCGCGGATTGATTTCGAGCAGATACAGTTCTCCCTCTTTATCTTTCATAAGCTCCAGCTCAAATCCGCCACGCCACTTTGTTTCGTGGAGAAAACGACGCGTCATCTCGAGCATTTTCTCATCGGAGATGGTAATCCCTCCCCATGCCTTTCCCTTGTCGGTGATGTATTGCTTTCGCATCGGAACGGCAGCAATCGTGTTTCCTTTTCCGTCGCCCAGTCCCGTCACATTAAACTCGGTACCATGGATAAATTCCTGGATGATGATCGGAACCCCCCACTTGGCGCTGATTTTATTGAAGCAACTTTTCACCTGATCGATGTTATAGGCAACCGAAGCATCATAAAACTTTCCCTTGACGAGCAGCGGAAATGAAAATTCCGATTGCAGGCTGTACACCTTATTCAGATCGTAAATAACCTTGCTTTTAGGCACCTTGATCTGGTACTTTTCCCCGAAATCGTTCAGATTCATTTTGTGCCGCTCCTCAAATTGGTGCAGGGTTGGCAGGAACATATGGATTCCCGTGTTCCTGAGTTTTGCTTCCAGCTTGATGAAGGTATAAAGCTCGGCATCGAAATTCGGAATGATCACATCGAGCTGTTCCTTCTCATGGATATATTCGAGACGCGAATGGATAGCCTCGATCCCCGTCGAGGGATAGGGAATAGCATAGGTCCGGTCGACCAGATCGTGCATGTAAATGCCGGGTTCGAGCGACTCGTATGATAAGCCGATGATCTTCACGTCGAACGATGTGGCTTCGCGCAAAGCCCGGATCACCGAAACTCCGGGTCCCGGACTGTCGATGGCGTTCAGACCGGTAACGGCAATGTTAACCGTTCGCTTCTTCATGGGTCTCGATGAGGTTGTGATGGTACAGAATTCCGACAAAATCGTGGAAATCCTTTTCAAATGTGGACTGATCCGTGTTGTATTTTTCGAGAATCACTGCCCCGATCTGCTCCATGGTCTTTTCGTCACGCAGCAGGTTGATGATCTCAACCCCGATGGGATTGACCGAGTACGATTCTCCCGTAACAGGATTGAATAACAATCCCGATTCGCTTACCGCAACATTTTTTCGCAGCTTCATATTTTAAAATATTAATATATACACATTTTGTCGGGTTTACCCTGAACTCCTGATGGGTTGCCGGAGTGTTCCGTTACGGCTCCGGCCAAATCCCTGAATCGGGGTATTAAGACGTTACAATATTACACCAATCCCGGGGGTGGGGTGTTACGAAATTTTGCAAACGTTGTACAAGATTTTATAACGGATCAGAAGAGGTTTATAAACAATGAATAGCAGTTCCTCCTAAGCCCTTACGTTCAAATTTCCCGGCCGATTTGTATTCGGTGACAGAAATGCCGGTGACCGATTTAAACTGGGTTGAAAGATACTGAACGCTGCTGTATCCCATCATGAATGCAATTTCGCTCAGCGACAACTCCCCGTATTCAATCAGCTCCCTGACTTTTTCGATTTTATGATAGATGGTGAACTTTTCGAGGGTGGTCGGTTCATGTTTTGAAAACAGTGTGGAAAGATAGGGATATGACATACCAAACCGTTCGACGAGGTAATCGGAATTTCGCACCATGGCATTATAGGTGGTGTTGTGGACCAGTTCGATTACGGCTTGTTTGATTTGTTCCACCAGGGCTTTTTCCTTATCCCGGATGATCTCGAAACCATAGCTTTCAAGCAGTTTTTCCACGAAATTCCAGGTCACCCGCTCCGGATCGATCGAGAGGTCGAGAATCCCCAGCTTCAGCTCATGGATTTCGATGCCGTCGATCGAAAGCTCCTTACGCAGCAAGTGAATACAGCAGCTGCAGGTCATGTTCTTTACCTGAATGATCTGGCGTTGACTTGGTTTGCCTGTTTTCTTCTTCAAGGTTCAGACCAGTTCGAATCGGGATGAATCCTGGCGGATAAAGATAAACAATAAAATGGTAAAGGCCCACAACGAAGAACCACCATAACTGATAAAAGGCAGCGGGATTCCGATAACGGGAACCAGTCCGAGGGTCATCCCGATATTGATGGCGAAGTGGAACAGTATGATCGATGCAACCCCGTATCCATAAAACCGGCTGAAGCGCGATCGTTGCCGTTCAGCCCGTTGGATCAGCCGTACGATCATTCCGGTAAAGAGGATTACCAGAAGGGCGGAGCCCACGAAACCCCATTCTTCGCCGATGGTGCAGAAAATAAAATCGGTGCTCTGTTCCGGAACAAAATTGTATTTGGTCTGTGTACCTTGAAGAAATCCTTTACCAAAGAGCTTTCCCGATCCGATGGCGATGAGCGATTGGTTCACATTGTAACCGGCGCCTTTCAGGTCGGTCTGTTTTCCGATCAGCACCTCGATCCGGTTCTGCTGATGGGGTTTCAGAATGTGATGAACGCTGTAATCGACTGAAAACACGAAACCTGAAAGTCCGAGAAACAGGGCCAGGATGAGCAGAGAGGTACGGATCTTTCGTTTGCTGAAAAAGTAAAATCCGCCGGCAATCAGCGCCAGGATCGCAACCAGGATCAGCTTGTTGATCAGCAGGGCAAGAATGGCAAGTACGGGCAGTCCGATGAAGGCAAGGGGAACGAATCCGGTAAGTCCGGCGCGGTACAACACGATCACCAGTGCAAGGAATACGATGGCCGATCCGGTATCGTGTTGCAGCATGACGATGAGCGCCGGAATCAGGATAATGGTTGCGGCACCGATCACATTTTTATATTTTCTCAGGTCGATATCCTGGAGCGACAGGTATTTTGCCAGGGCCAGGGCTGTGGCCATTTTCGCGAATTCGGCCGGCTGTATTCCAAACCCGCCGATGGCAAACCATCCTTTGGAACCGGCGATCTCCCTTCCCGAAAAAATGACAACCACCAGCATGAACAGGAAAAATCCATAGATGAACCAGGTAAACTGAGAAAAGAATTTAGGGTCGATGATCAGGATTCCCATCGCCAGCAGCAGGGCTGCGATGATGAATACCATCTGTTTACCGTACTTCTGTGTAAGATCGAAGATGTGGTAGTGATTTTCATCGTAAACGGCGGCATAGATGCTCAACCATCCGATGAGCAACATGCTGAGATACAATACCACCAGCACCCAATCAATCCTGTGAAAGATCCCTTTGTTTTCTCTGGTCATCATCGTATTTCCCGTTAATCAGATTGCCACCGATCATCCGTTCTTCAACATCCTTCCTCTTCACCGTCCGTTTCAGGTATTTTTCGATCATCAAACTGGCGATCGGGGCTGCCCAGGTGGCGCCAAACCCCGCATTTTCACAAACCACCGAGATCGCAATCTTCGGGTTGTTGCGGGGAGCAAATGCAATGAAGATCGAATGGTTCTTCCCGTGCGGATTTTGCGCAGTTCCGGTCTTTCCGCATATCTCCACACTGTCGAGTTTCGCCCCGGTGGCGGTTCCGGCAGTCACTACATTGGCCATTCCCTCCACGACCACCTCAAAATAGCGGGGGTCGACGGCTACCTGGTGCCGGGTGGTGAATTCCCCGATCAGACTGTCCTTCTTTCCGATGGCACGGATGAGGTGAGGGGTGCGAAACCAACCGCGGTTGGCGATGGTGGCCGAAAAATTTGCAAGCTGTAAAGGTGTGATACCCACCTCCCCCTGTCCGATGGCCAGCGAGATGATGGTCATCGAACGCCACCGGTTAACACCGTGGTATTTGTCGTAATAAGCTGGTGAAGGGATATTCCCGTTGAGTTCGCCCGGCATGTCGATACCGAGCTTTTTCCCGAAACCAAAGCTCATAACCTCTTTTCTCCAGTTTTCATAAGCTTTTCGCGTGCCCGGGTAAGCATGGTTGTCAATGATCGATTTGAATACCCGGCAAAAATAGGCGTTGCACGAGGTCTGAATGGCGCCAATCAGGTCGAGGGGCGAAGGATGGGGGTGACATGCCACCTTTTTCCCGTTACCGATGGCGAAACCAAGTTGACAACCATATCTTGTTTCGGGGGTGAGCACCCCTTCCTGTTGCCCTACCAGCGCATCCACCAGCTTGAAGGTCGATCCCGGCGGGTACATGGCCATCAGCGCGCGGTTGAAAAGGGGAACATAAACCGTGTCGGCCAGCAGTGCAGCATAATTTTTCTTCCGGATGTTGCCAGAGAGCAGGTTGGGGTCGTACGACGGACTCGTGACCAGGCAGAGGATTTCGCCGGTGGATGGTTCGATGGCTACGATGCTTCCCTTTTTGTTGGTCATGAGCAATTCACCGTACTGCTGAAGCTGCACATCCATGGTAGCATAGAGGTCAATGCCTGCAACGGCAGTGGTATCGTACTTTCCGTCGCGGAAACTGCCCTTGTCGCGGTTCAATACATCGAAAACCCGGATCTTCATTCCTTTCTGCCCCCTGAGTACCTCCTCGTAGGATTTCTCGATACCGCTGATCCCGATGTAGTCGCCTGGTCGGTAATACGGGTTCCGGGCGATGACCTCGGGACTGGCTTCGCCGATGTAACCAAAAGCATGGGCTGCCACGGGATAGGAGTATTTACGGAGGGTTCGCGGTTGTACATAAAATCCCGGGAACAAAAACAGTTTCTCCTCGAGGAATCCGAAATTCTCCCGCGTGATCTGTGCCTCGAAGATCGATGGGCGATAGGGTGAAAATGCCCGTGCTTTCTGCAACCGCGACCTGAACTCTTCCGCGTCGATCCCCAGCAATGAACAAAGCGCGGAAGTATCAGGCTTTTTGACCTGTTTTGGGATCACCATCAGGTCGTAGGCGGCTTCATTATAAACCAGCAATTCACCGTACCGGTCGAAGACAAGTCCGCGCGCCGGGTACTGGGTCATGTAACGCAACACGTTGTTGTTGGCCGAGAGGATGTACTTGTCGACCATGATCTGGACATAAAAGAGCCTGGCCAGGAAAATCGATGCAATGAGCAGGATGAACCCGAGAATGAGGTATTTACGGAAGGCCAATACTCGTTCCATCGGCGCTGTTACCTCCTGAGAATGATGGGTGGCGTGGAATCAACGTTGCTTTTATGCAAAGCGCGGTCATAAATGAAGAATTTCAGCTTGATGGTATCATACACAGGATAAGGATTCATCTGAAGGGTGTCGACAATGATCCCCTTGATGGCTTTGTTGGGATCGTCGGGAGTCAGGTAGGGAATCCGGGCATGGTAGGGCGGACTGAGCGGAACCAGTACATAAACCCCGTTCTGCTTTTCATAGTAATCAATGATATAGTTGTAGTAATAATCTCCGCCTTTCTGGTAGGGTGAAAGGGTATCGGCCGGATGAAGACCGAGATCACCGTCGCCATCCACGAACGAAATAGTCAGATATCCTTTCCGGGGAATATTATTGGTATCGAATGCGAGCGTGAAACTTTGAAAAGCGATTTCCGGAATTTCAGAATACTGCTCATTTTTCAGGCAGGATGGAAGCAGGATCGCGCAGGCGGCCGCGATGATCGCGACAGGAAAGGATAGCTTTCTTGCCTTGTCAAACTTCTTCATGACGGTTGTTCTCTGAATTTCCGTACCTTTGCAGCGGCAAAAATACATAATTTTCAGGTTGAAAACCCTATTGAATGACGCAGGATTTCAGAGAACAGGTTTTTGGTATTTCTTCGTTACAGGAGTTCACGGCACTTGCCATGGAGATCTTCCGGTACCAATACGAGCAAAATACCGTATACCACCGTTATGTGGTTGCACGGGGAATAAGTCCCGAAACGGTGATGTTCCCGGAACAGATTCCATTTCTGCCCATCGAACTGTATAAGTCGCACGACATTATTTGCGGGAATATACCGCCACAGGCAGTTTTTCGCAGCAGCGGAACCACCGGGTCGGTACGCAGCCGTCATCCGGTTACCGACCTTTCCATCTACCGTCAATCGCTGGTAAAAGGATTTGAACGGATTTACGGATCGCCTGCCAATTACCAGTTTTTGGCATTAATGCCCAATCCGGAGCAGGCCCCCGATTCCTCGCTGGTTTATATGATCCAGCACCTTATGGATTTGAGCAGCAGTCCGGAAAACGGTTTTTTCCTGGCCAGTCCCACCGGTCTGTATGCCCGGTTGCGACAGCGTCGTGCCAAGGGGATGCACGTTATGCTGATCGGGTTATCTTATGCGCTGACCGATTTCGCATCACAGTTTCCGGGGAACTATGCGCCACTAACGGTAGTTGAGACCGGCGGTATGAAGGGCCGTAAAAATGAGATTACCCGTATGGAGCTGCATTCGCTGCTTCGACCGGCGTTTGGCGTGGAATCGATCCATTCGGAGTACGGAATGACGGAAATGCTGTCGCAGGCATGGTCAACAGGAACAGGTTCCTTTGAAACCCCGCCCTGGATGAAGGTGATGATCAGAGAATCGAAAGATCCGCTGAGTTACGCGAAAACCGGTGAAAAAGGCGGAATCAACATCATCGACCTGGCCAACTTCAATTCCTGCAGCTTTATTGCTACCCAGGATCTGGGGCGCATGCTTGCCGATGGGCGCTTCGAGGTACTCGGACGCTTCGACGAAGCTGAGGTACGGGGATGTAGTTTGATGGGATGAGAACCAACAAATTGATTTACGATTGACATGATTTACGATTTAAGGATTGACCGATTGATTGAATGAGTGAATGACAATGGACAATTGATAATTGACAATGGACAATTGAAAATTGAAAACGGAAAATGAAAAAGATAAAACTCCATTTCTTATTCGCTAATCGCTAATCCCTATTTTGAATTTCTTTTTTCCCTGATTGCTGATTTAAATTCCCTGTTTTGATAGGACAAACAAACATACTGGTCATTTATACCGGAGGAACCATCGGGATGGTTCAGGATCCGAAAACTTTGTCGTTGAGGCCATTGACTTTTGATATCCTGTATAAGTATCTTCCGGTGCTTGAAAATTTCAACTGCAGGATCGATTTTTACACTTTTGAGCCCCTGCTCGATTCATCCAACATGCATCCTTCCTTCTGGATCCATCTTGCTTCGGTAATTGAGGAAAAGTATGAGGAGTACGACGGGTTTGTGGTATTGCATGGCTCCGACACGATGGCGTACACCGCCTCGGCGCTCAGTTTTATGCTCGAGAACCTCAACAAACCGGTTATCTTCACCGGTTCGCAGCTGCCCATCGGGATGGTACGGACCGACGGCCGTGAGAATTTTATTAATTCCATTGAGATTGCCGCGGCAAAGGAGATCGACACCCCGGTGGTTCCGGAGGTTGCCATCTGTTTCGAGAACAAGCTTTACCGGGGCAACCGGACCAGCAAGTTCAATGCGGAGCACTTTGGGGCTTTCGTTTCGGGAAATTATCCCCTGTTGGCCGAAGTTGGTGTTCACATCCGGTACCATCACGGCAATATCCTGAAGCCCAATTTCAAAAAATTGCGTGCGCACAAGGAACTCGACGAAAACATTGCCATTTTAAAGCTTTTCCCGGGGATCACACCTGCCTCGGTGGAAGCAATCCTGAATACCCGCGATCTGAAGGCGGTGATCCTTGAAACTTTTGGCGCGGGCAATGCTCCAACGGCATCGTGGTTTTTGGATCAGCTTTCCGCTGCCGTCGGCCGCGGGATCATCATCTTCAATGTCACGCAATGCAAGGGAGGGGCCGTCGATATGGGAAAATACGAAACCGGTGCCGCCCTCAGCCGGATCGGCGTGGTAGGAGGGTACGACATTACTACCGAATCGGCCGTCACCAAGCTGATGTACCTCCTGGGTTGCGGGTATTCGCAGGAAGGTGTTAAACAGCTGCTGCAATCCTCCCTGCGTGGTGAAATGACTGTTTGATTTTTATTTAATAAGTTCTATCTTTGCACCCCGAAATGCTGAACAGCGTTTGATTGTAATCTTTCGCTACCCCGCTGTTTCACAATTTCGTTTTTTATCCCGGAGAGGTGTCCGAGTGGTCGAAGGAGCACGCCTGGAAAGTGTGTGTACGCCAAAAGTGTACCCTGGGTTCGAATCCCAGTCTCTCCGCAAA
>JAQWBQ010000089.1 GCA_028706295.1 Bacteroidales bacterium
AAAAAGTAAAAATCAACGACTCCTGGTATCTGAACGAGATAACCGGCCAGACCCAGAAAATGATAGAAAAATTAGGCCTTTCGGTGAGTTGATATAATACGTAAATTCATTCCGGGTTAGAGATTAAAGAATGGATGGATGATTACAATTATGAAAGGCCTCATCAGGCCTTAGGATACAGAGCTCCGATAGATTTATTATGATTGCAATAAATAAAATAAAAACTCTAATTTTGATTGGCCCGGAAAATGGGGGAGCTTACAGTTTCCCAAAGGGGAAATTGAAATCCTTGTTTGAACTAAAGATTAAGTCTATGGAACTTTGCTCAATTACAGAAACTGGTTCTGTTGGGCTTGGTATAAGTGATGCACCTCTTGAAAACTTTCCATCTTCAATATATCCAACAGGTTGAGTTGTTAAAATAAATTTTAAACTACTTAAAGTATCATTGACAATTGTTGATTTAATGTTTTGAATCAAGCATATTACTTTATTCAAATTCCCATCTGAAATCTCGACATATTTGCCAATTTGAAGATCTTTCTTATTCTCTTCAAAAATCTTATCATCTTTAACGCAAACTTGAATGTTATTCGGTGAGCTTTCTAAAACAGTTCCAATTTCTGTATTCATAAACTATTATTTAATGAAAGTAAATATTTAATTTCATTTATTTCCTTTGTTTCGATTATCTCAATATTTGTATCCCTTATCGTATTTAAAAATTCAAATTTCTTGTCTGAAATTACAATAATGTCATCAAATGTGGCTTCTAAAAGAATTTTTGAGAATTCAGTGTCATGTGAGCATAGCCTAACATTGAATTCAGATTTATTTTCTTTAAAAACTTTCATTGGTTCACGAAGAAAGTATTTTACGTCTATTTGTCCCGCTATAAATCCACGTTCAACAATTATTTTCCTTGTGTTTAATCTACGCCAAATATCATTGAGAGAATCATTATCCGCAATTAAACTAAATAAAGGGCAATGGTGTAATTTGATTTTAGAATTATATTTATTAACAAAATCCTCAATAAGTTGAACGATTTTTGCTTCATAATCATGAATGTACTGGGAGTCTAAAATTATTGCTCTTTCTCTGGAATTTTTATTCAAATTATCTCGCATTTGTTCCCTTCGTTTCTTTAACAACTTGTCAAAAGATTTTAGTTCTTTTGTCCACCTGTTAATTGCAGTTTTCTTTTTTTCTTTCAAAATCGAAATAAACTCTGTTTTTTGAATTTTTCTCTCAGATTCAAGATGCTTTGTGCTTAACTCAGCTATTCGATGGATAGCGTTCGGGTAAAATAGTTCTTCAGAATCTTCGGTGCTAAAACCTTCCTTTGACAAAGAAACTATAACAGACTTTTCCAAATCTGCTAGGGAAGCTCCAAATTCTAATTCAAACATTGTTAAAAACCCTGAAATGTCAGTAAACCCATCTAATTCCTTAATTAAATCTTTGTATTCCTTGGCTTTACTTGACAGTATTTGGTTAACTTCAATTGTAGATAATACTTTTTTTGAACCTACTGTTTCATTAGGGAAATGAGCATATAATCTGTATTTAATTTTTTCCGATGAATTCTTTTTATAATGATTCATCATTTGTAATACAGGCTTATATATTGAAGATAAGGTAAATTTTTCTTTTGCTTCGTGATATTTACACTGCATCGCAATTATTCCAGTCGGAGTAGCAATATCAATATCTTCAATTGGCCCTTCAATTGTGATTTCAGTTTTGTCATCAGTTGTCAATAGGATCTTATGTAGTGTAACAATAAACTGATATATAAATCCTTGTATTGTATAATCCGCTGTTCTGCTCATTTTTGTTATTATTTTTCTAGTGTGTTAAGGTCTTTTTTTTAACATGTGGCAAAACTCCCTTATCCCCCCAACTCCCATTCTCCTATCGGATTTTGACGGCGGGTGTATGGCGAATGATCTGTTGCTCCTGTACGCTGCCGTAAGTGTAAATAGGCGAATAATAGCTATCTGAAGGTGGGGCTTATTAATATTTAGTTATAGCAAATATAAGAAGTAATATTGAACATAATAAAGTTTTTCGAATATATTTTTTTCAGGAGGGAACAGTATAATCATTTCAGTTCAACATGAGAGTTGCGTATGGCTATTTCAGTTAAACCATGTTTACCTGTATAGGTATTTCAGTATAGGACAAAGGAAAGGAGACCGTTTTATACAGGACGTAATCTTAGACCAGACTTAGACAAGTCTTAGGCCACTCTTAGACAAAAAAAGGTTTTAATGGGAATCCTGAACCCGACGAATCGCTCTTTACACTTGATACTTCAAGTTATCTTTCAGGACATGCAAATATACAAAATATATCCGGCTTTTTATTATCCAGGAATACTTTTAGCCTGTGTAATCTTAAACAGAGATGTTTTCCCGGATGCCAAAAGTTACGCATACACCTGACGAAATCGCAAACTTCTTTAGTAAGATGCCAGATATATTAATGAAAAGACATATGTTTGTATACGAAAGGATAACCCTGTTTCGTTTAGATCAGGTCAGCCTGACGGTTGCCTTTCGGGATGAAAATTAATGATTGACGTATTACAACGCCTCCTTATGCATCGAAAAAATACCCCGTTTCTGATCCGTGTAATCTGCCTGTGCGCCGGGTGGTTGTTTACCGTTCTTGCCTTCCTGGGTGTTTTTCTGCCGTTGCTTCCAACCACCCCCTTTTTATTGGGCGCTGCAGCCTGTTTTTACAGAAGCTCCGACCGTTTCTATCACTGGATCATGGATAATAAATATTTTGGTCATTACCTGCGGAATTACAAGGCAGGGAGGGGGATCCCGCTGCGGATCAAAATTCTGGCGCTCGCCTTCACCTGGAGCTCAACCCTGTTCTCGGCCATTTTCATCGTCCCCTGGCTGTGGCTGAAAATCTTTTTAATCGCGATCTCCGTTGCCGTCACCATCCATTTATCGGTCATCAAAACAAGCAGGAGTGACGGGACCTGACAAACGGATGATCATACCATTGTCAAAGTTAAAAGTCGAAAAGAGGAAATAAAGCAATCCCGGGTTGACCTATTATTTCAGGATCCTGGCTTTATTATACGATACCCTTCGACAGGATTACGCGCTATTACAACAATCCGGCGTTTTTAAGGATCTCGCGGAGTTTTGGCTGGTGATCGGAATAATCACGCAGGACTTCGAGAAGTTTCATGTTGTCTTTCTTCAAAGGTGCGAGCGAAAGTTTTCTGTCCCAGAAAGCGAAACCCAGTACCGATACCATCATGGTGGTGAAGATCCCGATAATGGCCCATAAAAAATTGAATAACTGGTCGAAACGCTTGTCAACAGCATCGAAACGTTTATCAACAGACTCAAAGCGGGCATTCATCTCGGATCTCAGGGAAGAGACTTCTTTCTCGGTGCGGATAATCCTGTCCCGGTCATCTAAGGTAAACGGAATCTCCTTAACCTCCGCTTTCATAAATACCGGCAGGGCGAAAAAAAGGATCGTTGCAATTTGTCTGAGCTTTTTCATTTTCGTCAGGATTAAGTTCATTGCTTAATCCGGAAACTATGCAAAGGTAATACGGTTTTTGAGGAAACATTTTAAATTGAGAAAATTCCTTCAGTTTTATGTATTCGTAAAATCGGTAAAAGTAAAACCAAAGATGGTAGCGAATTGCAAAGCAACTCCGAACACCCCGAGAAATTAAAATTATTGTGGGTAAATGGTGAAATTGCACGACAGGGAAATGCGAAATACCGAAATAGCTGGATCGTGAATTTATCCGGTGTGCAAATGCAGCCGGCTGACGGATTTTCCCTCCCGGAGGAAAGAATGTAACAGTTTCGATATTTATCGTACCTTTGCACCCGGAAAATCCTTGAAGCGGCCCCCTCAAACGCTTGACGGGGGTCATTTAATAAGGCCGATACCTGATGAAACAAAATCAAAGACTGACCCTTCCGGACTTTTTCGCGGAAACATTGTCAAGGCATGGTGACCGGGATGCGCTGGCGCTGGTCGGATCGAAACCGATGACCTACCGGCAGACCGGGAAAAGTATCCGGGCATTGATGGCGCTTCTGGAACAAACAGGTACAAAACAAGGCGATAAAGTCGCCATCCTGAGTACGAACCAGCCTGACTGGGCGATCGCCTATTTCGCCACCACCTTCATGGGGGCTGTGGTTGTTCCGCTGCTTCCCGAATTTCTGACTACCGAAATAGCCAAATTGCTGGAACACGCCGAGGTAAAAACGGTTTTTGTTTCAGAAGGATTAAAACATAAGATTGACGGACTCTCCACACAGTTTTTGCAAACCGTAATTGGCGTGGAAGACTTTTATATTTTAAGAAGCAGGGAGGATCATGTTGCCTTTGACCCGGAAGCAGAACCTGTACATAATTATGCCGTGAATGAAGACGACCTGGCTGCCATCATTTATACATCAGGTACGACGGGCAATCCGAAAGGTGTCATGCTGACCCACCGCAATGTTTGTTTTAATGCTATTCAGGGATTTGAGATTCAGCATGTTGTCGAATCCGACAGGTTTCTGTCGATCCTGCCCCTTTCGCATACCTATGAAAATACGCTGGGACTGATCCTGCCGATGTACCGGGGAGCCTCGGTCTATTTCCTGGGCCGCCCGCCCGTACCGTCCATCCTGCTCCCGGCCTTAAAGGAAGTCAGGCCCACCACCATCCTGACGGTGCCAATGATCATCGAAAAAATATTCCGGAATAAGATTCTTCCCACATTTACCAAAAATGCGACGTTAAAACTTTTATACGCAATGCCTCCCGTTCGTAAAGTACTCCATCGTGTTGCGGCAGGGAAACTTAAAAAGACTTTCGGCGGACAGGTAAGATTTTTCGGGGTCGGAGGCGCCAAACTGAATAAAACAGTCGAACGCTTTCTTATCGAAGGAGGTTTCCCTTACGCCGTGGGGTATGGATTGACCGAATGCGCCCCATTGCTGGCGGGTTTCAATCCCGGGAATCCGAAATTGCAATCCACCGGTCCGGTCTGCAAAGAGGTCCAGATTAAAATCGAGCGCTCCGATGCCGGTACCGGGGAGGGAGAAATCTGGGTAAAAGGGCCCAACATCATGAAGGGTTACTACAAGGAACCCGAAATGACCCGTGAGATCATGAATCCGGATGGATGGCTGAAGACAGGCGACCTTGGCGTGTTGGATGAGAACGGGTACCTTTACATCAAGGGGCGCGTGAAGAGCGTGATCGTACGTTCAAATGGCGAAAATGTCTATCCTGAAGATATCGAATCGGTGATCAATAATTTCAGGTATGTCCTTGAATCGCTCGTTGTTGAGAAGAAAGGAAGACTCGTCGCGTATGTCCATTTCAACCGCGACGAGATCGAACAGCGGTACATCTACCTGAAAACCGAAATGGCCAATTACGTGGAACAGAAGATCGAGGAGTACCGCCGGGAACTGATTATTTATGTCAACGCCCGGGTCAATAAATTTTCACAACTGCAATTGGTGGTCAGCCAGCCCGATCCGTTCCAGAAAACGGCTACCCAGAAAATCAAACGGTTTCTGTACACCGAAGTTTCCTGATTCCGGAAGTAAAGACCTGTCGCGCGTAACCCGCAGGTGATATTGCATCATTTCGTATTTTAGCAGCCATTTCAATCCCGCTTCCCTTACCGGACGAAATATGCCTATGGAGGTGTACCGTGAATTCGACGAACAAATGCTGGAATCCCTGTTCCGGGAACATTTCGTTTCGCTGTGCCGGTTTGCCCATCTTTATGTGAAGGATTATGAATCGGCCCGTGAGATCGTACAGGATGCTTTTGTCTCCCTTTGGGAGAAAAGATCTGCAATCGACCCCGGTAAAAATATCCCCGCCTATCTTTCAACCACGGTTCGAAACCGGTGTCTGAACCATCTCCGGGATCATAAAAAATTCAGCGACCGGCTGCTTTCGCTTGAAAATCCGCCTGCCGATTGTATGGATTATACCCGCGACAGGCTCGTGGAAGCCGAACTGAAACAACACATCGACGCTGCCATCGGCGACCTTCCCGAAAAGTGTCGCGTGATCTTCCTGCTGAACCGGCACGATCACCTGAAATATCAGGAGATTGCCGATAAATTGCACATTTCGGTTAAAACCGTCGAAACCCAGATGTCGAGAGCGCTTCAACACCTCCGTTCCAGGCTCGCCGAATTTCTGACGATCCTGTTATGGATCATTATAAATGCCGGATGAACTATGATGAAGATTATTTTATACCGGATCAGGGTAAACTGTTTATCAGGTGTATCATTAATATCATAACCCAATGGACGCGGATGAAAAATATTATACTGACCTGATTGTTAAATATTTGTCAGGGGAAATAACACCCGGTGAAATTCAGGTTCTGACGGGTTGGGTTGAATCCCATCCCGATCACGCGCGTGAATTTACCCGCGTCACAAAACTCTGGCACAAAGTTCAGGACACGATCCCGGATGCAGTGCCCGACCTGGATCAGGAATGGCAACAGATAGCCTCGAAAGTCGATCCGGCCCGTGTACGCGAAACGAACCGGGAGGTCGTGCGCCTCAGGCAGAATGAACAGGTTAAAAGACCGGCATGGATCGCCTGGTCGTTAAGCATCGCTGCCGGTTTACTGATTCTGGTGCTGCCTGCATTTCTCTTTTTCCGGAATAGTTCATCCGAATCCCGGACTCTGGTTGCCGTTGCTGAAAAAATGACGGAACTTACCTTATCCGATGGCACAAGGGTTACCCTCAACGCGGGATCAACGCTGTCGTACCCGGCGGAATTTCAGGGATACCTCAGGAATGTAACTTTGAAGGGGGAAGCATGGTTTGAAGTTGCCCGCGATCCTTCAAAACCCTTCACGATAGCTGCCGAAAATGTCAGGATCAGGGCTATTGGCACCTCTTTTTTCGTAAATACGAGAACTCCCGGCGATTGTAAGGAGATTATCCTTGAAAAGGGATGCGTTAAAGTTTTTTATCAGCCCCGGCCCGAAAGGATGACTGTGCTGTTGCCGGGCGAACGGGCTGAAGTTGCCACGGAAGACTATATGATCCTGAAATCGGAGAATCGGAATATCAACTATCTTGCCTGGAAAACCAGGCACCTCGTATTCAGCAATACCCCCCTGGTAGATGTTGTTCAGGTTCTTCAAAGTGTTTACCGGAGCAACATCGTGATTGCCGGTGACACGCTGAGCGATTGCAGGATTTCGGCAACCTTTGATAAACAATCATTGACCTCGGTATTCAGGGTCCTCTCCGCGACCCTCGATGTCAGGATCACACCCTCCGGAACCGGATATGTGATTTCAGGTAAGGATTGTAAATGATGCGATCAGCCATCCGCATAAGGATTACCCGACTGTTTGGTGACAGCCTGAAAGAACCATCCGGATGCGCTCCTTACCGTAAAAGGATTCCCCGCCCTTGCGTTCGCTTTCGTTTTCTGATCCTGCTGCTGACAGTCCTCCTGCCGGGTACCCTCTGTTCCCAGGATCTTCATCAAAAAATCACCCTGAAGGCGCACCGCAAACCCCTGAAAGAGGTGTTGGAGGATATTTCACGGCGCACCGGCATTAATTTTTCATACAATTCACAGTCGGTTCCCGGCGATCTGCTGGTCAACCTGAACGTCAGGAACAGGCCTGCCGATGAGGCGCTGCACGATCTCCTCCAGAGTCACGGTCTTACGTATTCGGTCGTTGAAAAGCAGGTGGTCATCAGGCCGGTCGTGGAATCATCCGCCGATCAGGGGCCGGTTGGTAAAAAAAACAAAAAGCATTTCACCCTTTACGGGTTTCTCTATAACAAGGGAAGTGGCGAAGCCCTGATCGGGGCCAATATTTATCTGAAAGGTACCGGGGTAGGAACCGTGACCAATGGTTATGGTTTTTACTCCCTCACCCTGACTGAGGGGCCCTGCCGGATAATCTATTCGTATCTCGGTTTTCAGGAAGTGGAAAAATATATTGAACTCAATGCAAATACGCGTCTTTCGCTCGAAATGGAAGAGACGAATGTGGAGATGAAGGAGGTTGAGATCATCGCGGAGGAATCGGGGAATAACATACACAATCTTCAGATGAGCGGATTCAGATTCAACAGAAAATCCCTTTCGCGGCTTCCCGGATTTGCCGGAGATCTCGATTTTCTGAAAGCATTACAGGCCGTACCGGGTATTCAGACGTATGGCGACGGATCGGCGTTGTATTATGTAAGAGGGGGCAACTGCGATCAGAACCTGTTGCTTCTGGATGAGGTTCCCATCTACAACCCGGCCCATCTCTTTGGCTTTTTCTCCGCCTTTTCACCCGATGCCATCAATGAAGTTCAGGTGTACAAGGGAGATTTCCCGGCCCGCTACGGCGGACGCCTCTCCTCGGTAATCGATATCAAAGCCCGGGAAGGCAACATGAAACAATTCGGTTTTTCCGGGAATATCGGCCCTTATGCGACCAGCCTCACGGCCGAAGGCCCCATCGTGAAAAACAGGGGATCATTTTTTCTGTCGGGGCGCCTCTCCTCCCTCGACTGGATGAATTATCTTTCAATCTTTGAAAACGAATTTTATTCCCGGTTTTTCGATATCAATGCAAAGCTGAATTATATCATCGATGATAAAAACCGGCTGTTTCTGACGGGTTATACCGGGAAGGATATGTTCAGCCGGTTTTCCGACGGGGAGGTGAACGCATCCGGGATCAGATGGCAGAATGCCGCGGCTACGCTGCGCTGGAATCATCTTTTCAATAACCGGCTGTTTTCAAATACGACGCTGAACTACAGTCATTATTCCTATACCCTCGATCTTCCGCAGGAACAACAAGGATCATGGAACTCCTCCATTTCAAACATGACCCTGAAAACCGACTTTACCTGGTACCTGAATCCGGCAAATACCTTACGCAGCGGTCTCGAAATAACCTGGCATCAAACCAATCCCGGGAATGTCATTTCCGGTACATCAGATCCGTCGCCCGCTCCCGAAGTCTCCCGCACCCGGTCATTCGAATATGTCTGGTATCTCTCGAACGAACAACGGATCGGCAACCGGATCATGATCCGCTACGGGCTCCGGCTTCCGGTTTGGCAGGATATCGGGCCTTCGACGGTGTATTATTTCAATCAGACCCATCAGGTCATCGATACCATTCACTACGGCAACCTTGAATCCTATTCGGTTGCCTTCAGTCCCGAACCCCGCGTCAGTATTCAGTTTGTGATCAACAAACACGCGAATGTAAAGGCCAGCTACAGCAGGACCACCCAGTTTCTGCAACTGCTTTCCACCTCCACAAGCCCCTTTACTTCACTTGATATCTGGATCCCCTGCGGCCCCGATATTCCTCCGCAAACGGCCGACCAGGTGGCTTTGGGCTATTTCCGTGAATTCCCGGTTCCCGGCCTGACCTTTACCGTCGAGGGCTACTACAAATGGTTTCATGATCATCCCGATTACCGGGATCATGCCAACCTGCTTTTCAACCCCTTAATCGAAGGTGAATTGCGGTTTGGCACAGCCAGATCTTATGGAGTGGAACTCATGCTTCGAAAGAATACCGGGAAGTTTACCGGATGGATTGGCTATACCTGGTCGCGCGCATTTGCCGAAACACCCGAAATAAATGGCGGTCAGTCCTACCCGCTGATGTACGACAGGCCGCACAACGTCAGTATCAACCTTTCATTCGACGATAAGAAACACTGGAGTTTTTCCGCAGGTTGGATTTTCCTGTCAGGGGCCGCCACCACGACACCGGTCGGATTTTATTATTACAACGGGTATTCCGTTCCGCTTTACGGCGACCGGAACAACGACCGGCTGCCGGCTTACCACCGTCTCGACCTGTCGGCAACCTATATTTTTAACAAACCCGGAAACAGGTATCAACACAGCCTGGCATTGACCCTCTACAATGTTTACGGCCGGTTGAATCCCTTTTCAGTGAACTTTAACAAAATGATCAGCGACGCGGGGAATTTCGTGGTTCCTGCAAACCTGGAAGGAAACTATGAACTGGTGCCAACCACCATCTCTGTGGCGGGTATCATACCCTCGGTGAATTATATTTTCAAATTCTGAACCGCGTGAAGGAAATAAAAAAATACATAAGGTATCTGACAGTAGGGTTTCGGGAAAGCGCAATCCTCCGGTACCTGAAATTTCCTGTGCTGCTTTTGATCACAGGGTTGTTATTCCTGTCGGGATGTGTGAAGGAAACGGGGTGGGACCTGGAGCATTCCGCAGGTCATAAAATTATCGTGGATGGAATCCTCACGGATGAAGTAAAAGTTCACACCATGGTGCTCACCCGATCGGTTGATGACCTGAATCAGGCTCCTGATCCGGTTTCCGGGGCAACCCTGATGCTCAGCAATGAGGATTCGGCCTGGATACTACCCGAACGTCTTACGGAGCCGGGTCATTATTGCACACCGAAGTACTTTTCAGCCCTTCCCGGGAAATACTACACCCTCCAGATCTATGTTCAGGATCAGGTTTTTACCGCAAGATCTGCCATGACGGAGGGATCTTATTTCAGAGAGTTGATATACCTGAAAAACGAGACCACCGGATTGTATTACATCGACTGGGTCGCCAACAGCTTCAACACCGGATCTCCGGCCATGTGGGAGGTACTTCTCGACTGGTCAAAAGTGAATGGATATACAACAGCGGATTCCCTTGAAACACATGTGCGGTTGCTTTTTTACACGCTGCCGACCCTCGATGTGAGCGAACTATTTGCGCCCATTATGGAAGCGGTCTGTTTCCCGAAAGGGACCGTAATCACCGAACGAAGATATTCGCTGACGCCCGAACATGCTGAATTTGTCAGGGAACTGCTCCTCGAGACCAACTGGGCAGGCGGTTTGTTCACAACGGCGGCATCCAACGTGACTACCAATCTCAGCGGGGGAGCAGCCGGCTTTTTCGGGGTCTGCTCTGTGACCGAATTATCGGTCATTGTCGGGGCATCAAAATAATTTTTCAATTCAGGTCAGGGTTCCCGACACGTTACGTGTATAACCATTAAACAGAAACTTAAATCAGGTCTAATAAAACTCATTCTCATGAAAACGCGAAATTTTGTAACGATGATCCTGCTTCTGGTCACAGCCTTTTCCCTGACCTTCAACTCTTGTAAAAAGGATAAAAACTCCGACCCGGCCGATTCATCTTCACTTCAGCAGCTTTCACGCGATGAAGAGGATATGGAACAGGCTATGGATGAATCGATGAATGACGTTGATCAGCTCCTGGCAGAAGGAAATTTAAAATCGACCTCGATGCGCCCCTGCAACGCCAATATTGATTCGATTGCAATAGTCAACGATACCCTCACCATCATCATCAGTTACCATGGTTTAAATTGCCGGGGAACCATTTCCCGCAGGGGAATTGTTGAAATTAAAAAACATGTCGGAACCCAGTGGCATCAAACCGGAGCCACCGTCATGGTTCGTCATATCAACTTCAATATTAAAAGGATCCGGACCCAACGCACCATTACGCTGAACGGTGTTAAAGTACATACCAATGTGTCGGGAGGATTGATCTGGCAACTGGGTAGCGGGATAACTTCAATCGTTCACCGCACCCGCGGTCACGTGACTGTGAAATTTCCCGACAGCACCTTCAAGACCTGGAGTGTAGCCCGTCAGAAAACGTACACAGGTAACCCACCCGAAAATCTGATCCTGACCATCGACGGTTTCGGCGATGAAGGAACTTACAACAATCTGCTTGTTTGGGGGATCAACCGGCACGGCGAACAATTCTATACCCAAATCATGCAACCGGTGGTTCACCGTCAGGTTTGTGACTGGGATCCTGTATCGGGCATTAAAAAACATACCATCCCGGCTGATTCAAAATCGGCAACCATGACCTTTGGTTACGACAGCAACAATCAACCCGTTACGGGCAGC
Organism: Bacteroidales bacterium; assembly: GCA_028706295.1. Classification (GTDB taxonomy): domain Bacteria; phylum Bacteroidota; class Bacteroidia; order Bacteroidales; family FEN-979; genus CAIVAT01. The sequence goes on from JAQWBQ010000089.1 coordinate 11,970, forward strand.
GAATGTCCGACAAAATACAGGCTCGACTGGCAACGCCATAACCAGTCCGGAACCGTGTACCTGTGGTTGTAGCTGAAAAGACCTGCCGGCATCAAAAACTCCGGCTTTGTTCAATATTTAATAGGGCGGCTCAAAAGGCCGCCTTTTTTGTTGTATTTTCGATGCCATTATGGTCCACGATAATTCCGTTCAAAGTCATAATCCTTCCTCCTTCGATCAACTGCTTGACCGGCATGAGCTTGCAGGTTCAAAGTACCTGCTGCGTAAAGCCTTTGGGCTGATGCTGAATCAGGCCGACACCAGCGGAGAAACCGGACATGCCAACATGGTAGTCGAAACGGCCCGGATCATACTGGACGAGATGCGCCTGGGAGAGGAACCTGTACTCTGCTGCATCCTTAAAAATGTGACCGATAAGGACGCGGTTTCAAAAGAGGTGATCGTTCAGGAATTTGGACTTACGGTTTGGACGCTGATCAATGGCATACGGAAACTCGAACGGATCGATACCACAAAATATAATACCAACCGGGAGAATTTCATCGGTTTGATAACCACCTTGTCCGACGATATCCGGGTTTTGATGATCCGGCTTGCCATGCGGCTTTACGATATGCGGCATATTGCCGGGTATGATCCTGAAAAGCAGTGTAAGATTGCCGGTGAAACAAAGGCTCTTTTCATCCCGATTGCACACCGGTTGGGTCTTTACCAGATAAAGAATGAACTCGAAGACCGGGTCATGCACTTCACCGATCCGGTTGTTTACCATACCATTGAACAAAAACTGGCCGAAACCAAAACCGACCGGGATCAGTACACCCGCGATTTCATCCGGCCCATTGCCCGCCGGTTAAAGGAATCGGGATTTGATTGTGAGATTAAAAGCCGCGTCAAATCAATTCCTTCCATCTTCCGGAAAATGACCACCCAGAAGGTAGAATTTGAAAAGGTGTACGATCTCTTTGCCATCCGGATCATCATAAACCGGATGGTCGAAAATGAGCCTGCCGATTGCTGGAAGGTCTATTCACTGGTCACCGACATTTATACCCCCAACCCGAGAAGGCTGCGTGACTGGATTTCATTTCCCAAAACAAATGGCTATGAATCGTTACACACCACCGTCATCGGGCCTGACGGACGATGGGTCGAAGTCCAGATCAGGACGCGGCGGATGGACGAGATCGCGGAAATGGGATACGCAGCACATTGGAAATATAAAGGCGATGGCAAGGCTGAAACGGGGGATTTATTCGCCCGGCTCAGGGAAATCCTCGAAAAACCTGAAAAAGGGCTTCATGATAAACTTGCCGGCCTGGAGAAAAAAGCGCTCTATACCGACGACATCTTCATTTTTACGCCGAAGGGAGATCTGAAAAAGTTGAAATTCGGCTATACGGTCCTTGATTTTGCGTTCGAAATCCATTCGGAGATCGGATCCACCTGTACCGGGGCGATCGTTAATGGTAAAATGGTTCCCCTCCGTTACACCCTGATGAATGGGGATACCGTAAAAATCCTGACATCCAAAAACCAGAAACCAAACAAAGGCTGGCTGGAAATTGTAAAAAGTCCCCGGAATCTGGCCCGTGTTAAGCATGCCCTGAAGATGGAAGCTTACAAGGATTCAGATTATGGTAAGGAGATCCTGAAAAATAAAGTGCTTCAACTCGGCTTTGAGTTCACCGATCCTATTGTGAATAAACTTACCGCCTTCTTTGGTTGTGAAAACATCCTGGAATTATACCAGCGGTTTGGTGAAGGGCGTGGAGATCTCAGTAAAATAAAGAAAGCGCTTTCAGAAACCGGGCCCGAACCTTCGCCTGCTGTTCCGACGCCCGAACCTTCATTTGCTGAGAGTGTTTCGGAAATCAGGGCCGGGAAAGAGGACTTCGTGATCATCGATCCCGCTATCAAGTCGTTGCATTACCAGTTTGCCCGCTGCTGCGACC
>JAQWBQ010000090.1 GCA_028706295.1 Bacteroidales bacterium
ACGAAATTCATCCGCCGGCGCTTGCAGATAGAAAATCCCCGACTATGGAGCCCCGACGATCCTTATCTTTACCGGCTAGTGTGACCGTCAAATCCGGCTTCGGACCGGTTGACAGTATGACCATCCGGTTTGGCATCAGAGATATCCGGGTTGATGCGGATTCCGGTTTTTTTCTCAACGGAAAGAACATGAAGTTATTCGGGGTGAATTGTCACCAGGACCATGCCGGGGTCGGCGCGGCGCTTCCCGATTACCTCCAGTATTACAGAATAGGATTGTTGAAAAAGATGGGGGTGAACGCTTATCGCACAAGCCATCACGCACCTGCCCCCGAGCTGCTGGATGCCTGCGACAGCCTTGGAATGCTGGTTGTTGATGAACAAAGGTTGTTGAACAGCAGCCCTGAGTACATCGACCAGTTCAAACGGTTACTCCTTCGCGACCGGAACCACCCGTCGGTCTTTATGTGGTCGATCGGCAATGAAGAAGGATACCTGCAAACCAACAGCTTTGGCAAACGGATCGCGCAAACATTTATTCAGCTTCAGCAGCAGATCGATCCGACCCGTACCTGCACTTACGCGGCCGACCTTCCAAACTGGTTCCCCGGTATCAATGAGGTGATCCCCGTACGAAGCTTTAATTACAGGCAGTTTGCCGTGGCCGATTACCATAAAAGCCATCCTGATCAACCGATCGTTGGAACTGAGATGGGAAGCACCGTCACCACACGGGGTATCCTCGAAAAGGATACGGTACGGTGTTATCTTCCCGACCAGGATATTACCGCCCCATGGTGGGCCAGTACTGCTGAAGAATGGTGGACGTTATGCGCTGCCCAGCCCTGGTGGATGGGGGGATTCATATGGACCGGTCTCGATTACCGGGGTGAACCCACACCGTATAGTTGGCCCAACATCAACTCACATTTCGGAGTAATGGATATGTGCGGATTTCCGAAGAATATTTATTACTACTACCAGTCATGGTGGTCCGGTAAAGATGTACTCCACATCTCTCCGCATTGGAACCACGAAGGGAAGGAAGGAGACACCGTAAAGGTATGGGTCAACAGCAATGCCGATGATGTGGAACTGCTCCTGAACGGAAAGAGCCTGGGAATTAAGAGAATGCCCCGGAACAGCCACCTGACCTGGGAAGTGCCCTATGAAAAAGGGAAGCTGGAGGCGGTAGCGCTGAAAAACGGCAGAAAACTGACTGCAACCGTTGAAACAACCGGCGATCCGGTGGAAATCGTTCTTGAACCAAGCAAACCATTTATAATGTGTGATGGCCGGGATGCCATGGTCGTGAATGTTACCGTGACCGACCGGAAGGGGCGTGAAGTGCCCGATGCCGCTAACCTGATCCGGTTTTCACTCACCGGCAATGCGAAGATCATCGGGGTGGGTAATGGGGATCCATCCAGCCATGAACCCGATCAATGTGAAGATGGATACTGGCAACGCAAACTGTTCAATGGGAAGTGTCAGGTTATTTTGCAGGCCGGGTATAAGGCGGGTACAGTCAGATTCACAGCTTCATCCGATAGCCTCCGGCCTGCAACCACGATCATTGATATGAGATAACCCTAATAAAAGAGGCAATAGGCATTAGGCAATAGGCATTAGGCAATAGGGAAAAAACATTCATTCAAAATTTTCAAATTTTCACATTCTCAAATTAGCACAATTTTCCGTTTTCAATTTTCAATTATTAATTTTCAATTATCAATTGTCCATTGTCCATTATCCATTGTCAACTGTCAATTGTAGATTGAAATTTGCTCATTTATAAAAGGCCATCAGTGGCTGGAAGAAATATTTGGTCCAACCGGTCGAAATGCTCTCGTATTCTGTATCGGGGATGTTGGTGTGGCTCAGTTCGACGGATGTGTTCCCACCTTCGGGATGCAGCAGGATGGTGACGATCGAGGGTGGTTCGGCATTACCGAAATACCACTGCTGCACGATCTTTTTTCCGGGTTCAAATGACAGATTCCGGCCATTGATACTTCCATCAAAGAGCGAAAAATCCGATCCGGGTTCTTCTGTCATCTCGGCTGGTTCACCGGTCCACAGCTCTAATGTAACCGGGTTTGTCAATGCCGTATAAACCATTTCGGGCGAGGCGGGTATGTGATAATATTTCTTAAAATCTTTCATTTATAAATTATTAAGTTTTTTAGGTTACGTGGATTTTTCAGAGGTTTTATTCGTGAGACTCGAATTTTTATAACGATGCGCAAAAAATTTGTTAGTCGATCAATCCCGCTCAATTCAGAGGGTATAATATACCGCTGCACTGCGGCAGAATTGGGGTTCAGGGCTCGCCACGGAATTTATACCCGTGATTTATACTGCGTTTATACCGTGAAGAATTTCATTTTCTTGTTTGCAACATTGTTCCGGTTCTGTATTTCAGCAGTACGGGCCCGGGTTGACATGGATATTTTCTCAGTATTGGACCGGAAACCGGACGCTAAAGATACAAAAAAACATACTTTTATTAAATTTGCAATACGGTCAGGGATGGGTTGGCTTTGTGTACGCCATTCATCCTGAATAAAAATGGTATCATATGGAATTTAAGCTGCGTCCGTGGGAATCCGGTGATCTCGAAAATCTGGTCAGGTATGCAAACAACTTCAACATTGCAAAGAACCTGACGGATAAGTTTCCCCATCCCTATACATTGGACGACGGAAAAGCTTTTCTTGCCATGGCTTCGGAATTCGACCCGCCCAGGATCCTGGCAATTGTGGTTGAAGAAGGTGCGATCGGATCGATAGGGGTATTTCCGCAAACCGACGTGCACCGTTACAATGCCGAGATGGGGTATTGGCTCGCCGAACCATACTGGGGCCGGGGAATCATTACCCGTGCTATCGCCCGGATGGTCGATTATGGCTTTGAAACCTGGGAGATCAACCGGATTTTTGCACGGCCATATGGAACCAATCTCGCATCACAGCGGGTTCTTGAAAAGAACGGTTTTAAAAGGGAGGCGCTGTTCGAAAAGGCTCTTGTGAAGAACGGTGTCCTGCTCGATGAATTGATTTACGCTATCAGAAGGTGATATGGAATATATCGACTATTACAAAATACTTGAAGTCGGCAGGGAGGCAACAACAGCCGAAATAAAGAAGGCTTACAGGAGACTGGCGCGAAAGTATCATCCCGACCTGAATCCGAATGATAAGTCGGCCAAATCGAGGTTCCAGCAAATCAACGAAGCCCATGAAGTGCTGAGTGATCCTGAAAAAAGAAAGAAATACGATCAGTACGGACCGGAGTGGAAACACGCGGAGGAGTATGGTAAGCCGGGTTATCAACAGTCGACCGGCCGACCGCACGGCGCCGCTGACGAAGGGCAATGGTACACCGGCGCATCTGGCGACCAGGACTTTTCCGATTTCTTTACTTCGATGTTTGGTTCCGGCTTTTCTGGTGGCAGGGGACGGAAGATGAAATTCCGCGGCAATGACTACCGGGCCGAACTGCATCTCAATCTGAAAGAAGTTTACAAAACCCATCAACGGACCCTGAATGTCGACGGGAAAAATATCCGGATCACCATACCCGCCGGCGTTGACAATGGCCAGACCATTAAAATAACCGGTTACGGAAGCCCTGGGATTAACGGTGGTCCCAACGGCGACTTGTTCATTACCTTCTTTGTTGAGAACCACCCGAAGGTCAAAAGGGAGGGCAATGATCTTTTCTTGACGGCCTGGATCGGTCTTTATACCGCTGTCCTGGGCGGAGAAGCCGTCATTGAAACTTTCGACGGACACGTAAAGATCAAAATAAAACCCGGAACCCAAAGCGGCGCGAGGATAAAACTGAAAGGGAAAGGATTCCCGGTGTATAAAAAAGAGCAGGAATTTGGAGATATGATTGTGACCCTGATGGTCAGGGTGCCGGAAAACCTTACCCCGCGAGAAAAAGAACTTTTCAAGGAATTATCAAAAATGCAACCCCATGGAACCTGATGAGGAAATGTATACCCCGGTCACACGGATCTGCGAAGAGTACAACGTCGAACCCGACTTTATCCTTGAATTGTATGAGTTTGGCTTGATTGACCTGACAGAACTGGATGATCAGAAATATATCAGACATCAAACCATCGGCGAGCTGGAACGGATGATCCACCTGCGTTATGAACTTGACATTAACGTGGCCGGGATCGAGGCCATCGGACACCTGCTCAACCGGGTTGAATCGTTGCAACAGGAAGTTATCTCACTCCGGAATCAATTGCAGCGATGGTTGTAAGGTGACGTCCCAACACCTGACCCCGACGGGGCCCCATCACCCCGACAGTGTCCCGTAAACGCAAGTCAAATGAACCTTACAAGACAGTTTACCGATTTTTTTGAAAGTGAGAAGGCGGGAGGCATCATCCTGATCTGCTGCACTGTGGTCTCCCTGGTACTTGCAAATTCTGCTGTTGGCGCTGGTTACAAAGGTCTTTGGGAGAGCAGTATCTCCGGGATCCCGGTCTCCCTGTTGATCAACGACGGGCTTATGGCAGTTTTTTTCCTGATGATCGGACTGGAACTGGAACGCGAGCTTTACACAGGTGAGCTTTCCGACTGGCGGAGCGCTTCGCTGCCGGTGGTCGCTGCCTTGGGCGGAATGTTGGTCCCGTCAGCCATATACCTGATTTTTAATTTCGGATCAATATACCACCGTGGGGCTGGGATACCCATGGCCACCGACATCGCTTTCGCGGTGGGCATCATCTCGCTTCTCGGGAATAAAGTGCCATCCACCTTAAAGGTCTTCCTCATCGCACTGGCCGTCATTGATGACCTCGGGGCGGTGTTGGTCATTGCTGTCTTCTACACCGGTTCTTTCTCCCTGATCCATCTGCTGATCGCCCTTGCGATTTTTGGATTTCTGCTGGCATTGAACCGGCTTCGGGTCGACAACTTGTTCGTTTACCTTACCGGTGGATTGGCCTTGTGGTATTTTATTCACGAATCGGGAATTCATGCAACGATTTCAGGCATTTTACTGGCGTTTGCAATCCCATTCCGCAAGGGTGCTGCCGATTCGCCTTCCAACAGGTTATTGCACGTTTTGCATAAACCCGTTGCATTTTTTGTGCTTCCCCTCTTTGCCTTATCGAATACCGGAATCGAATTAACCCGTGATCATTTCGGATCGCTTACCGAGCCTTATGCATTTGGGATCCTGGCTGGACTGGTGATCGGAAAACCGCTTGGAATCCTTCTTTTTACTTCTATTGCCCACTTTTCAGGGATCAGCCCGTTGCCGCGCGATCTGAACTGGTGTTCTCTTACCGGTGCCGGGTTCCTCGCCGGTATCGGCTTCACGATGTCGATTTTCATTACGTTGCTGGCCTTCACAGAACCTTATCTGGTCAGCAACGCCAAACTGGCCATTTTAATCGGATCGACCATGGCAGGCATTGCGGGATTTTCGATTTTGAAGTATGGCGTCAGAAAATGCTGAGCAGGTGCATCCTTAGAAAAGTCCTGTAAGGAACTCTTCCATACGTACACCGGTGAAATAATCATCCAGGTTGAAACGCGATAACGCCTCCCTGATCGATTGTTCCTGATGCGGTATCCCGGTCAGCGCCAGCTCAATCTCTTCGGTGTCGTACTTGCAGAAATAATCCCCGAAAATTTTTATATGCAGCATGGTGCCATTGTGGACGTCGAGGTCGAATTCAAGCGTCCCGCCTTTATCGGTCCGTATAATCTTGCGAAAGTTGTAGTTGGGTGAATATCCGAAATTCCATTCCCAGGTGTTGTATTTTTCCCTGACCATTTCATGGATCCGGTTTTGGTCTTCTTCAGAAAGTTCCGTGATCTTTGAATCGGGATATTTTTCAAGGATGTGGTCTTCGATCAGATCTGAAAACTGCAGGACCTCCATGGGCTCTTTCAGATGCTCGCTGATGTTGGTGACCCGGCTTCTGACCGATTTTACCGCTTTGTCGGTAAACTTCGACGGATCGGCATTCAGGGCGTCGCTCAGGTTGGTCATTTGAGCCGAAAACAGGAGCGTTCCATGGTGCAGCACCCGGTCCTTCCAGATGTGTTCAGCATTCCCGGAGAATTTCAGCCCCTTGATCGTCAGATCGTTCCTCCCTTCAAACCGGGCAGGGATCCCCAACTTACGCATGACCTCAAGGATGGGGGCGGTATATTTCCTGAAATCGATGAATTGATCTCCTTCCACTTTCCGGATAAAGGTGAAATTGAGATTTCCGAGGTCATGAAACACAGCGCCACCCCCGCTCAATCGTCTGACCACGGGGATATTGTGTTTCTTGACATAGTCGACATTGATTTCTGCCAGTGTATTCTGATGTTTCCCGACTATGATCGACGGGGCATTCCGCCACAGCATAAACGAGTCTTCGTCGAAATTCTTCAGAACATACTCTTCCGTGGCAAGGTTGAAATAGGGATCTGTATGATGTCTTTTTACAATCAGCATGATCTGCAATTTTCTGCAAAAATACTTCTTTATATTCCAATGGGATCAAGTTTGCAAATATAGAAATGATGTTTCTTAAAGGATCACTCCTTTATTTTGAAATACATCTCATTTTCAATCGTAAATCAATTAGCACATCAGGACATCATCACATTTTCACATTCTCAAATCCTCAAATTTTCAATGATTGATTATGGATGTGAAGTAACGGATTGAAATGCAGGTGGACGATATTTGTTTGTGAAAAAACTGTTCCGTTTCGATAAAACTTTAAATTTGCTGGTTCAATCCGGCGTAACCTGCGCCATCCATTCATGAATAAGCTCGTCTATCTCCTGTTCCGGGTTTTTATCGGTCTCTTTACCCTCGTTCCTTTACGGTTCCTGTATCTTTTCTCAGATATTCTGCACCATTTTATCCGGAGCGTACTGCGTTACCGGCGAAAAATAGTTTTTACCAACCTGAAGAACAGTTTTCCTGATAAAACGGATGCAGAGCTCAGAAGCATTGCCCGCCGGTATTACCGGCATCTTTCAGATATTCTGGTCGAAAGTCTGAAATCGTTTTCTATGCGTGAGGAAGACCTGGTTAACAGGTACCGGTGTACCAATCCGGAGGTACTGAACGAATACTTTAAACAGGGGAAATCGGTGATCTGTGTGGCGGGTCACTATGGGAACTGGGAGTGGGGCGGCGCTGCCTCCGGAACGCAACTTTTGCACAAACCCATCGGATTCTATAAACCCCTGTCCAATCCGTACATTGATGAATATGTTCAGAAAACCCGCGCCACGGGCCGGACACGACTTGCCTCCATCACCCGCACTGCCGAAACGTTTATACAGGACTGGGGAGAACCTGCAGTCTTTTTCATGATTGCCGACCAGAGCCCATCGAGCACAAGACTTGCCTTCTGGGTTGATTTTCTCAATCAGGAGACCGCTACCCTGCACGGTCCTGAAAAATATGCCCGTATTCACCGGCTCCCCGTGTTCTTCGCTTCCGTGAATAAGGTCAGAAGAGGCTATTACACCATTACATTTACACTTGTTGCGTCAGATCCGGAACAAGCAAAAACCGGAGAAATTACCTCCCGGTTCATGAATTTACTCGAACAGGAGATTAAAATCCAACCCGCCTATTACCTCTGGTCCCACCGCCGGTGGAAACTTAAAAGAACAGAATAGAAAGTCATTCAGTCAATCATAAATCAATCACAGCAGCCCCCCGTTCCGGTAGATCGCGAGTTGCGCATCATAAAACCTGTTGATACGGGTTTTCTTCCCGTTCCGCAGGTTGGTCAGCTCCCCGGTCACAAAATCGATGCGGATGGGATCGCCATTCTCAATTCCGGCGTCTTCAAGTGATTCAGGCTTATAGGTTAGAATAGGCATTGCCGCGTTGATGGCATTGCGTTCGTAAATGGCCCCGTACGACTCGGCAAGGATGCAACTGACTCCCAGCGAGAGAAAACAGTCGACGGCCTGCTGGCGTGAGCTCCCGGCTCCGAAGTTCTTTTGTGTGATCACAATGTCGCCAACTTTGGCTCTCTTTGCGAAATCTTCAAAACCCTTTAAATTGTCGAAGGTGTATTGTCCCATCTCCCTGATATCGGTGATGGTCAGATACCGGTTGTGGAAAATCATGTCGGTATCGATATCATCCTTCGGGATGAGCCACACTGTTCCTTCCACGATGGTTGGTTTTTCACGCTTCACCTTTTCCTTTGCGACGGCTTTGATTGCCCCGGTTTTACCGAATTCAGCCGGTTTTTCGGGGATCCTGTCTGGTGTCGTGATGAATCCGGCGACGGCTGAGGCCGCCACCACTGCAGGGGAAGCAAGATAGACCATGCCCTTACCCTGCTTTCCTTCAAAATTCCGGTTTCCGGTGCTGATGGTCACTTCACCTGGTCCGTTTTGACCGACCTGACCGGCCGCACAACCCGCACAGCCTGCATTCGAGACCATGACCCCTGCTTCCTTGAAGACCTGGATCAGCCCTTCGTCCATTGCCCGGGTCCAGATGGCGTCGGTAGCGGGCACGATTTTCAGTACCACGCCGGGGGCGACCTTACGACCACGCAGTATTTTTGCTGCTTCCCGCAGATCTTCGATCCGGCCGTTGGTGCAACTTCCGATAAAACCCGAATCAATTTTCTGATTTATGACACTTTCGATGGCAATATCATCGTGCGGATGCCCGGGCTTTGCCACCATGGTTACGAATTTACTAAGGTCGATGTCGAATACCTTTTCGTAAACGGCATCCGGGCCGGCGGTTACAGGCTTTTGATCTTTGCCCGTGAGCAGTTTCATCTCATTCAGCAGGGCAGGGGAGGTCGGGAACAGGATGATGATCGCCCCCATTTCAGTGCCCATCGAGGCAATCGTGATCCGCTCGGCCAGGGTGAACTTTTCGGTTTCTGCCCCGTAGATCTCCACCGAATATCCCAAAAGTTTATTTGCTCCAAAGATTGACAGAAGATTCAGCACGATGTCTTTGGCCGAAATTCCTGCCGGTCTGGCACCATTCAGGTTGATTTTTACCGATGCCGGAACCTTGAACCATACCGCACCTTTGGCCCATGCGGCGGCAATGTCCTGGTCACCCATCCCTTGACCAAATGAGGCAATGGCCCCCATGATGTTGGCATGGGAGTCGGTCGACACGAAGGTGCTGCCCGGCCAGACAAGCCCTTTGTCGATGGCCAGATGTGTGCCGATACCGGAATCCACATCATATATGAGGATACCGTTTTCGCGTGCGAATTGCCGGCAATAGTGCTGGTTTGCGGCATATTTCTGATCCGATCCGCCGGGGTTGCAGTCGAAGGTAAAGATAGTCTTCGACGGATCATGAACCGTCAAACCGTTGTCGATAAGGTTTTTGACAACATTGGCGCCCCCGAAATCGCGGGCAGCCCGGGTATCGATTAGGACATCGACAATATCACCCGGAACAACTTTCGATTGCCCGGAGTGGTTTGCAATTATTTGTTCAATGATGGTCATAAGTGTATTGATTGATTGACTGAATGATTGAATGATTGATTGAATGACTGATTGATTGACTGAAAGAAAAATCTACCGATTTATCAGTGTGAACGTTAATAAATCAGCAATTCAGTAAATCTGTCGCTTTACTTATTGAGTGATTGGTTTACCGGTTTAACAGTGTGAGCGTTTATAAATCTGTAAATCAATCAATCAGTCAATCAGTTAATTATTTTAATCTCTCCCTGAATGGCTCAAAGGTCATGAAATCGGCATGGTGTACGATGTAGGCTTCGACCGTACGTTTTACCATGTCGCCTTCGCCGGCATGCGTGGCAATGATATGGCACACGGCGGCAGGCACTCCGCATTGTTCGGCCAAGGAGACTCCCGAGAAGGGATGACGCAGATACTTGCCATATTTTCCCTGGAACGATTTCCCATTGGCATCGAGTTCGTACTCAAGCAGCTTTCCGACATCGGCCAGGATCGCACCGGCGATCAGGACATCCATATCGACCGGCATGTCGCTGCCGAAGAATTCGTTCATCTTTTTACCGGCATCGCGCGCCACATGGACAACACAACGCTTGTGTGCCATGAACGACACTTTAAGGTCGGGTCCCGCTAAAAGCGTGAAGGGGATTTTGTTCAGGTCATCGGCGGTCAGAACGCTCCGTTCGAGCGCCAGTTCCCAGGTTTTTGCAGTTTTTTCCCGGAGATCCGGATCTTCGATCCACATGAGCTCCGGCCAGAGGGTTACGATTTCGTTTGTCATTTTATTAATTGATTGAATGACTGAATGATTGATTGATTGATTGATTGATTGACTGATTGATTGATCGGTTTATTTTTTATTGGTTTGACGGCTTATGGTTTTTCTGGTCGCAGAAAAAATTGATAGTAGTTCTATGGTTTCATCATGAAGGGATCTGATTTTGGCTACAGGTATTAATTTTGCTTCCGCTAAAAGTTCAATCCAAAAAATGGTTTCATCGGTTTCCTCAACGACAATGCATATTTTAGAAAAGAACTCCGCTTTTGATCGAGCCCTGCAGGCAGACCTGTTGTTTGCCGCCATCGATGTTCCGCTTTTCAGTAATTGCTTACCAATAACCTGGCATTCCCCGGATTTTGGAAGTCGCTGATAAAGCCGGATAATCCTTAATGCAGCATTTTTTGTGCGTGTTAGTAATTCCTCAGTCTTTTCAATTTTGTCTTCCATGCACCAGGATTCCAATCTGTCAATTTATTTATTGATTTATTGAATGATTGATTTACCGATTTAAAGGTATGAACGTCAAATAAATCAATCAATCAGTCAATCAGTCATTCAGTCAATTGTTTTTATATGTCTAACGCCTGATCTTTGCGATGATGGCATCCGCCATCTGGGTGGTGTTGGCTGCTCCTTTTTCGAAAACATCGGGTTTGCCGGGGAGTTTCATCATGTCGTAGGTTTTAACTTTGCCTTCCTCAACAACTTCGGCCACGGCTTTCTGGATTTTTTCAGAGATGGCGTGTTCTCCAATGTGATCGAGCATCATACAAGCCGACATGATCATGGCAATCGGGTTCACGATGGAGGGTTTGTAATCGGCATACTTGGGAGCCGAACCATGGGTTGGCTCAAATACCGCGATTTCAGGACCGATGTTGGCACTGCAGGCAAAACCAAGCCCACCGATAAGTCCGGCAAAGCCGTCAGAAACGATATCACCGAACATGTTACCGGCAACGATCACGCGATAAGTTTCCGGGTTCTTGGTCAGCCACATCATCTGAGCGTCGATGTTCGTATTCTGCACCTTGATATCGGGATATTCGGTCTTCGACATCTCCTGGGCGATCTTCAGCATCATCCCCGAAGTTTCGCGGATCACATTGGGTTTTTCACACACCGTAACGGTATCAATCCCTTTTGATTTGGCATATTCAAAGGCAGTCTTTACAATCCGCGTCGTATATTTCTTCGTGAAGATACGGGTCGAAACCGCTAACTCCGGCCTCGGGCACCAGGCAAAGTTGTCTCTGAACTTTTTATGGGTCATCAGCGCATCGTAAACCAGGTCGGGAGGATTGGTCCACTCCACACCCCCGTATAATCCTTCGGTATTCTGGCGGAAAATCATAGTATCCACGACGGGTTCCTCAATAACTCCTCCAAATCCGCGACGGATGAAGTTCAACGGGTTGCCCTTGAAGGTCTTACAGGGCCGCATGCAGATATCGAGGTCATATTTCTGCCGCATGCTCACGATCGGACTGTAGTAAACGTATCCTTTCCCTTTCAGATCGGGTGAAAGCTCGGCTTCAGCCTTATCCTTGGGTTTGGATGTGATGGCACCAAACAGCCCTATTTTGTGTTCTTCCAATAATTTCTGGGTTCTGACAGGGAATGGGTCCCCCTCCTTGCACCAGAATTCCCATCCGATATCACCGTGAACATATTCTGCATCAAAACCTGCTGCGTCCAAAACCCGGATCGCTTCGTTGAGGACGACCTTCCCGATGCCGTCGCCCGGCATCGCCACAATTGTTCTTTTTGCCATAATTTTCTAAATTAAAAGAAGTTAGTTGCTTTGAAATTTGGCTTCAAAGATACAATTCCGGATTTGATCCCCCAAACCTGACCGGTAAATTTTTCCCGGACTAATTATAAACGATTCCGTAATTTTGCATGCGCAACCCTGTCATTCAGGAACACATTCAACCCGAAACTGCCGTGACTTTTAAAAAATATCTGAAAAACCCGGTCTTCAAGGTAATCTCAGGAGTGGCTGAAGAGTCCGGCACCCGGGCCTTTGTCATCGGGGGATTTGTAAGGGACCTGATCCTCAAACGCGATAACAAACAGGATATCGATATCGTGGTTCTGGGCAGCGGAATTGAGTTTGCCAACCGCGTGGCATCAAAACTGGAAGGCGACATTCCGGTAAAATTCTTCCGGAATTTCGGAACAGCCATGTTTAATTACCAGGGATACCAGTTTGAATTTGTTGGGGCAAGAAAAGAATCGTACCGGCTCGATTCCCGGAAACCGATCGTGGAAGACGGCACACTGGAGGATGACCAGAACCGGCGCGACTTTACCATCAATGCCATGGCGATCGAACTGACTCCGGCACATTACGGTTCCCTGATCGATCCCTTCAACGGGATCGGGGATCTGAAACAGGAAGTTATCCGTACACCCCTTGACCCCGATGTGACCTTTTCCGATGACCCGCTTCGGATGATGCGTGCCATCCGGTTCGCGACACAACTGGGATTTTCCATCGACCCGGTTTGCCTTGAAGCGATCCGGCGCAACGCCCACCGGATTTCCATCGTCTCGATGGAACGCGTTTCCGACGAACTCAACCTGATCATTGAGGCGCCCGTTCCCTCGGCCGGTTTCAGGCTGCTCGACGATACGGGATTGCTGCAGTTGATCTTTCCTGAATTTTGCGAATTGAAAGGCACCGAAACCATCGAAGGTAAAGGGCATAAGGATAATTTTGCCCATACCCTCGCCGTTCTTGACAATATTGCCACAGTCTCAGATAATCTTTGGCTGCGGTGGGCCGCGTTGCTCCATGATATCGCGAAACCTGCCACCAGGAAATTTATTCCGGGGACCGGCTGGACTTTTCATACCCATGAATTCCGTGGTGCGAAGATGGTACCGGGAATTTTCAGGAAACTGAAATTGCCCCTGAACGAAAAGATGAAATATGTTCAGAAACTGGTTCAGCTGCACC
This sequence comes from Bacteroidales bacterium, assembly GCA_028706295.1. GTDB lineage: Bacteria > Bacteroidota > Bacteroidia > Bacteroidales > FEN-979 > CAIVAT01. The sequence goes on from JAQWBQ010000090.1 coordinate 13,222, forward strand.
TGCGCCCCATTGTTCTGGCCGAAGATGTGGTGACTGATTCGGCGGTTCGTCGGCTTCTCTTCGAGGCCGGCGACGACATCGACGACCTGATGACACTATGTAACGCCGATATCACTTCCAAGAATCCTCAGAAAGTCAAAAGGTATATCTCCAATTTTATCCTGGTCAGGCAGAAGCTCAAGGATATCGAGGAAAAAGATCGCCTTCGGAACTGGCAACCGCCGATATCGGGCGAAATCATTATGGCTGCCTTCCAGATCCAGCCTTCAAAGCAGGTCGGCATTATCAAGGATGCCATCACCGAAGCGATCCTCGAAGGCATAATCCCGAATGAATATGAAGCTGCGTACAAGTTTATGATCGATGAAGGCGAAAAATTGGGGTTAAAGAAAATCGTGATATAAACGGAGCGAACTTTTTTCAGGTTTAATATTTTTTTATTTTTGATGCGGAATTTGAAAAGAAAATTATGCTGAT
>JAQWBQ010000140.1 GCA_028706295.1 Bacteroidales bacterium
CAAACTTTTTCTAAATTTGAATGAAAATCCAATGTTATGTCAAGGATCCTGGTTATTGATGATGAGAAAAGTATCCGCAATACGTTACGTGAAATCCTGGAATATGAAAAATATGAGGTTGATGATGTTTCCGACGGCGTTGAAGGACTGAAAATGATGAAGGAGAAGAAATATGATGTCATCCTATGTGATATTAAAATGCCGAAGATGGATGGCATTGAAGTTCTTGAACACTCTTTCGAGATTACCGATTCGCCCATGATCATGATTTCAGGTCATGGCACCATTGAAACAGCCGTGGAAGCCATTAAGAAAGGGGCTTACGACTACATTGCCAAACCACTTGATCTCAACCGGTTGCTGGTAACTTTGCGGAATGCCCGTGACCGAAAGAGTTTGGTTGATGAAACCAAGTTGTTGAAACGGAGAATCGGAGTGAATTATGAGATGATCGGGCAATCCGCGGCAATGAACGAGATCAGGGCGATGATTTCGAAGGTGGCTCCGACCGATGCACGGGTGTTGATCACGGGTGAAAATGGCACGGGTAAAGAACTGGTTGCCCGCCACCTTCACGCGTTGAGCAACCGGTCAAACGGTCCTTTTATTGAAGTGAACTGTGCAGCAATTCCGGCCGAGTTGATCGAAAGCCAGCTTTTCGGTCATGAAAAAGGTTCCTTCACTTCTGCCGTAAAACAGCACCGGGGTGATTTTGAGCAGGCCAGCGGAGGAACCTTGTTTCTGGATGAGATAGGTGATATGAGCCTTTCGGCCCAGTCGAAAGTGTTGCGGGCGCTTCAGGAAAACAAAATCAACCGGGTAGGGGGCGAGAAAGAGATTGCGATCGATGTGCGGGTGATAGCGGCCACCAATAAGAATATCCGTGAAGAAATTCAAAACAGGAATTTCAGGGAGGATCTCTATCACCGGCTGAGTGTCATCGTAATTGATGTTCCTCCTTTACGGCAACGCGCCGATGATATTCCCCTGCTGGTGGATCACTTTTTAACGGAGTACGCTGGGAATATGGGCCGGTCAAAAATGGAGATTGCGCCTGAAGCGCTGGAATTGCTGAAGGAGATGCCCTGGAGCGGAAACATCAGGGAGTTACGAAACGTGGTGGAACGTCTGATGATCTTGTGTGACGGGATCATCGGTACGGAGGATATCCGGAAGTTTGTGGGGGAGTAAGGAATTTCTTCAATCCCGGTTCAATCCTTTATACAACGTACTGAAAAGCCATCAGAATTCAATACCGGAAAAAAGACAGTCTCTGCATTATTATTATGCAGATAAACAATGTATGATTGTGATGATACGTAGCTTGTTGATGACCAGAAAAAGGATCTCTGGTGAAGGTAATGGTAAGTGCCATCATCCCAATAATCTCCTCCCGGTAAGGCAGTGAAACCACTGGAGTTGGTTGCTCCCGTATTGGGTGTTTCCCAATGACTAATCCCTTGTTCTTTGAGCTTTCCTCCTGCAAGTGCCGGTCCGCCAAGAGATGAAATAAGTTGATCAAATTCTGAATAACTTGGGACATGCCAGCCATCAGGACACAGTCCCTGGGCTTTTTCAGCTATTGAACCATTCATTGCAACCTCCCAAGTATATAACCTTCCATATGTCGCCAAATAATCCGGGTTCGAATTATAATAATAACTTGTTACCAGACTGCCCGACGGGGAGTGGGTAACCAGTAAATTTTTGTCAAGCCAGTATTGTGAACCGATCCTGATTACTTTGTAAATATTCCCGTCATAATCTGTTACCGTTGAGTCAAATACCGGTTTTGGAAAATATGCTCTGACTGTGATCTTTTTCAATCCGGCATTATAAGCATCAATATAAAAAACAGCTTCGTTTTCTCCCTGTTTCAATTTAGTCCTGTCAACTTCTGCAATCAGCACGTCCGTTTCACTTTCGTTGACTATCCCTGATATAGGATGTACGGATAACCATACATAAGATCCCGATACCAACTGCCAGTTAAAACTGCCAGTACCTTCATTTGACAGTATCAGAGGGAGTTGAGTCTTCGTACTGTCAAAATCAAGGATCGAATCGGAAACGTGCAATCTGGGATCTGTCGACAATAAAATAGTCACCTCCGTAACACTGCCTCCCTTTACCTGAATCCCGCTCTGGATAGCAGTGTCATAACCTGCCTTGAAAACATTAACCGAATAACCTCCCCCTTTGGATATCCCAGTAAAGAGGGCATTGCCTGTTAAATCTGACAGCTGAACAAGCCCACCAGGATTCAGGGTAACAGTGGCCAATGATACTGGGAATGCATGCTCATCAAAGATTTTAAACAGCAAATCCCCAACAGAGCTATTCAGCATGACTGTCGTTTTGGTTGTCTGATCTGCAATTATCCGGATTGAGGGCTTAGTCACGGTATCATAATTTGCCTTAATCACCGTAATTGTATAAATCTCGTTTTCATCCAGTTCCGAAAATAAAGCGTTTCCGAGGGTGTCGGTAAGCTGGGTCTCTCCTCCCGGTACAAGAAAGACGCTTGCAAGAAGGATCGGTTTGGAGTTTTCGTCCTGAACATTAACCTGAAGGGTTCCGGTTGAAGTTTTAGTTTTCTTACAGGAGCTTAAGTAGAAAACAATACCAGCCGCTACAAATAGCAACAGTGTGATACGCAATGTTTTCATTTTGGCTTGATTTAGATTTGAATGTTTGAAAGGATGACTTCAAATATCATAAAATATTTTGTCGAAAAGAATATGTAAAAATAATATTTTTTTACAAACAAAACATAAAAAAAACCTTGAACCGAAATTCCGGCTCAAGGTTTTTTGTGGAGCTGGAGGGATTCGAACCCTCGTCCAAACAAGCAGCAAAATTGCTTTCTACATGCTTAGCTTTTGATTGATTGTCGGGCCCGGACTGGTCAGAAGCAAACCCATCCGATCCTTAGTTCCTGTTGCTTTACCCTGACAACGGAACGGGGTCAGGGCTATCTCAACTTTTGCGATGCCTCGTACGGAACACCGTTGAGAAAGGTTTTCCGGGAGACAAGAGGCGCTTAATTTCTAAAATTAAGCAGCCAGTCTGTAAGAATAATTGTCGCCAGTTATTGGCTGTGTGAACTGACTTTTAACGAGGTCCGCTCACGAGGACTCGGCATGCTTACAACTCCACTTCCTTGCTGTCAAAACCGGTCAGCCCCGAAATGACTGCAAAGATACGAAAAATCGGTGATAATGTTACAGAATGCCGCTAAAAATCAGGGTAATTGCAGGATGGTGTCAAC